>CAYZHB010000234.1:0-2528 GCA_964478245.1 uncultured Desulfobacterales bacterium | reverse complement strand
GGCACCGATATCCTGGGCGAATCCTATGACCGGGATCAGCGCAACCGCTACTGGCAGGCCCAGCTCTCCTTTACCTGGACGCTTTTTGACGGGGGAAAGGCCTGGTACACCCGCCTGCAGTACCTGACCGAGATCAAGCGCCTCGAACAGAAAATCGCTGCGGCCAAAAACGAGATCCGGTCCAGAATCAAGGAAGCGGTCATTGCCCTTTCCGAATCCCGGGTACGGATCAGTACCGCATCCGACGCCCTTGAAGCGGCTGAGGAACACTACAGCCGGGAAAAAATGCGGCTTGAAAAAAGCGTTTCCACCACCCCGGCCGTGCTGGACGCCCTGGCCCGGCTGACCCGGGCCCGGTCCGAATATACCAACGCCCTTTTCGACGCCCGCCAGACCGCCAGCAATCTCAAGTACCTAATGGGCACCCCCCCGAATGGTTAAATGCCACCACCCCTGTCTGATTGCCACCACCGCCGGCACTTCTTCAGAGAAAAGGCACCCGTTCCCGCCTTTAAGTCAGGTCTGTGCGGCCGCCGGCCGCTGCGCTCTGACCCGGTATAAAATTTGCAGGCTTTATAACATGTATTGTAACACCGGTTTTCCCGTGTTTTATTTTATCCGCGCCGTGTTTTTTTCTTGACAAGGGGATTGCGGATGAATTAAAAGATAGGAGATGTTTTGTAAAGTAAAAAAATGGCCTGTTTCAGATGACGGCATCTGAACAGAATTTTTAACCAGAAAAGAAGGAGAGAAAAACATGGCGATTACTTTTAATGCTGCTACGGCAGACGCAACTTTTGCGGATCTTTTCACAGACGATGACGCCAGCACCACCTGGTATCAGCTTTATACCAGTGACGGGGACGGAAGCGGGTCATTGGTTGACACCAGCATGTTCAACGACTACGGCAACGGCTGGATCGAAGCCGACGACCTGGAAAGCCTCCTGCCGGACTTTGCCCAGGCCAATGATGAGCTGCTGTATGTCAAAACCTGGAATGCAACCGACGGTTCCAGTGATTGGTCAGAGCCCGGTGATATTACCTTCACCGACATCGACGGGGTAACCCCCACCCAGACCATCGCCGCGGATACGCCCATGGATGAAATGTTCACCGATGCCAATCTGGCTGAAGGCACCTGGTACCAGCTCTGGATCGGCTCCGAAGACGGCGGCGATTACACCGGCAGCTATGTGGACACCAGCGCCCTGAACGAATACGGCAACGGCTGGGTTCAAGCGGAAAACCTGGATCAGCTCACCTTTGATCTGGATGATGCCGGCAGTGAACTCTGGGTTCAGACCTATGTGGAAGGCGTCGGCAGCTACGGCTGGGAAAGCTGGCTGGTTGAAGAACCGGAAGAAATCTTCACGCTCACTGCAGGTGCGGAGTCTGTTGACGAAGGCAGCACGGTCACCTTCACCCTCGAAACCGAGAACGTTGCCGAAGGCACCGAGGTGGCTTACACCATCTCCGGTGTTGACGCAGAGGATGTTGATGGCGAGCTGACCGGCACAGCTGTAGTAGGCGCTGATGGCACTGCGACTATCGATGTTGCTTTGACGGCAGACGAAGCCACTGAAGGCGAAGAGACACTGACTATAGCACTGGATAACGGTGAAGCGTCCGCTGATGTCACGGTGAACGACACCAGCGTTGAAATCTTCACGCTCACTGAAGATACCGACTTTGTAGGCCCTGAAGCCCCCGAGACTCCGGAAGATTGGGACGAGATTTTCCAGAGCACTGAGGGTGACAACACCATTGAAGCAGTTTCCTCTTCCTTGTCCTCCGCCCGGACATTGGATGCAGACGATAACCTGGACGGCGGCGACGGAGAAGATACCCTGAACGTGGACATGCAGGGCAATTTTACCGGCTTTTCCGAAGATGGTGGTTTGCAGAACCTGGAGACGGTGGCACTCACCAACAGCGGCTCCATTGCCCGGACCTTTGATGCCAGCGGCGTCACCGGCGTGGAAGAATACGTGCTCAACAACGGCAACGCGGCCGTGAACCTGGCCGACCTGATCGACGCGGGGGCCCAAATCACGGTTAACGACCAGGCCTCAGGCAACCTGACGGTGGCCTTTGACACCGAGTCCGATGTAATTGACGACACTTCCGATGCCCTCAACGTATCGCTGAACAGTGTGGGCGTCATTGACGACCCGGCCACTACCGGTGATGACGAAGAAGAAGTGGTGACCGTAACCGCAGACAACATCGAGGAACTGAACCTGACCACCACCGGCGATAATGTGGTGGATCTCGGATCGGACGATGCCACGGCCATTACCGTAGACGGTGAAGGCTCTCTGACCATGGCCGATGTCGGTACCGGCCTTGAGACGTTCAACGCCGGATCTTACACAGGGAATATCGATGTGAACCTGAACGAAGCCAGTGATATGACTTCCGTTGCCAATTCCGCCAATTCCGGGGACACCATACATAATTCAAAACAATCTCTTATTGGTTTTTCGGTTTAGGGCCTGGCTTGCCGGGCTTTAGAGAACGACCCAG
>CAYZHB010000233.1:0-2549 GCA_964478245.1 uncultured Desulfobacterales bacterium | reverse complement strand
GAGGCAGAGGAAGTTCCCCGCCACCTGCCCATGGCATAGAACAAATTAGCCGTGGTTCTGTGAGTCCTGAAGCACCCCGCCGCCCGCCTGTCCGGAATTGACCCCTAAACAGATTTGCCCCACTTCCGGCATGGTGTTTGCATTTCTTAATACGCAATTGTTTCAATGCATATCGGCTGGTATCGAACCATATGAACACGTGCAGGGAAGACTTTGAAACAGAGAAAGGATGCGGTTATGAGTGAAAAAACAATGACACTGCCGGTTACCGGCATGACCTGTGCCAACTGCGCGGCCCGCATCGAAAAGCAGCTGCCGCTGAAAGTACCCGGCGTCATCAGCACCGTGGTCAACTTTGCAAGCGAAAAGGCGTTTGTGGAATACGTTCCGTCGGTATCCGACCTGAACGATATCGCGGCAGCGATCAGGGAACTGGGGTTTGATGCGGTGCTGCCCGAGGAAAACGAAGAAGTGGAAGACGCAGAGACTGCGGCCCGGCAGGCTGAAATTCGGGACCAGACCCGGAAATTCATTGTCGGCGTGGTGTTCGCCCTGCCCCTTTTCATTTTAAGCATGTCAAGGGATTTCGGCCTGCTCGGCCCCTGGAGCCATGCCGCCTGGATGAATTTCCTGTTTTTCCTCCTTGCCACGCCGGTTCAGTTCTACACCGGCATGGATTACTATACCGGTGGTTACAAAAGTCTCAGGAACAAGAGCGCCAACATGGATGTGCTCGTCGCCATGGGCTCTTCCGTGGCCTATTTCTACTCGGTCGCCGTCATGCTGTTCCCTTCGGCCGGCGATCATGTCTACTTTGAAACATCCGCCGTTATCATCACCCTGATCAAACTCGGCAAAATGCTCGAAGCCCGGACCAAGGGTAAAACAGGCGGCGCCATCCGGAAGCTCATGGATATGCGGCCCAAGACGGCGACACTTGTCAGTGACGGTGAAGAACGGGAAATCCCGGTGTCGGGGCTGCAGATCAACGACACCATCCTGGTCCGGCCCGGCGAACGCATCCCGGTGGACGGAACGATCATCAAAGGGCACTCCTCGGTTGACGAATCCATGATCACCGGCGAACCCCTGCCCGTTGACAAATCAGAGGGGGATACGGTGACCGGCGGCACCATCAACACAGTCGGCATCCTGACATTTCAGGCCACCCGTGTCGGCAGGGACACGGCCCTTGCCCAGATTATCAAGCTTGTACAGGAAGCCCAGGGAAGCCGCGCCCCGATCCAGGCGGTCGCCGACCGGGTATCCGCTGTTTTCGTGCCTGCCGTCATCCTGGCCGCACTGGTGACGTTCGGTATCTGGTGGGGGGTCACCGGCGCGTTCGTTCCCTCGCTGATCCGGCTGGTGGCCGTATTGGTGATTGCCTGCCCCTGCGCCCTGGGACTGGCCACCCCCACGGCCATCATGGCCGGAACCGGCAAAGGGGCGGAACAGGGCATCCTGTTCAAAAAAGGCGAGGTCCTGGAAGAGAGCAACAAACTCGATACGGTGGTGCTGGACAAAACCGGCACCCTCACTGTGGGAAAACCGTCTGTTGCCGACATTATCCTGTTCGGGGATGCGGCCGGTACTGAAGACGACCTTCTGCGGACAGCCGCTTCAGTGGAAAAGGGATCGGAGCATCCCATCGGAAAAGCGGTGGTGGCAGCGGCTGTTTCAAGAGCGCTCGATCTTGTATCTCCGAAAAATTTTGCCGCACTGAGCGGCGCCGGGGTCAGCGCCCGGGTAGAAGACCGGGAGGTGCTGGTGGGCAAACCCGCGTGGATCGAACAGATGGAAATCGACCTTTCAGGGGCGCAGGACACGATCGATACCCTTCAGCAGGAAGGGAAAACCGTGATGTGTATCAGTATCGACGGCACGGCCGCCGGCGTCATATCGGTATCGGACACGCTGAAGCCCGATTCGGCGGACGCCATCAGCGCTCTGCACACCGAAAAGCTCAAAGTGATCATGCTCACCGGCGACAACAGCACAACCGCCCGGGCCATTGCAGACATGGTTCAAATTGACGAGGTGTATGCCGAAGTGAAGCCCGAGGAAAAATCCGCCATTATACAGAAGCTTCAGGAAAACGGTGAAAAGGTGGCCATGGTGGGCGACGGCATCAATGACGCCCCGGCGCTCGCCGTGGCCGATATCGGGATCGCCATCGGCACGGGTACGGATGTGGCCATTGAAGCGGGGGACATTATCCTGTCCTCGGGCAGCCTGACCGGGGTATCAAAAGCGGTGAAAATCAGCCGACACACCATGGACACCATCCGGCAGAACCTGTTTTTCGCCTTTGTCTACAATTCCGTACTGATACCGGTGGCGGCGGGTGTTCTGGCCCCTTTTCCGGGCGTACCCATGATCCTCAGGCAGCTTCATCCCATACTGGCGGCCCTTGCCATGGCCATGAGCAGCATCTCCGTTGTCACCAACAGCCTGCGGCTCTACCGGACCCGGCGGGAATAATGCCATTATCCACCAGCAATTGTAATTATGGCCCGTCCCGATTTTGAGCCGTCTGACTGACTGCATAT
>CAYZHB010000232.1:0-2586 GCA_964478245.1 uncultured Desulfobacterales bacterium | reverse complement strand
GAGGATTCACCTCAGGCAGCTGACAGTCCGCCTTCGACCAAGGACAGGTCGACTGCAGGGGGTGACAGTCCGCCTTCGACAGGAGACAGGTCGACTGCAGGGGGTGAAAGCCCGCCATCGGCGGAACAAAAGGCAGCGGGCAGTTCTTCTGCGGAAGATGCCGGCCCGTTTCAGGCGGACAATACGGCAGCGGCAGGTAAAGCGGGGCGGTACACCCTGCAGGCCGGGGCGTTCCAGAACCGCGGCAATGCGGAAAAAATGGTGAAACAACTGGCGGAAAAAGGGTACGAGGCAAAGATCGTCCCCTTTGACAACAGAAGGGATAAAGACAAGCCCTGGTACACGGTAAGGACGGGGCGCTACAGGGATATGGCCCAGGCGCGGCAGGCCCTGACCGCCTTTGCCGGCAAAACCGAAATAGACGCCATCGTGAAAAATGCCGGGGCGTTTTAGATTATAAAACCTTAGAAGCAGCTTATAGTTGAGCGGCGTGGGGTTTACCTCGTTAATACTTGCCTGGGCAGGATTGCCTGTAGAGAACAAATTTATCGTATCGCCTGGACTTAAATATTGCATATGTCCTTAAAATGTGTATTATATTTAAGTACAGGACAAATTTTTCAGAATGCCTGGGATTAGTCGCATCCATAGTGTAAAGAGCAGGAGGAAAATCAGGTTATGGCACATCAAATCAGTCTCCGGGAGGCAAAATCAAGGCTCCCTGAATTGCTGCAGACGGCTATTGACGGGGAGGAAATCATAATCGTGAAAGGAAAACAACCGCTTGTCCACCTGATTCCCCATAAAAAAAGATTTCAAAGAAAAATCGGCACCGCCCAGGGAGAAATTCTCATAAAAGAAGGGTTTAAGAACATTCCAGATGAGTTTAAAGAATATTCCTAATGAAAATACTGCTGGATACCTGCGCTTTTCTATGGTTTGTCAATGGGGATATCGGTAAAATCAGCAAGACAGCTGTAGATCTTTTTTTAGATGGAGAGTCCGAATTTTTTTTAAGTGTAGCCAGTTGCTGGGAAATCAGCATCAAATGGAGCATCAGTAAACTGGAGTTGCGTCACCCGCCTGATACTTTTCTGAAAAGCCAGATCCGGAAAAATCAGTTAAGCCTTCTGCCTGTTGAATTGGAACATGCCCTGCAGGTGGCTGAACTGCCGTATCATCACCATGATCCGTTTGACAGATTACTGGTTTCTCAAGCAATCGTAGAAGATATCCCTCTTATGAGTGCTGATAAAGCGTTGTCACAATATGCTATCGAAAGGATTTGGTAGCGTCAAAAACAATAAGTGGGGTAAAACACTGGCGAGTTGCAAACTTACACGTTAAAGCGGATATTGAGGATATCGCCGTCTTCCACCGTGTAGTCTTTGCCCTCTATGTTCATTTTTCCCGCCTTTTTCAGCGCCGCTTCGGTTTTATATGATATCAGTTCGGCATACTTCATCACTTCCGCGCGGATGAAGCCTCGTTCCATGTCCGAATGGATCACGCCGGCCGCCCTGGCGGCGCCGGCGGACTTTCTCACAAGCCACTGCCGCACTTCATCTTCGCCCACCGTGAAAAAGGAGATGAGGCCGAGCGCCCTGAGGCACAGCCTTGTCAGGGTCTCGAGGGCGGTTTCTTCGATTCCCAGCTCCCGGAAGAACGCCTCTTTTTCCGCTTGCGAATCAAGGGAGACGATTTCCGATTCCACCTTTGCCGAGACGGTCATGGCTTCCATCCTGTCCGATTCCAACCGGTCCCCGAAGGTCTCGAGATAGCTTTTGTCCCCCAGCCGGTCCTCAGAGACGTTCAGGGCGAGGATCATCTCTTTCAGGGTGATAAAGGGATAGCTTTTGATCATGAGGGCTTCATTCTCTGAAATTTCCATGAGCCGCAGCGGTTTTTCAAGCTCGAGATGGGCTTTCATCCGCTTCATCAGCTCGAGTTCGGCTGCCTGGTCCTTGTCTTTTTTCTTTTTTAAAAGTTCTTCGATTCTTTCAATGCGTTTTTCCGCAAATATCTGGTCGTGAAGGATCAGTTCACTGTTGATCGTGTCGAGATCCCGCAGCGGGTCGACCGACCCGTCCGGGTGATAGACGGCATCATCTTCAAAGCAGCGGAGCACGTGGCAGACCGCGTCCGTGTCCGCAATATCCCTGAACACGTCGCCCCTGGAAATGGCGGCTTTTTCAAGGTCGGGAAGCAGGGCCAGGTTGATGCGGGCCCGCACCTCTTTTTTGGGATTGTACATGTCAACCAGGTTGTCAAAGCGCGAGTCGATTATTTCAGCCATACCCTGGACGGGCTGCGCACCTTTGGGCTGATCCCCCGGTTCCATGCCCGTGAGTACCTTAAACAGTGTTTTTTTTCCGGTCTGGGGCAGACCGATAATGCCGACTTTCATATTTTCCTTTCCCCGGCAGGGCATGGTTCAGAAATACAAGGTGCCTGCCGTAAGTGTTTTCAGGGCAATCATGCCGTGTTCAAGTGAAAAATTACCGTTTACAAAAAAAGGATTTTACTATATCAAATTCAGGGGGGAATTGACAGAGATGCCCGGTATGAACCTATGGTGAATTTGTT
>CAYZHB010000231.1:0-2675 GCA_964478245.1 uncultured Desulfobacterales bacterium | reverse complement strand
CCGCCGGGGGCCACGCAGGGGGCAACCCACACAAAGTTCGGGCCCGGTTTCGCCGGCCGGGCGACGCTTAAGGAAACCAGGAGAAAAGGGGTGATCAGAATGAAAATGAAAACGATTCGTTTTAATCTCTTCATGGCGACCTCCTTTTTAGCGGGTTGATGACGCGTCAACCGAAAAACAGAACGCTGAAACAGCGCCAGCCGCGAGCAAGAAAGTATCTTCATAAAAGCTATACTAACTAATAAATAAGGTGTCAAGGTAAAAAAATTGACTTTTGTTAGAAAAGCGTTTATTGATAAAGGAAGCTGATAAAAGTCCCAAAAGTCAACGACCACCCGCAAAGCGGGTGGCTTATTCTTCCGGCCGTAGGCCGGGCTCGCAAGAGATGCGACTCCATGCAAAACAAAAACACGTCAGTGTTTCAATCGTTGCCGGTTGTAACCGGGTGTATAGCCCCCGTTTTGAAATGACCAATCAATTGTTACCCGATAAATTGCGCAGGCGTTAATGAGAAAAAGGGAAACCGTCGTAACATGTGCCGTTCTTCTACCGGTCTAAAGCCGGAAAGGCTTGCGACCGGTCTGTATCCTTTTCAAAAGGATATCAGGCAGACATCACCTTTTGGATATCGATGCCGTACTTTTTCATGCGGTTCCAGACGGTTACCCGGTTGACACCCAGAATGTCAGCCGCTTTTGTCTGGTTGCCCCCTGTTTTCTTCAGGGCCCGCAGCAGGGCGGTTTTTTCATCAGGATCGGCTTGACCGGCAGTTACGGGCGATGACTCAAGAGACGATTCAGGATTATCCGTACGGCTGTATAATTTCTGGGGCAGGTGCGCCAACCGGATCGTCGGCCCTTCGGCTGTCACGTAGGCATACTCCATTGCATTTTTGAGTTCCCTTATATTCCCCGGCCAGTGAAAATCCATGACCGCCTCCATGGCGGCCTGATCCAGGTTCGATATGTTTTTGCCGGTTTTCATGTTGAGCGATTCAATAAAAGCGCTTACCAGCAGCGGAATGTCTTCTTTCCGCTTCCGCAGCGAAGGGAGATACACCGGAATCACATTGATCCTGAAAAAAAGATCCTGCCGGAACTCCCTGTTCTCGACAAGCCTGTCAAGCTCCCGGTTTGTGGCGGTAATGATACGTACATCGACTTTTACGGGGGTAATCTCCCCGACCCTTTCGAACTGTCCCGACTCCAGTACTCTTAAAAGCTTTGTCTGTATGGAGAGCGGGATATCCCCGATCTCGTCAAGGAAAAAATCGCCATGGTTTGCCGCTTCGAACCGGCCGGTCCTGTCACTGTAAGCCCCGGTGAACGCGCCTTTTGCATGACCGAACAACTCGCTTTCCAGAACCGCTTCATTCAGGGCCGCACAGTTAAGCTGGATAAACGGCCCGTTTTTACGCAAGCCGCACATATGCACCGCATTGGCCACCAGCTCTTTACCGGTGCCGCTCTCCCCGAAAATGATGACGGGTGCATGGCTCTTTCCCGCTTTTCGGATCATATCAAACACCTGCTGCATTTCAGGAGATTTTCCCACCATTCCCCAGAATCCATTCTGCAAATCATACTGTTTTGAAAGCATCCTGACTTTATTGTCCAGACTTTCCAGCTCTGAAATATCCGTCAGAGTTTCCACAACGCCGATGGCCCGCCGGTTTTCATCATGGAAAACCGACGCATTTTTCAGAACCGGCAGGAAGCTGCCGTCCTTGCATCGGATAAGACACCGGCACCTTTTCATATCCTGCTGACCGGGTTCAAAAAGTTTGCACCATGCAGATGAACCGTCTGTTTTCATGGTCTGTTCACACACGTCACACGCCAGCATATCGCAGGACATGCCCACCACCTCATCGGAAAAGTAACCGGTGAGGGTTTCAAACGCTTTGTTGACCATTAAAATCGTTCCTTCCGGCCCGACAAAGATCAATCCGTCATTAATCGTGTTGACAATTTTCTTCCAGAATGTGTTCATCTCATGGTCATCCATTCCCGCATCCTTCCCCAGGAGTGTTTAAACAGTTGTTAAAAAAGTGCGAAAAATTAAACATTTGTTTAAATACTACAAGACCCAACTGCCGTCAACACCTGTGAAAACGCCCCTTCTTTCTCATTAAAATACAAAAGGTTGCGTTATATCGGCTTTTTTTCTTTCACACCGGTATAGTAATTGCTGTTAAATCAGCTGTGCGATGTGCCGTAACGGTTTACGGAACCGGCCCCGGCATGTACATGGACAGAAACGGCGGAAGCCGGCTTTTCGGGTTGCCGTTGACGCTGTGATCCACGGATCCCGCTGGAGGTGTTTTGCCATACGATATGTTACTTGATCTCAGGGGAATCGTCTCTCCGCTCAGCCTTTTCAAGTATAAACGCCTCCTTGAAACAATGGAGAAGGGGGAGACCGCGGAAGTGCTGATCGCTGACAGGGACGTCGCAAAGGATCTCGGCATGATACTGCAGCGATCAAGTGACCAACTGATCTACAAAAAAGAGACGGCGGATTTTATATGCCTTGGTGTTAAAAAAGGATGAGCGACCTACAGATCATGGAGGGAAAATGCAACTTTCCAGACGGAACTTTTTCAAATTCATGGGAGCGGCCGGTGCGTCGGTAACGGCGCTTCCTTCCCCGGCACATGCCTGGGAGTCAAAGGC
>CAYZHB010000230.1:0-2704 GCA_964478245.1 uncultured Desulfobacterales bacterium | reverse complement strand
TCAATCGTTGACGGTTGGTACCGGGGGCACAGCCCCCGGTTTGAAAACAACCAATGAACAAGGAGAAAATCATGGAGATTAAAGTACTCGGGCCGGGATGCCCCAAGTGTCAGCAAACAGAGCAGGTAGTCATGGACGCCCTGCAGGAAGCCGGAGTTGCAGCCGATGTGGAGAAAGTAACCGGAACCATGGACATTGCCAAATACGGGGTGTTCGGTACGCCGGCGGTGGTGGTGGACGGAGAAGTCAAAGCGGTGGGTAAGATTCCTTCCAAAGAGGATGTCAAAAGCTGGGTTCAAAAGAGCTGAACAGAAGTCAACGGCCATCCGCGAAGCGGGGGGCTTGGCGTGTATGCATTCGCATCTCTTCGAGCCCGGCACATGGGCCGGAAAAAAACAAGCAAGCGTTTCAATCGTTGACGGTTGGTGCCGGGGGCATAGCCCCCGGTTTGAAAACAACCAATCATCACAATGAATAGAGGAGAAAAAAACATGATGACACGTAAGTTTTTCATTTTGATTGTCCTTTGTATAATATGCTGCCCGCATTTCGTCAGTGCCGGGGATAGAGATGCCGGCCCCGAGGCCTGGCTTCCCGAAACCGTATATGAGTTTCAGCCGGTAGCGGAAGGCAGCGAGGTGGTGCATGAATTTGTTTTGCATAATCGCGGCAATGCCGAATTGTCGGTCCTGAAACTGAAATCCGGGTGAGGGTGTACGGCTGCGACCAGCACGAAAGCTATCCCTCCCGGGCAGGAGGGGCGAATTAAAGTCAAGTTCAGCACGGATGGATACGGCGGCAGAACAGTTAAAGAAACCGTCCGCATTAAAACCAATGATCCGGATCGACCCTGGCTCCAGGTGGCTGTCAAAGGAGAGGTTAAAAAATTTGCAACGGTGCGGCCGGAACGTGTAAACCTCAGGGGTGCTGTGGGCGAGACACTTGAGGCTGAAGTGGAGATCATCCCGCAACCTGATTTTCCCTTCGTCATAGAGGGGATTAGCATCAAAAAAGGTGATTTTGTAAAATATGAACTGACAAGGCGATGCACTGAGGGTCGGGAAAGCTGTCTTATCCGGGTGGAGAGTACGATGAAAGAGAGGGGAAGATATGTCGATGTCCTCTATGTTGAAACAGACAGCCGGATAAAACCTGAAATCCCGATTTACATTATGGGGGTTATTCAATAGCTAATTTCAAAGAGGAGATCCCATCCCGCTTTGAATAACAAGGACATATAAAAAGGAGGTCATCATGACGGAAAACTGCTGCGAAACAACCGGTACGACAATCATGCTGCTGCCCTGCTCCGGAGGCTCCAACGTGGGCCAGCTGGCCAACCGGGCCGCAGTGGAACTGACAATGGAAGGATTCGGCAGGATATTCTGCCTGGCCGGTATCGGCGGACGGTTGTCCGGGTTCGTTCAGTCTGCCAAAGACGCCGACTCTCTGATCGCGATAGACGGATGCGAGGTCGAGTGCTGCAAGGCAGCGCTGGAAGGTGCCGGCGTATCGATGGCAGGCCACGGACACTTGGTGGTTACGGAATGCGGTATCGAAAAAAACAAGAACTTTAATTTAAACGAGGAAGACGTGGAACTGGTCAAACAGGCTGTGAAAAATGCAACTTCTGAACCCGCTGCGACCACAGGAGTTCCCGGAGGCGGCAGCGGCTGCTGCAGCTGAGAAGGCTTCCATCTAAACATCCAAGCTGCTTTGAGATAATGATACAAAAAGTTTCAAAATACTTGCAAAGATATCTGCCCTTCATTATTTTGACAGATCTGGCAGCGGCGATAACCGTCGGAAGCCGGTATCCCGACCTGGTCCATTCCTTAAAGCCCCTTATACCCTATGGGATGATGCTTATGCTGATTCCCATAATGATGGGTATAGCGATCCGGGAGTTAAAGCAGATCGCCACCGACAAAAAAGTGATTTTGATCGCGGTGCTGATCAATTTTGTACTCTCCCCTGTGGTCGCCTATCTCTGGGCCGAACTGTTTTTTGCATCGCTTGATCCCAAGTTTATTGCCGGATGGATCCTCAAATTAACGGTGCCCTGCAGCGGCATGATGGTCGCCTGGACCGGACTTTCCGGGGGAAAGACGGAAACCGCCCTTATTGTTCAGGTGCTGAGCTTTCTGGTGGCAATTGCGGCCATTCCGTTCTGGCTGACGCTGCTGGCGGGCAAATTTGTTGTCATCGATTTCTGGTTTATCGCCAAACAGATGTTCTGGATCATCATTTTGCCCATGATCGTCGGTATCGGCGCAAGAGAGGGGCTGATCATTCCCAGATACGGAAAAGAGGTTTTCAATAAAGACATAAAGCCTTTTTTGCCGCCGTTGGCAAGCATTGCCATGTTTTTCGTCATTTTTGTCGCCGTTTCCGGGGAATCGGAGCTGATTTTAAACAACCTGAATCTGTTATGGATCTTGGCGGCTTCCGTGTTCATTGTATATCCGTTGTTGTTTTTGATCTCGATTTTTGTTGCCAAGAAATCCGGCCTGTCCTACGAATACGGCATTGCCATCGGATTCGGGACCACAGCCAAAAACCACGGCATCACCCTGGCACTGGCTGCCACCACATTCGGCGGGCTTTCTGTTCTGCCGCCGTCGGTTGTGCCCATGTTCCAGGTCCTGCTGATGCTTGGCATATGGAAATTATCGCCATGGGTGAAAAGATATTTTGAAAAACA
>CAYZHB010000229.1:0-2708 GCA_964478245.1 uncultured Desulfobacterales bacterium | reverse complement strand
GGAACAACCTTCACCGTCTATATTCCATTGATGGAAAACCCTGTTGAAAACAACTCTGATCAAAAGGCGGAAATTGCTTTAACCGGCCATGAAAATATCCTCCTGGTTGACGACGAAGAGCCGGTTGTTCAAATGCAAAAAATAATGCTTGACCGGCTCGGTTACAAGGTAACCTGCCGGACCGGAAGCGTGGATGCCCTGGAAGTGTTCAAGGCAAAGCCGGATGCTTTTGACCTGGTTATCACTGATATGAGCATGCCCAACATGACCGGTGATCGCCTGGCAAAAGAGCTGATCGCCATAAGGCCCGATATACCGGTCATTATCTGCACCGGTTTCAGTGAAAGGATTAACAAGGAAAAAGCTGAAACTATGGGAATTAAGGGATTTCTCATGAAGCCTGTTGTCAGATCCGACATGGCTCAGGAAGTTCGAAAGGTTTTGGACCGAGAAAAGGACTTTTGAAGTTGAAATGGCCGATTTAAATCAGGATGTGCATCCGGGACATTGAATCGAAAATAATGCTTTTTACAAGGGAGAGATTCATGAACAGGTTTCAACCATGGCATGGTGCTTGGAAAATTTTATCAGTGCTTTTGCTGATCATATTTTTTGCTCCGCCTTTTTTCGCCAAAGCAGATGAAATTAAACGGGTGGTGGTCATTGTCACCATGCCGGTGCCTGCCTGTGAAACCCACTTGAAATTCTTTGTTGCCGAGCTTAACGACCTGGTCCACAAAGATGGACAGAATATGGAGTTATCCATCATCCGGGCAAATGGCGACCGCGAATTTGCAGAGGATCAGCTCAGAGGCATCCTGGAAAAAGGAAAGCCTGATGCAGTTGCCGCCATAGCCACAATTGCCTCGCAGGCAGCTTTGAATGTGTTGAAAGATACGGATGTACCGATTTTCTTTTTCCAGGTATCAGACCCAGTGGGTGCCGGACTCATCAAAAAAGTCGGCGATAAAACCGGAACAAATGTTACCGGTCGTATTTTCACCGTTCCTGCCAAGGTGCGGACAGACTTTGCCATGCGCCTTGCGGGTCAGGCTGTTCCTGAAAAACGGGCGGTCCGGTTCGGATATATTCACTCCACCTACCCTTCCGCAGCCGGGGATATCAGGGCACTGAAAACCATTGAAAAGCAGCAAAAAGATATCGAGTTTGAAACGTATTCCATCCCCTATCAAAAGGTTCCCAAGGGCGCGCCAGCGATGCTTGCTGCAGTTGAGGACGGGATTCGGGCCATATCAGACAAGGTGGATTTCTGGTGGCAACCCCAGGGACCCCTGGGAGAAATGGCCGAGTACACCCGGCTTCTGTTGAACCATTCTACAGTGCCTGTGATCATGGGGCAGACACTGGAAAGTGTTAAAACAGGGGCTCTTATGCATATAACCCCTGATATCGAAGCCGGGAGCCGGGAAGCTGCCAAATTCGTGCATGCCATACTCAAAGGATACGACCCAGGCAAAATTCGGGTCACTCCGCCCCGGGAATTTGAACTCGGCATCAACCTCGCCACGGCTTTAAAATTGAACATTGTGGTGCCGCCGGACATTCTGGATCTTGCCGGAGACAATGTTTATCGCTAAAGGAATGCTTCAATGAAACTTCAGACCAAGATATCTTTATGTATGGTTCCGCTGGTATTGTTAAGCGTTTTTACCCTGGGCTTGTGGTCGTTCCAGAAAGCAAAGGAAAGTGTTCACAAATCGACTTTTTTGTACATGAATACCGTGCTTGAAGGCTACATGTCCAAGATTGCAAAATTGAATCACCTTCTTGTTAAAAACAATCTGGACACCGTGGATTCTTTTTTGCGCCAATACCGGCATGAGGCATTTAAAGCAGGCCGCAACCTTGATATCCCCGAAAAATCTCATCTTTTTATCATGGATGGATCCGGCCGGCTGGTTTTCTGTTCAGACAAACGTGATACAACCACAATGGAAAAAAACTGGGGAGAAGTGGTCCGGAAAGCTGAATGGTCTTCCGATTCAACAAGCGGTTACCACATGATGGACACAGATGAGGAACAATTATATGTGGTCCGGCAGTTCAAACCATGGGACTGGGTCATATTTTTTTCCATGGAAGAGCAGGTGGTGCACGCCGTTGAAAAACAGATCCGCAATGCCACCATGACAATCGCCGGCCTGTGTTCGATTGCCGCCATTGCGATAATTTTAATTGTGTTCAGAAGGTTTTTCGGGATTCCTGTCAAACGAATAAGCCAGGCTGCCTCTCTCATTACAAAAGGTGAGAAGGTCGAGAAGATCAGTGTTACATCCACAGATGAAATTGGTGATCTGGCCCGGAATATGGAAACCATGTCCCATTCGATCCAAAAATATCAGGCTGATATCAGAAAATCACACGATGAACTGGAACAAAAAGTCAAAGAACGGACCATGGAACTGGAAACCGCTCTATCCAAGATTAAAACCCTGAAAGGGCTTATCCCGATCTGTATGCACTGTAAAAAAATACGGGATGATCAAGGGTACTGGAACCAAATTGAAGCCTATATCCAAAAAAATTCTGAAGCGGAGTTCAGTCACAGTATTTGCAAGGATTGTGCAGAAAAATACTATCCCGATGTGGACCTGTGTGATGATTGAATTGAGTTACACTTAATTATCCGATTAAGGATCCTTTGCATGATTTTTCTGGAGTTGAATAAATTTATGATACCAATAAAA
>CAYZHB010000228.1:0-2716 GCA_964478245.1 uncultured Desulfobacterales bacterium | reverse complement strand
TCCAGCTGCTGGATCGCCTTGTTGATCTCCTCGGCCCCCGATGTCTGCTCAGTGGACGACGCGTTGATCTCCTGAACGAGCTCGGCCGTCTTCTGAATATCCGGCACCATCTTTTCCAGCATCTCGCCGGCCTTTTCCGCCACTTCCACACTGGAAGCGGAAAGTTCGCTGATCTCGTTGGCCGCCTGGCCGCTTCTTTCCGCCAGCTTCCGGACCTCGGCCGCCACAACGGCGAATCCCTTGCCGGCTTCCCCGGCCCGGGCCGCTTCAATGGCCGCGTTCAGCGCCAGAAGGTTGGTCTGCCTGGCGATCTCTTCAATGATATTGATTTTCTCGGCAATATCCTTCATGGCCCTGACCGTATCATTCACCTGCTTTCCGCCATCTTCGGCATCCCTGGAGGCCTGCAGCGCAATTTTCTCGGTCTGGGACGCGTTGTCGGCATTCTGCTGGATATTCGCGCTCATCTGCTCCATGTTGGCGGACACCTCTTCCAGGTTAGAGGCCTGTTCGGTGGCCCCCTGGGAAAGTTCTTCAGATGAAGAACTCATCTCTTCGCTGCCGGACGCCACGTTGTCTGACGCGGACTGCACATCCGACACGATATCCCGCAGTCTCTTCACCATATTCCGCAATGCCTCGGCCAGCGTCCCGATCTCGTCTTTCTGATCCACATCCAGGTGAGCGTTGAGATCGCCTTCTGCAACTGTCCTGGCAAAATCAACCCCTTTGATCAAAGGCCGGCTGATCAGATTGGATATGGCCAGCGCCATCAGCACAACCACAACAGTGATAACGGCGGCCACGATCAGTATCGAAATGATCAGGCTGCTCACCGGCTGCTCCACTTCGTGCTTGTCGATCTCGGCCAGCAGCGCCCAGGTGATGTCGTCACTCACATTGACCGGGGCAAATGCGGAGAGCACCTGATGCCCGTTGTAATCCACGATTTCCCTGGCATCGGTATTGCCTTTCAGGGCTTCCTCGACCGCCACTGTTTTGACCCCGTTATTCTGCACGGTCCCGGCAAACGACGCTTCAACCGACCGGCCCTGTTTGTCCAGGTACGAGTCCGACCGCATGCGGTTATCCGACCCGACCAGGTAGGTTTCACCGGTTTCCCCCATCCCGGCCCGCTCCTGCATGATGGCGTTGACAGGTTTCAAAGACAGCTGCAGGGCCACGATGGTCTCGACTTCATTACCGTGCATGAGCGGTTTGGCGATAAATGCGGCCGGTTTTCCCCCGCTCGGCTCGTACGGTTCGAAATCCGCTACCTCGTAACTGTGGCTACGCTGCACCTTCCGCACCAGTCCGCCCAGGTTGGAGCCGGAGAACTTGCCGTCCATAAGATTCGTCCGGTAATCCGCCTCTTTGGCAACCGTGTAGTAAACAAATCCCTTGTTGTTGATCAGAAACAGATCATGGTATCCGTTGGCCTTGATAAACCGGGAGAAGAAATCATCACTTTGACCTTTTCCGGCCCCGCCCACCAGGGCTTCCTCCATGTTCTGCTTGGTGACCATGGCCCAGGTGATGCCGCTGCCCACTTTTACGGGATCCGCATCGATTATAACGGGGTTGCCGGCATTATCCACGTAAACGTCATGGATTTTCTCCCCCGCCAGGACTCTGGTCAGATAGTCAGGCGCCTTTTCGGTGTAATCATAGCCGACCACGTACTGGCCGTTTCCCATGGTCTGAAGGTCGCTTCTGAACTCGATGCGGCCGCCCCGCTCCGCCGCCAGATAGGTCTCCCCTGTACTGCCCAGTCCTTCCCGCTGCTGGACAATGGCATTGATACGGTCGGCGGGCATCTGAAGGGCCACGATGCCGACGGTCTTCCCGTCTTCGTTTTTGACGGGACCGCCCATGAATGCGGCCTGCGCCCCGTTACTCGGATCATAAGAGGAGAAATCCTCGATGACGATATCGTTGGTCTGAACCACTTTCCGCCAGAGGCGGGCGAGACCCGAATCCTTATAATCGCCGTGCCCCAGATTGGTGCCGAGATCACCTTCCTTGGCATAGCTGAACATTACGTGACCGTGGGGCTTGCAGATGATAAACACGTCGTAGTATCCGAAATCCTCCACATACTTGCCCATGGATTCGGCATACTTCTGCCAGAGTTTCTCGTAACGGGTCTTTTCCACATCGTAGTCCTGGCGCTCGGTGAACCCCATATCATCGTGATACAGCTTGAACTCACGGTAGGCGCTCATGACATCATCGCTTTTGGCCAGAATGGTGATGTCATTCTTCATTCGCTGGATCACCTGTTTCAGCTGGCTGTGTTTCAGTTCCTGGACACTCTCCAGCTTGTGAAACGCCTCGTTTCGAAGCTTGTTCACCGTCTCCGCCATGACGGCCGCGTCATTCTGACGTTTCTTGAAAAATTCCTGAATCTGATTGGACTTGACCTGCCGCATGGCTTTGAGCTGGCCGTAGGCACTGTCTATGAGCGCCTTGTCGGACAGGCTGATGGACAGCCACCCGATGATCGCCAGCGGGACCAGACCCACCAGTAAAAAAAGTGCTATGAGTTTGGGTTTCATTTTAATGTTCTTAATTTTTACCATTTTCTTGCCTCCTGTATATCTGTTTTAAATTTCGACTTGAAAAAACATGAAGTCAACGACCACCCGCAAAGCGGGTGGCTTGGAATTCCGGCCGCAGGCCGGAAGAACAAAAACACGTTAGTGTTTCAATCGTT
>CAYZHB010000227.1:0-2785 GCA_964478245.1 uncultured Desulfobacterales bacterium | reverse complement strand
ACGGTACTCGGTGGCCCGCCCACTCGGGGATCTCAACAATAAAATCGCCTTCATGGAGATGAATTATGGAAAGTTCCTTTCCCTTTGCAGTCCTGCTGGGATTTGGATGGCTGGGCGTGATGCTTCTTTTCGGAATATTTCTTCGCGCTAAAGTACGTCTGTTGCAGCGGTTTCTCTTCCCCAGCTGCCTTGTCGGAGGTCTGGCGGGCCTGGTGATTCTGCAGACGGGCTTGCTTAAAATTGAAACATCCCTGCTCGAGACAATTGCCTATCATCTGTTCAATATCTCCTTTATATCCCTTGGATTAATCATTCGCAGCCAGGAGGAAAAAGAAGCCTACGGCGGGCGTGAGGTTTTGAAGGGAGCCGTCTGGATTGCCCTCGTAACAGGCGTCATAATGCCCATGCAGGCCATTATTGGGGGCAGTCTGGTACTGGTGTTCAATTTCTTTGATTTCAATCTCTTCAAGACATTAGGCTTTCTCGTTCCCTTAGGTTTTAACCAGGGACCGGGGCAGGTGCTTTCGGTCGGTAAAGTGTGGGAGACCTTGGGTTTCACAAACGCAGCTACCATCGGGCTTACCTTTGCCACTATCGGCTTTCTCTTTGCCTTCTTTGTGGGGGTGCCTCTGGCGAACTGGGGAGCGCGAAGGGGCATGGCTGTCGACACCCCCAAGAGCATGCCTGCAGAGATTCTCGTGGGCTTCGCCCCAAAAGGAACACGGCTGGAACCGGCAGGCAGGCTTACTATGCATTCAGGCAACGTCGATACCCTTTCCTTCCATTTTGCACTGGTGGGACTGGTCTACCTGCTGACCTATGCCCTGATATACCAGATTGCGGGCTTGCTCAGGCCTGAGCTTGCCGCCACATTATGGGGATTTTTCTTTTTTGTTGGACTGCTTGTTTCCATCGCGGTGAGGACTGTGATCATTCGAATAGGTTACGGGCATACGCTCGACCCGGGCGTCCAGCGAAGAATAACCGGGTGGTCGGTGGATTTTCTGATCCTGGCGACCGTGATGGCGGTGCAGCCCGCAATTGTATGGCAATATATGCTGCCAATCGGAACGATTTCCTTGTTGGTAGGCCTCCTTACCACCCTGGTGATCGTTTACCTCGGCAACCGGCTGTGGGCGCTGAATATTGAAAGAATGGTCGGGGTTTACGGGATCTGCACGGGAACGGCATCGTCGGGGCTTCTGTTAGTAAGGGTTGTGGATCCGGGATTTCGGACCAGCGCGTCAATGGAAATAGGTTTCCAGGCGGTTTTCTCTTCGGTGCCGGTGATCAGCTGCATGCTTCTGGTGAGTGCACCTTTGATCTGGAATTGGAGCATAGGGTTGACCCTGGCGGTGTTTTTCGGATTGATGGTGGTGTCTCTCGCACTTTTGAAGATTTCAAAATTCTGGGGCAAAAAACGGTTTTGAAATAACCCTGTAATTCCGTATAAGCACCGCCTTCAAATGGCTGAGCCGGTATTACTTATAGTAACCATGCCGGTGGACCGCCTTGAAGACCGCCATCGCATTCTCCGGCTTGACTCCCGGGTGATAGGTGTTTGAAGAATCGACAATAAGACCGCCCCCCTTGCCTGCATCACGAATGATCTTAATCACGGCGGCTTCAACCTCTTCCTCCGTGCCGTGGGGAAGCAGGTCTACACTGTCGACGTTTCCCAGAAGGCACAGCCGATCTCCACAATAATCCTTAACCTTTTTCATATCCATTCCCGCCTGGGGTTCCAAGGGATTGAGCCCATCATAGCCCGTGTCGAGCAGGATGTCTAACAGCAGCCAGAGGTTGCCGTCCGAGTGCCGTACCACCTTGAGACCTTTTTCGTGGGCACGCTCCACCAGCTTACGGTTGTAAGGATTTACAAACTCCCTGAACTGGTCCGGCGATATCAGAGGATTGTTTTTATCTGCGACATCGTCTTCCACGATCAGTACGTCCAGACCGGCCGCCACTAGCATGTCGAGCTGTTTCAGGCTGTACTGCGTGACCATATCGGCGACTCTATGCACAAACCCGGGATCGTCGAACATTTTCATCATCAGGTTTTCCATCCCCACAAGCCTCCAGCTGCGCACGAAGGCGCCTCGCATCATCCAGAAAACAGCCTTCTCTCCCTTGAACCGTTCCTGCATAAGATCCACCAGAATCAGGTGAGCCCGGTTCGGCTCTGGAGGCGTATAAGTCATTAACTCTTCAATTCCGGAGATCGGATGTTTTGAGGGCACCGGCATACCGTATAAGCTGCGTGTGAATTGGACTCCCCAGTCGTCAACAAGCGGCGTGCCGGCACTGAACTCCGTCCCCTCGCCGATGGGCAGACAGGTATAGCCGTCCACACCGAACTCCTCCAGTATTAAAAACAGGGTCTTGATAATTTTTTCTTTTTCTTGGTCGTTCATCTGGTCGATGGTCTTGCCTTCGGGCAGACCATCGGTGAGGTATTTGCCAATGCCCATGATAGGGCCCTCGTTAATTCCGTGAATGAAAAGAGGAACCCGGTCAGGCTCCTCAATGTTCAAGGCGCTGATAATTCTTTCCCTTCCGTTCATGGCACACCTCCACAATTTGATAAGTTTTATACTATCGCCAGGGGCCCGATTCCCATTGTCACTTAAATGGCAACGCCGACTCAGTTTTTGGTCCTATTGACAATGCGCGGCCCGGTAAACCTGTGTTCGACAGCTATAGGATCATTTTTTCAGATTTTTGGCAAGATGTCCAATAAAATCAGGGTGGATGTCGGTTCTAAGCTCAAAACATGTGGGCA
>CAYZHB010000226.1:0-2813 GCA_964478245.1 uncultured Desulfobacterales bacterium | reverse complement strand
GGTATCCCCGTTTGGTCATGGTCCGGGACGCACCGACAATGGCAACCGATTTTGCGTTCAAAACATGTTCCAGCATGAATTTTTCCTTTGTTTATTTTTTGCGGCCGGCAAAGTCATCCAGAGATGTCTGCCGTTCCTTGGTGGATACACAGGCAAGACAGGCTTCGATTTCATAATCCATGAGCGCCTCCAGGCTGGTTTCTCCGGCAGCCATCCCCAGCCCCCTTTTAATGAGTTTCAGGGAAAAAGCGGAATTGGCACTGATTTTGTCGGCCATGGCAAAAGCTTCCTCCATGAGCTGGTCCAGGGGCACGGATTTGTTCACCAGGCCGATGCGGCAGGCTTCTTCTCCGGTGATATTTTCAGCGGTAAAGAGCAATTCCTTGGCCTTGCCCGGCCCCACCAGATCCTGGATCAGGCGGAAGGCCCCGCCGGTGACCGAAGATGTCACTTTTGCCTCGGGCGACCCGATCAGGGCACTGGCCGCGGCAATGCGGATATCACAGGCCAACGCCAGTTCATAGCCGGATCCCAGGGCATACCCGTTAATGGCGGCAATGGTGGGCTTTTCAAACCGCATGATTTTTCTGGATGCTTCCTGCAAAGATTCCAGGTACTGGCGGTAGGCCTCGATGGAGCGGCCTTTGGAATCTTTCAGATCCGCCCCGGTGGAAAAGGCCCGGCCTTCACCGGTAATGATCAACGCCTTGATCTGGTCATCCTGGCCCAGGGTATCCAGGGCATCCATCATTTCGGTCCACAACTGCCGGTTCATGGCATTGAGCACCTTTGGTCTGTTCAGCTTGATCAGACCCACCTGGTTTCTGGTTTCCTTTACAATTGTTTCATACGCCATAACATGTGCCTTTATAATGATATTGTTTTAGTAATAACCCCCATGCCCTATCGGGCACAACAAAAGATGAAAGCTTTTAGCTGAGTACTGACGGCTGATGGCTGAGGGCTTTCATATAAAAGGGATAAGGGACAGGAAGGGATAAGGGATAGGAACTTGCTTTTTGTTAAAGAAAGTATCAAAACTCCCCAAAGTTAATAATATTCATTCCCTCCTGATACAAACACAACATGTTGTGTTTGTATCAGGAGGGACAAACTTAAGTCAAGACAAAAATCAAGGCCTGAAAAATCCCCCTGTGTCAGGATAGATGTCGCCTCTGGCTGGGCGCCTCCAGGCGGACATGCAGCACCAGTTGCACCATGCTCAGCAGTTTTTTGGAATTGCCGCACAGAAAGCCATAATCGCGCACCCGGCGGAAGCCTTTCGGCAGAACATGCTGCAAAACAAGCCAAAGAAAATCCTCTCCGGCCAGGGTCCGAAAGCGGCTGGTGCCAGTTTTGCTTTCGGTATACCGGAAGGTCACCCGGCCGTTTTGATTGGCCACAATATTTTTTTCGCTCATCACGCCCCGGTATAAATAGCGGGACAGATATTGCAGCGCGGTGATTCCTTGGCCCACCCGCCGGCAGTCAACTACCCATTCAGCCGGCACATTGACAGGTATGGAAAATCCGGCCTTCTTTAAAGTCGCCAGAAACCGGGCACGAAAGACCTTGGCCAGGGCGAATTCATTGAACAGATATTTTCCTTTTTTCTTTTTCCATTGACGCCGGCGCTGGTCAATCCCGCCGCCGGGCGCCACGACATGGATATGGGGATGAAAATTCAGCCGCCGGTTGTGGGTGTGCAGCGCCATGGTCATCCCCATCCGGGCGCCCAGGTGTTTGGGGTTTAATCCAAAATCCCGGAGCACGCCGGCAACGCAATCAAAGAATAAGGAGAATACCTGTCGCTGATGGCCCCAGGCCAAACATCTGAGTTCATACGGCAGGGTAAAGGTGGCCATATAGTAAAGAACCGGTGGCCTTGGGAAATAAAAGGTAGGGATGCCGGTGCCGCCGCCAGAGTTCCCGCAGTCCCTGTAAGGTCAGGTCCGGCAAGGGGATCAGCCGGTCTTTATGGCCTTTGCCCCGGCGGAGATGAACCAGTTTGCGTTCGGCATCGATATCACCGACCTGAAGGGACAAGGTTTCCTCCAGCCGCAGCCCCATGGAATACGTGGTCAGCAAGAACACCCGGTAACGCAATTTTTTTGTTTTTCCGATCAGCCGCTCAACTTCGGCAACGGTAAGAATATCCGGTATGGTTTTGATTTTGGGCGGCTTAATTATATGAATCCAGTCCCAATCTCGTTGCAGTACATACCGCCAGAAAAATTGCAGGCCGTTACGATCAATCTTGACTGTACTCCAGGAATGGGTGTTCACCAGATTAACGAAATAGGCTTCCAGCTGCGCGGGGGTTAATTGATCGGGACAGCAGTCAAAATAATCCCGGATACGACGGATGGCCCGACAATAGGCATCAATGGTTTTTTCACTTTTGCCCCGCAGTTTGAGCAAACCCAGGTGACGTTGATACAGCCGGTTGAATTGTTTTACTTCCGCTTGATTCATGGTATACTCCTTTCATTAGGGGTGTCCGGAATTGAACACAATCAGGAGTATACACTATTTTTACGTTTCTTTGTTTTCCGCCGCGAAGCGGCTTCGTTCAACAACCGCTTGAGCCGCGGCTTACCCTTCCGCTTCGCTCCAGGGCAAGCCGCGGCTCAAGCGGTACGTTCTACCTTTTGGTTCTTGACAAACAACATAGCTGTTGTACAATTGTCATATCGCCAAATGATGGGGGTAAGCAGTGGAAATCGTAATAGACACTTCTGCATTAATTTCGGTAATCGTCGGCGAGCCAGAACGCAAAAGGATCATCGAAGTTACAACAGGAAACACGCTCA
>CAYZHB010000225.1:0-2838 GCA_964478245.1 uncultured Desulfobacterales bacterium | reverse complement strand
CCGGACTGTTGATGAAGATGGCACCATCCACAACAGTGTGACCACCGGCGAAAACAACCTCACCACCTATGAGGACAATATGTTTTCCACAGGAAAATATACTTCCGTCATTATCGGACCCGCCGGCGGAGAAACCACGTACACCCGGTCGGCTGACGAACTCTCCGTTGAAAAGGACCTGTCCTGCGGCATGGCACTCGATTTTCAATATGACACGGATCCCGAGCACACGTACAAGTATGTAAAAGAGAGGACAGAGACAACCCCGTCGGATCTTTCAAGGACAGTTCAAAAAGATATCGAGTACCAAGACACCGACGCGGATGACGTGCCCGACCTGATCACAAGAATCGTAACGTTAAACGGCAAAACCGCAACGCTTGAAAACGATGTGCTCGCCTCGACAAAAACGGTTACCACTCCGGAAAACAGAGCCGTCACCATCTCCTACGACTCTGACACCCTTGTGACGGAAAACATCCGGATGGCAGGGCTGGCAGACGCCGATTATGCTTATTACAGTAACGGTAAACTCAGCTCGGTTACAACCGGCTCCCGGCAGACATCCTTTACCTATGATGCAAACGGGTATCCGGCGTCCGTCACAGATCCAAGGAGTCTTACCACAAGCTTTACCAATGATGCAGCCGGCCGGGTGACTTACGTTGACAGGCCCAACGGTTCGGATCTGGGTTTCACTTACGATTTCAACGGCAACATGACCGTGCTCACCAACCCGTCCGATGTGGATCATGCGTTCAGTTACAACGCGGTGGATCTGAGAATCGCCTACTCAACGCCCCTCAGCGGCAGCTACACCTATGAATATGACAAGGACAGGCGGTTGATCCGGAAAAATTTCCCATCAGGTGAATCCATCTACTTCGATTATGCAGACCCCGCAGATCCCTCGGATAAGTCACGGCTGTGGCAGATACAAACCCCTGAAGGCAACATCGATTATACCTATCTCTGCAGCAGCAAGGTAGAATCCGTTACCAAGGGCGCACAATCCATCACCTACGACTATGATGGCAAACTCATCACTTCCCGGACACTGGGCGGCACGTTGAACAAAAACCTGAATTACACCTACAACAGTGATTTCAACCTGGCATCCGTCACCTATGCCGGCGGCACCCAGGATTATCTGTATGATGATGATGGGCTGCTCAGCGGAGCAGGGGACTTTACCGTCTCCCGCTACAACGAAACCGGTGTAAACGAGACCGGCCTTCCCTACAGGGTTACCAACAGCACATTTGACCTGGAAAGAACCTTTAACACATACGGAGAAACCGACAGCGAACAAACTGTTGTAAACAGCAATGATGTCTGTTCATGGGATGTGACCGACAGAAATCCCGATGGCAAAATAGAGACAAAAACGGAAACCGTCAACGGCGTGACCACCACTTATGACTACACATACGATGATATGGGACGGCTTGAAACGGTGATAAAGGACGGCACCATAATTGAAGAATACACCTACGACAGTGACGGCACCTGCACATATCAGAAGAACACGGCGAGGGGCATCAGCGGCCGCACCCTGGATTATGATGATGAAGACCACCTGCTGTCAGTGGGAACCACCGACTATCATTACGACTTGGACGGGTTCCTTGAGTCAAAGACCGACGGCACGGAGACCACCCTTTATGATTACGCTTCCCTTGGCGAACTGTTAAGCGTGGATCTCCCTGGCGGCACCGTCATAGAATACATCCATGACCCCTTGGGCCGGAGAATCGCCAAAAAGGCAGACGGCACCGTCATTCGTAAATACCTGTGGCAGGGCCTCACCCGCCTCCTTGCGGTCTATGACGGCTCGGACAACCTGCTCATGCGCTTTACATACGCAGACGGCCGCATGCCGGTTGCAATGGAAAAAGAAGGGGTGGTATACTATCTTGCATACGATCAGGTGGGATCCCTCAGGGCGGTAACCGACAGTGCCGGCACCATCGTCAAGCAGATTGAATATGACTCGCATGGCTACATACTCTCCGACTCCGACCCGGATTTTGAGGTGCCGTTCGGCTTTTCAGGGGGGCTGCACGACAGTGATACCGGCCTTTTAAGGTTTGGTTATCGGGACTACGATCCCGATACCGGCAGATGGACCGCCAAAGATCCCATCGGGTTTGCCGGTGGCGATACGGATCTGTACGGATATGTCCTGAATGATCCGGTTAATCTCTTTGATCCGCTCGGTCTTTGGACATTCACATATAGTGCGGGTGGTCATGCTCCTACGGGACCTTGGCCAGTTGCCGCTGGAGCGACAGCCAGTTCTGAATTAGTTCACCCATTGGAGGTATCAGGGAAACTCGAAGGGAGAAAAATCACTCCTGAGGCTACAGCTGGTGTTTGGGCAGATATTGGGGTTAGTGCTGGCATTGGCGATCTAAGTGGTACTGGAAATCAAGCCGGACCAACCATTGGCATTGGCTCTGGTAGATATGGCGGTCTACAGTTTACATTAAGAAAAGAGTTTGACCCGAATAGAAGCTGGTATGATCCCTTAAAATATATAGATGGGGTGAGCGTAGGCCTTGGCTTAGGGCTTGGGCTTCCGGCCAGTTTAACTACTCCTATTGATCCTTGTGGGAAGTAGAGCGATGGATAAAAGCCCAATTCTTAACATGGTGTTTTCTTTTGCCTTACTCTTGATAGGCTTAATGTTTCTTGAGGGAATTTGGAGAGGAAAAGGAACAGTTATCAAGAGTATTGGAAATATTGACAACTTTTTCTTTCGAAAAATAAAAGACAAAAGAATTTTAAAATCAGGGGATCAATTAGCTTTTTTAGTTTGTTTGATAATGTCCCTAC
>CAYZHB010000224.1:968-2950 GCA_964478245.1 uncultured Desulfobacterales bacterium | reverse complement strand
TGAAGCCGATGGCCCGGAATATCCCGATTTCACGCGTGCGCTCGTTCACAGATCCCATCATGGTCACCATGACCAGGAGTGCCCCGATCAGGACCACCAGAATGGAAACCCCGAGACTGAAGGATTTGAACATGTCAATGGACTGCATCTTGGACATCACCACCTGCTTCATGGCCGTCACCTTTGCATCGGGGAATTTTTCGGCAATCTGCAGCGTCATTTCCGTCACCGGACAGCCGTGACAGAATGCGGATATCTCAACCAGGGAAATCTCGCCCTCTTTTCCCAGTACCGCCTGGGCGGACGCCAGATCCGCAATAATGGCATTGTCCTCGGATGCGCCCGTCTCCTTGAGGATCCCTTTCACCGTGAACGGCCGGCCGGAAAGCTCGATGCCGTCCCCGGGTTTCAAATCCAGGACGTCGGCAACTGCCGCACCCACCAGAAGCTCGTCCCGAGTTGCCGGAAAATCCCCTTTTTTGTGCCACCATGTTTTTAAAGCGAACTCCGCATCAAAGCGCACCCCCATGAGCAGAACCTGTTTCTGTCTGACTTCGACGGCCCCCAGCACCTTCGGGGCCACAATGCTGATATTTTTGCTGTTTTTAATGGTGTCAATACGCGGCAGATCCTTTTCCATCAACGTCTTTACCTGGTAATTGACCCCGCCCGCATCAATGCCGCCATACGAAAGAGACAGATTCTCACTTTTCGGCACCATCATGATATTGGCACCGAACTGGTTCAACCGTTCTTCAATATCGCCTGTCATGGTTTCGGTAATGGAAAGAAGCGTCACCACGGTTGAAACGCCGATTATAAGCCCCAGAGCAAGGAACAGCACCCGTCCCTTGCGGCGTTTTAGATTGCAGAGGGAAATATTGCGCAGTCTCACCTCAGGTTTCCTCCTCCTGTTCCAGTATGAGCTCTCGCTGACGGTGATTCACCGTGTTCAGCAGTACCGCCTCCAGATCATGGTCCCTGAAGACTTCCCGGAACGCTTCAGCGGAAAGCGTTCGCCGGTCAAAAGTAATCACGAGCCTTGTACCGCTTTTATCCGCCACTGCCTGATCAACACCGCCCATCTGGTCAATGCTTTCCGTCACGTCGGCTGTCCAGGTACTGCCTGCCGGCAGTTTGAAAATGGCGTCGTCCAGGTGACGGGTCTGCAGGTAGGAAAAAGCCCCCGGAACCACGACCAAGCCGGTACCGGCAAGAATGACCAGCGACACCAGAGCGGACACAGTGCCGAAAGAAATGCCCCTTTTCTTTATCCCCAGCACTTTCTCCCGCTTGTTCCGGTATTTCTCAGGATTATAGGTCATGTGACATCCTCCCCTTATTTATACTCACAGTACCATGCATTCCGGTTTATCTCCTTCATGGTGATGACGAGCCGGTCGTTTTCCAGCTGCCGCTTCAGCGGGGCCGGATTGCAGCCGCCCTTGACCTCATTGATCCGGTCGGTGGCAAATCGTCTTCCGCAGTTTGTACAGACCATGAAGTCGCCTTTCTGTACGTACCCCTTACCGGACTTGTAACAGACGTCACAGGCATCCACAGCCGCCCGGAGCACCCCGTCCCGGCTCTTTACGACAAAAAATTTCACCATAATGCCGTCCGCCGCCGTCACCTCAAAATAGTGGGCTTTCCCGTCACTGATCCGGTCCGCCGGGATTTCGACCCGGCCGTTTTCCGGCACCAGCTCCCTGAATTTGCCGCCGAAAAATCCGTAAGTTTCAGCAGCACTGAGAAATACTACCGACAGAACAATTATGATCTTCATAAACAATTTTTCCGCTTTCATTTTGTTCCTTCCTTCCTTTTATTTTCCCGTACTCTCCTTTCTCTGTTTCTCGAGCAGCATCTCGACGTATTCCGCCGGGGACAAGTCTGTGAGCTCTTCATGCTCTTTCAGTGCTTTTTCACGGCTTGATTCTCTATAGCTTTTGATCCGTTTTTTCATCTCCCCGCCGCCGGTT
>CAYZHB010000224.1:0-952 GCA_964478245.1 uncultured Desulfobacterales bacterium | reverse complement strand
CCGGCCGGACACCGGCGTCAAGCTTGACCCGCTTTCTCGTAACAGCCGTGACCCGGTTCTCAGAATCGACTGTCAGCACAGCATAATCTAAGGATGCGCAGTACTTGAGAAATTCAAGGATACGGTCGTCCGGGCCATCTTCTCCCGATACGGTGGACTGTCTGGTTTTTGCAACGGCGATATCGATCCCGTCGACTCGCTCCATGACAATCCGGGTGGCATCATAGGAATAGCTGGAAAGCAGCACCACCATGTCCGATTTCTTCCGCAATTCCGGCAGGATGCCTTCAAGAGCGGCGGCAGGAGTAACTGCCCTGTAACGGGTATTCCCGTCGACCAGCGCTCCTGTCGGCCCGGGGGAAATACCGACAATTCCGATTTTAATGCCTCCCTTTTCAACAATCCGGTAAGGGCGTTTCACATGGTCTTCTCCCTCCCGGTAAACAATGTTTGTTGAAACAAAGGGCAGATCACGCCGGTTGTCCCCTGTATACAAAACATCATTACCGTTGACGTTGATCCCGTCATATCCCGTCTTTTTCATCACATCCATGGTAACCGAGGAAAAATATCCGGACAGCCTGTCTCTGTCGGCAGCAAAACCACCGGCATCAAGCAGCACCACCCGAGGGTATTCCCTGCGCAGATCGGATACGGCGGTAAATGTCCGGGCCAGACCGCCCGACATCTCGCCGCCTCATCCCGCTTTTTCGTCAATCCGACCCAGAATGTTCCCCGTGTATACGAGAGCAATCCGGGTTTCTGTCTGGGCCCAGGCAGCGCCAGGCCCGGGCAGCGTGATGCATATACCTGCCGCCATTAAAGCTGCAAGGGATAAAACGCCTGTTTTCATTTGGTTTCTCTCCACTTTACATGGTTTGTCATATTGTTTTGACCGAATGTCTGCCTACTCTTTTTTCAGTTTGCCTTTTTCAAAAACACCTTTTTCCTT
>CAYZHB010000223.1:0-2959 GCA_964478245.1 uncultured Desulfobacterales bacterium | reverse complement strand
TCCTGTGAATGGTAGTGACATCCGTGTCCGCATTCGGAACGTTGGTGAAAGTAGGGATGAATGAGATGAATGCTGATTGTCACGAACAGGAATGAAGACAGCATTAGTATTGCTGCTGCCTTTTCCCTGTATTTTCGTCTGTCAATCCGATTCATATCATTGGTTCAATAAAGTAGCAGAGAAATACGCTATTTCTTGGCATCTGTTTGCAGCAAACCGGAGAGTCAAGAAAACAACTTTAGCCCGGATATTTCACAAAGGAACGCTGCCTGAAGGGCTATTTTTTTGTTAGCTTTGTTTTTAAAGATAAAACGGGTATTACATTAACCACCATGTAAGTCATATTCCTTTGTTAACAAACGAGATATGCGTTCCGCTTCGTCGACGTAGCGCAGATGTAATACCACGTGGGCTGGTCACTATCAGGAAGAGGCTCAAAGGGGTCAGCCCTCTTCCCTTCATCAGCCGGGAACGGCTGCGGTCAGTCGGACTGGGCTACTCTCTCCTCAGCGCGCCTTGCTAACAAAAAAACTATCTCCTTCAGTACATTTGAAAATACAATTTGTAATTTCACAATTTCCGCATAACTCATGTAATTCCAGTGGTTTAACCTCCGTTTCAACGCCCCTTCATGAGATATCCGGGTTAGACGAGCACATCTACATCATATTATATCAATAAATTTGTGGTTGTCAATAGAAATCGAATTATAAATTCCCACTCCCGTCAGAACCTAAATTCGTTGTAAAAGAGTTCAATTCATCAGAACGTAACACCCCATTGGATGGTGATCACAGAATCACCCTTAACAATCCCGGTACAATCCTCATCATACGCATTGGCTACACCGATACCGGCTGCGTCTTTCTCGGTATTCCCGGATACAAATTCACCTTTCAGTCCGGTGATAATATTGCCAAGACCAATCAAGATCAGCAGGCCGGCAGGATTCCATCCCGCAGACCGTAATATACCCGATGGTCAAGGGCAAAATCGTCCCGAAGTCACCCAGCGACCCGGCCAGCTCACGGAGGTTAAATTCAAAACTGCCGAGCTTCATCCGCTTCCGCACCGGCTTATATGATCCATTTTCTTTTGATGTTCCGCAGGCTTATAATAAAAAGGAACAAGCAGAACGCAAGAATAACCGCAAAATCAAGGTGGAAAGCCATGGCATGCTCCCTGCCGAATGCCCCATGCAGCAGATCCACACCATAGGTCAGAGGCAACATATATGAAACCGGCTGAAGGAACACGGGCAGCTTTGCAATGGGAAAGAACAGGCCGCACAGGAATATCATGGGAAAACGAAAGAAATTGGAAAATGTCTGTGCTTCGAACACCTCGCTGACCGAAACCGCGACAAACAGGCCGAGGAACGAGGAAACCACGGCAATCAGAACGACAGCCGGAATAAGGACGCCCCACCGGAGACCGGAAAGATCTGTCAGAAACGCACCCATCAGTACAGGGATGAACGCATTGACTGATCCGAACAGGATCGCTCCGGATGTTTTGGCCAGCATGAGGATTTCAAGCGGGACCGGGGCAAGCAGCAGACGGTCGAATGAACGGCCTTTCTTTTCAAAGGTAACGGTCACCGCCAACATTGAAGTCGTGCCGAACAGCACTGATACGGCCATCAACCCGGGCAGCATCTTTGCGACCTGTTCAATGCCCTGACCTGATTTTATCAGGAACATGCCTGTCCATGCCAGGGGGAACACGATGCCCCAGCTGATATTGGGCGGCTTCAGATAATAGGTCCGCATGTCTTTGAGAAGAATATTCCAGAACGCGATCCACTGTTTCATGAGCCGCCCCCTTTCCCGCCTCTTTCTTTTTCCTTTTTCATGAGCTTCTTTTCGATCCCCGTGATCTTTACAAAAACATTCTCAAGCGACGGCCGAATGCGGCGTGCCTCCTTCACTTCCATGTCATGCTTTTCAAAAAACCGGACCAGCGGGCCAATTCTGACCGGTTCTTCTGAGGTTACCCGTACAACACCGCTTTCGCGCGGGATGATCTCAAGATCAGGAAAGGATTGTCCACATGCCGTTACTGTCTCCTTTCCCATATTTTCAAGCGAAAAGTCAACACTATACCGCCCTTCTGTCTGTTTCAGAAGATTTTCGACTGTTTCGATCTGAACGATCCTCCCTGACACGATAAACGCGATCCGTGCGCACAGCCGTTCTGCCTCCTCAATATAGTGTGTAGTGAGAAAGACCGTGGTGCCGGCCGTATTGAGATCCGCGATCAGCTGCCTGATCTGGCGTGCGCTGGCAACATCTATTCCTGTGGTCGGTTCATCAAGAAAAAGAATCGCGGGTGAATGGATGATGCCTGCTGCTATGGCAAGCTTGCGCTTCATGCCCCTGGAATACCCCTTGAATTTTCGGTGCGCGGCCTGTTTCAGGCTGAAGGTCGCAAGCAGTTCATCCGCCTTTGCAGTGCGTTCCTTCTTTTTCATTCCATAAAGAGCGCCGCAAAAACAGAGGTTCTCAAACCCACTGAGCTCAGGATAAAGGTTACTCTCGTCCGGCACCACGCCGAACAGGTGCTGCGCTGCCTTGGGCTTTTTTGAACAGTCAATATCGCTGATACGGATTGTTCCTTCATCCGGCCGGGCAAGGCCGGTCAGCATGTTGATGGTCGTGGTCTTGCCCGCTCCGTTAGGGCCGAGGAACCCGAAGATCTCGCCTTCAGCCACGTCAAAATCAACACCCGCGACAGCCTGAACATCATCAAAACTCTTGGCCAGGCCCCGGACATCAATTATCGTTCCCGAGTTAGCGCTCATTCCCATTATCCTCCTCCTTTTTCTCAAACTGCAGCCAGATGCCCATACCGGTGTTCATGTTCTCCGGACCGAGTCCCCCCTCGCCGGTCACCGTAAAATCCGGCAGCTGCGCCTCTTCAGCCAGGCGCCGGAATGTTTCCGGGCTCCTGGCCTCAG
>CAYZHB010000222.1:0-3146 GCA_964478245.1 uncultured Desulfobacterales bacterium | reverse complement strand
TTTTCAATATCCTGAAGCATGTCATGGAGAGAAGCGACCTGGGCTTGGGGATAGGCCGGATCGGCCGCCGATACCGAGTCCAGCATCCGCTTGCCCAGCAGCCGCTGGCCGTGGATGCCCAGATGAATCACGGCATCGCACCCGTCCCAACGCAAAAGTGCCTCGGATGCGGTGATGGGAATTTCAGGGTCCCGCTCCCCCACGATGTCCACCGGGTTGCCCCGGCTCCAGAAATCGGGCAGGATCGCGTCGAGCCCGGCCACAATTTCATCCGATAGCACCGGCACCTCCAGACCGTTCTCGCTGCACAGGTCGGTGGTGACCACGCCCCAGCCGCCGCCCAGGGTCATGATCGCCACCCGGTTGCCCGCCGGCAGGGGAAGTGACGAGAACACCGCCGACAGGTCCAGAAGCTCCATGGGCTGGTTCACCTCTATCACACCGGCCTGTTTGAGCACCGAAGAAAAAATTTTCTCATCCGCCGCCATGGCACCGGTATGACTCGCGGCCGCCTTGCCGCCGGCCTCGGTGCGCCCGCCTTTCAGGACAATCACCGGCTTCTGCCGGGAAACCCGGGCCGCACTCTCGATAAACCGCCGCCCCTGCTTGACGCTCTCGATGTAGAGCACCACCGTGCGGGTCAGCTCATCCGTCTCGAACGCCTCCATGCAGTCCTCCACCGTGACCATGGCCTCGTTTCCCGAACCCGAATACGCCCTGATCCCGATGTCCTGCTGCTCGGCAAAAACGAGCAGCTGGGTGCCCAGATTCCCGGACTGGCACACAAGAGAGGTGGAGCCCGGCATGGGTTTCACCCGTGTGCCGGTGCAGAACAGGTTGATGTGGGGATTGCAGATGCCCATGGTGTTGGGCCCGAGAACCAGGATTCCCCGCCTGTGGGCCTCGTCCGCCACGCGCTTTTCAAGCGCCGCTCCCTCTTCCCCGGTCTCGGCAAATCCCGATGTGATGAGCAGCATTCCTTTGACGCCTCTGGCTTCAAGCTCTGGCAGCAGTCCCTGCACCTTGTCCGCGGGCACGGTGACCACGGCGAGATCCACCCGGGCCCCGATATCGGATATAGACGTGTATACCTCGCGTCCGGCAATCACGCCGCCTTTGGGATTGACCAGGTATATTTCCCCTTCATACCCCCCGCTCACCGTGTTGGTCACCAGGAAGTGCCCCCACTTGCCCAGCGCCGACGATGCGCCCACAAACACGATGGATTCGGGATAAAAACAGGAACGCAGCGTCCGCCTGTCAACAGGATAAGGAACCCCGGCCGGTTTTTGGGGCTCTCCTGTCACCATGAGGGCGTCTACCGCGGTGATCCGGCCGTCCCGGTCCGCGATAAGGGGGTTGATGTCGATCTCTTTTATCTGTGGGTACGCCATGGCCAGGTCGGACACGGCAAGGAGCACCTTCCGGATGCACGCCCGGTCAACGGGCGCCTCCCCGCGGAAACCGTCAAGCAGTTTGCGGGACAGGAGCTCCGACTGCATTTCCCCGACATCCGACGCTTTCAGTGGCGCCACCCGGAACACCACGTCCCCCAGCGCCTCGGTAAAAATCCCGCCGAGCCCGAACATCACCACGGGGCCGAAATTGTCGTCCCGGAACATCCCGGCCACGAACTCGCGCCGCCCTTTTATCATGGGCTGGACCAGGAACCGCTCCAGGTCTTTGCCGGCGGCTTCCGCGATTTCCATGGCCGCGTTCTCCACCTCGTAAGGACTCATGAGCCCCACCTTTACAAGGCCTTTCTCGGTCTTGTGGTAATCCGTCCGGCTCAACCCCTTGAGCACCACCGGAAAACCGGTTTCCGACGCCCGGTGGGCGCACTCCGACGGTGTGGATGCCCATTTCTCCACTACCACATCCACGCCATGCACTTTCAGAATCTCCTTGGCCTCATCCTCGTATATGATATGGGAACCGCTTTCCAGGCTGGCGGCCACTATCTTTTCAACACTGTCTTTCTCCCCCATTTTCCGGTGCTCCTCAAAATTGTCTCTGTCCGTTCTCGTATACCAGATCCGTATCACCCGACGGTATTCAATGGTACGGAATATTTTTTCCAGCAGACAAAGCTTACCCGTTTTACCCCATATGTCAACCCAAATTCCCTTTCTCTCAAATTAACCCACGGTGGATTCATCTATTCCTTCGGCAGGTATCGGGGTGCTTTCAAATTTTCCATTGACTTTTGCGGCAGAACCCTTAATATAAAGATAATACATTCTGTTTCGCTGGGGGTGCTTCATAAGCTGAGAGGAGAGAAAATCTCCAACCCTTGGAACCTGATACGGTTAATACCGGCGTAGGGAAGCGGGAGCCTCGCAAGAGATCCTGACACACATCCATATCTGAAATCCGTTCCCGATGCCCCTGTTTCCCGGCTGTTTCCAACACACCCCCGGCCAGGCTTGTATGTCAACCGGCCGCGTGCCCCGGCACGCGGCGAGAAGACCGAACGGCCGGCGGGTGCACCATATCCCGCATATTCCACCATTGCTGCGGTGAAAGGGATGCGCCTTCCCTTCAGGACCGGCCGGTCATGCAGAGGAGACGTATGGAGATTTACCTGAACGGCGAGCGTTTCGCCACGCACTGTACAACCCTTGACGCGCTCATACGGGACCGCGGGTGCAGGACCGGCGGGCTCGTGGTCGAGCTCAACCGCGAGATTGTCCTGCCCGGCACGTGGAAAGAAAAAAAGCTGGCGCAGGGCGACGAAGTGGAGCTTCTGGGATTTGTCGGAGGGGGATAGATGGCAGACACACTGACAATCGGCAACAGAACCTTTACAAACAGGCTTTTCACCGGTACCGGCAAATTCGCGTCCAAGGCGCTCATCCCGGAAATGCTGAAAAGATGCGGGTCCGAAATGATCACCGTGGCCCTGCGACGGGTGGACAGCTCCGGCAGCACGGACAATATCCTCGACTTCATCCCGGACCATGTCACGCTTCTGCCCAACACGTCCGGCGCGAGAACCGCGGACGAGGCGGTGCGGATCGCCCGGATCGCCCGGGCGGCCGGATGCGGCGACTTTATCAAGATCGAGGTGATAAAGGACATGGTCTACCTTCTGCCGGACAACCACGCGACCCTGAAGGCCACGGAAATCCTGGCCGCAGAAGGGT
>CAYZHB010000221.1:0-3194 GCA_964478245.1 uncultured Desulfobacterales bacterium | reverse complement strand
GATGAGAACCTATTTTAAAAAGCCCTATCTGGTAAATCCGGAAAACTGCATGGTGGGGGTTACCAATTTCAGTGTCACCTGTGACGGGGAAATCCACACCTGTTTCAAGATGCCGTCCCTCGGCAATGTACGGTATATACACCCGCGGGACGCCTGGCGGTCGGATCATGCCAACGAGGTGAGAAAAACAATCAAGAATTGCGACATCCACTGCAGCCAGTTCGGCAATTTCGTGTACAGAAGAAACCTTGTTTCTGAAGTCGCCAGATTTCTGAAATACGGATAAAATTGCACCATGGATGCCCTCCTCATACAGGAGCAAAAATGAGAGTTCTACTGACGCAGCCGCTTGTCACCCATATAGAAAAACCGCCCAATATAACGGATCTGGGACTTGGTTATATTGCAGAGCATCTTATCGGAAAAGGGTTCGAGACCTATATCAAAGACTGGAACATGCGTACCACCGAAGAAGCGTTTAAAAAGTGGCTGGTTGACAATCAGATCGATGTGGTCGGCATCAAGGTGTTTACCAAAGATGTGGCAGCGGCCTTGCAGACTGTTTCGATTGTCAAATCGACCCTGCCGGATTCTGTTGTGGTCATGGGAGGACCGCATCCTTCCTGTGCCGATCCTGATGAATTGATGCATTCGTTTCCGCTTGTCGATTATGCGTTCCGGGGAGAAGCGGAACTGGCTTTTCCAAAACTTCTGGATACGCTCGGACAGAAATTGTCATCTGAGACATGTCAAGGGAACGGGAAACATATGCTGGAAGGCATACCCGGTCTTGTCTGGCGGGAGGGCGGCAGGGTAAAATCGAATCCGGTTCAGTTCGTAACGGATCTGGATCGTCTGAAGAGGCCGGCCTGGGAAATCATGGATCCCAACAGTTACGGGTTTGACCTGATGACACAGACCGAAAAGGAAGGGGTGGCCGCGCCGATAATAACTACCAGGGGGTGTCCGGGCAAGTGCAGTTTCTGCAGCGCCTATCTCGTCAACGGCAGAAAGATCAGAAGCCGAAGCCCGCAGCATGTGATTCAAGAGATCAGGTTCCTCTATGAGACGTATTCAGTGGAAAAGTTTTCTTTTATGGACAACTGCTTTACAGCCGGAAAATCCCATCTCAGGGAGATCTGTGAATCCATTATCAGTGAAAACCTTGATATAAGATGGGATTGCAACTGTTATGAGGTGCTTGATAATCTGGACGAAGAAATGATATCCTTGATGTACAGGTCGGGATGCCGGATGGTCCATATGGGCATTGAGTCGGCGAGTAACAGGATACGGAAGCAGATGAACAAGTTTTCCGCTTTAACGGATTATTCAGACAAGATCAATGAGCTGAAAAAAAGCGGCATAGCCGTCGGGACATGGTTCATGATCGGCTTTCCCGACGAGACATTCGCCGAGATGAAAGAGACCATAAACTATGCGTTTTCACGGAATGCCGACCTGCTGACGTTTACCATCTGCTTTCCGCTGCCGGGTTCACAGCTTTACAGTTTCCTTAAGAGAAAACACAAGGTGCGGACAGTGGACTGGGCTGGTTTTGATGTGGAAAAGTCTCAATATCCGTTAAGCCGTGTTTCTTCATCCCGGCTCAAATTGATTCTCAAGTGGATAAGGCTGCGCATCCGTATCCGGGACAGGATCAGGAAGGTTAAATCCAACGCCGGCAGACCGGTTCCTGCAGCAGCAGCAGCAGGAGGAGGAGGATCATATGGAAAAAAATAGATGGACTGCCCGAAAACCGGCTGCTTTGGCGGCGGTGTTTCTGATGTGGGCTGTTTTGGGTCAGAAAGTCTCCGCCCTTGATAAAAGTCCGGATAGAGAACAGTATATCCGGGAGACGGTTGCACATGTGGATCCGGACAACGCTCTCAGGATAGTGGTTGACTGGAAAACGGCGACCCCTTCGGACAGCCGGGTTGAGTACAGGTCAGTCAGCAGTTCACAGTGGTCTGCCACACCGGTTTTCGAAGAGGGGACCCAGACCCATACCGTGACCGTCGCGGGGTTAAAGGAAAATACCCGTTATTTTGTGCGGCCGGTTTCAAACGGTATCGCCGGCCCTGTCAAAGTCTGTTTTACCGGCAGCCTGCCCTCGGATATCCCGTCAACCGAACTTGTGCTGGACAAGATGGGAACCGGCGGTAACACCAATTTGATTGTCACGGGGGTCCCCCGGTACGGGGCGGTTGTGGCGGTGAACCGGGCCGGAAATATTGTCTGGTACCACATGGACAAAGAGGGAGGGGATCCCGGACAGTTTCATGTAAAGGACTCACAGGAAGACGGCCGGCTTTACTACCAGACCACCAAAGCCATTAAATCGGTGAATTACAAAGGTATTGAAGAAACCGTCCTGGATATCGACGCTTTGGGTGAGAACACACACCACGATTTTCTGATCACGCCGGAAGGAAATTACATGTATCTGTCCAAGGAGAGCATCTACCGGGATGATGAGTGGTGGTGTCTGGACGTCGTCGTTGAAAGGGACACCAGCGGTTCGGTATTATGGGAATGGAAATGCTCGGACCATATGGACCGGCTCGGCGGGTTCGCTGTCAGCAATGATCACCAGCGATACGAGGAGGGGTGCGGCTGGGATCTCACCCATGCCAACTCCGTTGACCTTTACAGTGATGCAGCCGGCGAAAAATTTGTGCTCATCTCGTTTCGTGAACTGAGCCGGGTGATCAAAATAGATTACCAGACTAAAGAAATCATATGGCAGCTGGGGGAAGGTCTTGACTTTGAAAATACGGGCAGCCAGCCGCCGTTTTTAAAATGGTTTTCCTGCCAGCATTCTGCCAGGCATCTTCCCAACGGGTCAATCCTTCTTTTTGACAACGGGAACGAGCGGTTTTCCGGTCAATTTTTTGAAAATAAGTTCAGCAGATGCCTTGTGTATTACCTGAATGAGAGCAGCATGACCACATGGAATCCGTGGGTGTTCCGACTTCAGGATTATGCGGAATTCGCCGGGAATGTCGTTTTTTCAAAAGATGAAACATTCCTGATCCTTTTCCCGGTGGACCTGTCATGGCGTTATTCATCCCTGGTGAGAGCCGACGCTTATGAACAGTGTATATGGAAGACAAACTTTTATTATCCGTCACCCAAGAGTACAAACATGATGGCAGGGCTTCTTGAAATTGAATCATTGTACGATTTGTATT
>CAYZHB010000220.1:0-3208 GCA_964478245.1 uncultured Desulfobacterales bacterium | reverse complement strand
CCGAAGCGCTCAATGAAATAGACCCGGAACTTCACAACACCCCTGAGCTCAAAGAGGAACTGGACCGGATAAAAAAACAGACCCACGATGCCGGAACTGAATTTCTGGGAGACTATACATGAAAAACAACCCTGTGGAACAATTTGACAGGACCCGAAATGTGGATTATTATGTATATAAATAACCACATGATCGGGGTGTAAGATGAAAACAATTCAGATGACCCTTGACGAAAATCTTGTAAAAGCAGTTGACCATGTGTCAAAAGAACTGGGGACAAGTCGTTCTGCTTTTACACGAAAGGCCCTTCGTGAAGCGCTCTCCCGCTACAATATCGAAGAGCTGGAACGCAGGCACCGTGAAGGCTATGAAAAACAGCCAGTGGCAGCCGAAGAATTCTCCGCTTGGGAAGCGGAACAGGTTTGGGATGACAAATGAAGCACGGAGAAATTCGGTGGTACAAATTTGCCAAACCGGACAAAAAAAAACCGGTACTTATTTTGACAAGGAATTCCGTACTGGAATATCTTGGTGAAGTAACCGTCGCTCCCATCACAAGTACCATAAGAGACATACCGTCGGAAGTGTTTCTTTCAACAGTCGATAACATGCCCCGGGATTGTGCTGTCAACTGTGATCACCTGCAAACTGTTTCAAAAGGAAAAATCGGCGCACCAATTACCTTCCTGTCTTCCGCCAAGATGGCTGATGTCGGCCGTGCAATAAGGTTCGCCCTGGATATTTAATGAAAAAATCCCGACACCAGAAGATGGTCAAAGATGCAGATGACACCGGCTCAAATACGCGCCCGGTTTGTTTTCATTAGAGAAAAACGGATTTTATTATTTGGAGGAGAAGTCCTTTTAAAACAGATTCTGAATAAAGGCCGGCCGGTTCTGATTAAAAACCCTTCGTTTGAAAAAAAATTTAAAATGACCGCCCTGTCTCAGATTGCCGACTTCAATTTTTATCTGGGAAAAATGCAATCGGGTCTTAAACGAAAGATCCTGGAGAAATGAAAATGGTTGATGCCGATGTCATTCAGGACATCATTTTGTTCAACCTTCAGCTGGCCGTTCAAAACTGCATTGACATTTACCGTATATGACGCATATGATTTTGAAGGCATCATGACAGACATGGAAACCATAAAGTCGGCAATTAAAAAATGTGAACATGACATCAAGTTCGCCTATCTGTTCGGCTCTTACGCCTCAGGTGAAACGTCGAAGACCGGTGATATAGATGTTGCCGTTTTTTTCGCTGCCGATGATGCGGAGCGCTGCTTTGATCTCAAACTCGAAATGTATGCCCAATTGAGCAGAACACTCAAACGAAACGACATTGATATCGTGGTCATGAACCAATGCAGGAATCTTATCCTCCTGGATCGTATAACCCGGAACGGCGTCGTTCTTATTGACAGGGACAAATCCTTTCGAACGGCGTATGAACAAAGAATTCTTCATCAAGCCATTGATTTTAAACAGCAGAGAAGGCGTGTAATGGGCGTGTGATATGGAAAGAATTTTACAAAAGATCGGTCGTATCAACGAGTATCTGTCTATCATAGAACCGTTAAAAGATGACTGCCTCAACCGGTTTGACAAGGATGCCCTTTACAGAGGCGCATTGCTCCACTACCTCTATTTGCTGGCAGATACATCCATTACACTGGCGGAAATGGTGATAAAAAAAAAGGAATTGAGACCGCCGCAGTCCTATTCGGAAGCATTCGATATTTTAGGTGAACATAATATCTTAGATCCTCAATTTGCCTATTCTTTTGCAAGGATTGCCGGTTTCCGAAACTTTCTGGCACATGATTATGAAACGACTGATGCCAAGATAATATGCAATAAAGTCCTTTCCAGCACTTCAGATGTGAAACGTTATATCGAGCAGATTAAAAAAAGCATCACGGTGCCGTAATCTGTCAAAAAATCATCCGCAAAACAGGATAGCTTTTCAGGTAAATTTATGGACAAAAAACCTTATATTCAAACCTCTCATTATGTTACTCAATCCCCACCGGAAAGAAAAACGCTTAAACCAGGTTACCGCGCATCTGCAACAGCGTCCTGAAATCCTGTTTGCCTTTGCCCATGGATCTTTTATAGCGCAAGGGCCGTTCCGGGACCTTGATATAGCGGTGTTTCTCGAGCCTGGTTTTATACAGTCAATCGATTTTCGATATGAAATGCAGCTGGAGTCCGCGATTGAAAAAGATTTAAAAACGCAGCTTTCAGTGGATGTCCGTATACTGAATACCGCCCCGCTCAGCTTTCGGTATCACGCATTGCGCGGCCGACTGCTCCTTGACCGGAATGCGGATGCAAGGGTTGCCTTCATGGCACAAACTGCAGCCCGCTACCTTGATATTGAACCGATTCTGAAACACCACACCAGGGAGGCTTTTGCTGTTGAATCTGAATCATGACAGAATCCGTAATAAAATTCAGGATATTCATAGATCCCTGGATCGGTTGAACCAGCTAAGGGCCCAGGGCAAAGCTAGGTTTCTTGCTGACGAGGACAGCCAGGACATTGCAAGATCCCGCCTCCTGTCGGCCATAGAGGCAGCTTTGAATATTTGCTTCCATGTTACCGCCAGGAAACTTAAAAGAATTCCCGAAGATTACGGAGACTGCTTCCGGGGCCTGGGCCAGGCAAACCTGATCGACCCGGCCCTTGCCGATCGCCTGGCAGATATGGCCCGCTTCAGAAACCGCCTTGTGCATCTGTATTGGGATATAGATTACAGCGCCGTCTATGACATAATAGAAAATCACCTGTCAGATCTGGAAGATTTTTCAGGCCGTATAGCAAGTCTTCTTTGAACGAAACAACAGCCACGAAACACACTGAAAAACAAGGCAGGACTCAGGAGCAAGGACTCTTCTTCGCCCTTAGCCCTTAACTCTCGGCCCTATAACCGCAGCTTTGCCCTGATAGCTGAGAACCGACACTGAAAACAATGCAGCTTAAAATCACAACTATATCACGAAACAATCGGGCGCAGTTTCCACTTAAAAAAGCCCGTTTCTTGGCCTAAGATTGGGGGTAAGCGCACCTTCCCGCGCTCAAATTTACATCGGCATGGACATCGGCTACATTGATCCGGATTCTTTCCCCTTGCACCTTTAACCTTGTACCTTGCACCTTGTACCTTTTCCATGAACGAGTGTGTTCAGTGGGGTTCACCATT
>CAYZHB010000219.1:0-3266 GCA_964478245.1 uncultured Desulfobacterales bacterium | reverse complement strand
GGGCCAGCGGACAGACAGCCGTCTGTGAGATATCCCCGGTCCGGATCATGGAAAGATCCCGCCGACCGGCCGCCCCCATGCTGGACACCACGGCGAGCCCCGCCTCCCGGGCCCGGCACAGAAGATTCACCTTGGAGTTGAGCCCGTCCACCGCATCCACCACCACATCCGGCCGGTCCGACAACAGATCTCCGAGGCTCTCCTCGTTCACGAACACATCCCTGACGTCAATACGGCATTCCGGGTTGATGTCCCGCACCCGGTTTTCAGCCGCCACCGTCTTCCGTGTTCCCACGGTGGAGTGCAGCGCATGGATCTGCCGGTTGATGTTGGTCTCGTTGATGGTGTCAAAATCCACCAGCCGCAGGTCTCCAACCCCGGCCCGCGCCAGGGCCTCCACCGCAAAGGAGCCCACCGCACCCAGGCCGAACACCGCCACCCGCGATCTGCGGATACGCTCGAGCCCCGCTTTGCCCAGAAGCTGCTCCGTCCGCGCAAACCGGTTCATTGCGCACCGCCCTCCCCTTTTCCGCATCCGCCTCTCTTTTCAATGACCATTTTGAAAAGCCGCATGCCATTTTCGTATACCATACCGGCAAACGACTCAAATCCCATGTCCAGAATACCGGCCGCCACCTTGGCAATGAACGGCAGGTTGGCGGGTTCGTTCACCTCATCCAGCTCTCGGCCGGGGATGCTCGGAAAAATATCCGGGCTGTCCGTCTCCACCAGCAGCTTATCCTTTGACACCGCCGTTATCGCCTCTTTCACCTTTCTTGCATTGGGCCGGGTCACCGACCCGGAAAAAGAGATATACAGCCCGAAACTTTCAAACAAAGGCACCATGTCGGCCGACCCGGAATAGGAGTGCACCAGACCGCCCGCGGGCAGGCTTCCCGTCCGTTTCATGATATGAATGAACCGGTCCCACGCCTTGCGCACATGGAGGGTCACCGGCAGGTTCATCTCCTTTGCCAGGGCGAGCTGCCGCTCGAACAGCCTTTCCTGCAGATCCCGGTCCGCCCGCCTGTCCATGAAATCGAGCCCGATCTCCCCGATCCCGGCATCACGGCTTTCCAGAAACGACGCGAGCCGGTCCACCCACTGATCCGTATACCCCTCAAGATACATCGGGTGCAGCCCGAACGCCGGAATCACACCGGAAAGCCTGTCCGAAATCGCCCTGACCGTCTCCCAGTCCCGCTCGATGGACCCGCAGCACACCATGAAGGCCACCCCCGCATCCTTTGCCCGCCCCACCACCTCATCCATCGATCCCAGCAGCCTGCCGGCCTGCAGATGGCAGTGGGCGTCGAAAAAAGTCACGTTCTTGGCTTTGTTCTCATTTTTCACGCGAAATCCCTTTTATCTTTCACCTCTCACACAAAACCTCTTGACACCACATAAATGCTGAAATACATAAGAAAAAGCCCGACCCTATCTGAGGCAAATCGGCTGCCCCCGTGTAACCGAAGAAGCGGAGCTATGAGCTACAAATCCAGCGGACTTCCGGCCTCTTTGATTGTTTTGGATTTCACCGTGTGGGTGTATATCATAGTGGTCCGGATGTCGCTGTGTCCCAAAAGTTCCTGAATTGTCCGGATGTCATAATTGGCTTCCAGCAGATGGCTCGCATAGCTGTGCCGGAATGTATACGCCGTTACCCGTTTGGTGAGTTTCGCTTTCCCTGCTGCTCTCTTTAAAGCTCGCTGCACGTGAGTTTCATGAAGATGATACCGCCTGGTTTCATTTGATGCCTTCACATAGGTCAATGACTTGGCAGGAAAAAACCACTGCCAGAGAAACGCTTTTCCGGCCCCCTTGTACTTTTTTTCAATGCTGTCAAACATGAATGCGCCATCATAACTGTCCGCCAAATCGGCTTGGTGGAGATTGTCCACCTTTTCCAGCTGATCTTTCAATCGGGCCTCAAGAATCTTTGGGATCGGTACTGTCCGATCCTTCTTACCTTTGCCGTCATGAACGGTCAATATACCTGCATCAAAGTTAAAACTGTTGATCCTCAGGTTCAGACATTCAAACAACCTGAGGCCGCACCCATAAAGCAGTTTAACAACAAGATCATAAGGCGGATACAGATTTTCCAGAACCCTGTCCACTTCCTCCCTGCTGAGCACCACCGGTATATAGGGCCGCTTTTTGGCCCGTACGATACCGTCAACCTTGCCGAACTCTTTACCCAGAACATGGCGGTAAAAAAACAACAGCGCATTGAACGCCAGATTCTGAGAGGAGGCCGACACGTTGGCCTCCACTGCCTGATAGGTCAAAAAACGCTTTACATCGTCGATATCAAGTTCTTCAGTGTCTTTATAACCGGTAAAGCCGCGGAACTTAAAAACCCATGACCTGTAAGATTTAAGTGTTTTGGGGGAATAGTGACGCATCTTGATTTCATCTTCCAAAGCAGCCACCGCTTTCTGCCATTTCTTCTCAAACTCTTTGAAGCCCCCTTGATACGAATCATTTTTTTTTGCATTATCAGGGTCGGAATAATGCGCGTTTTTTTCCTTTACCCTATCCGAATGACGATGTCTAATGTACTGCGCCTCCTCAAGATGGGTGACGCTGTCAAGGGAATAAAAAATATGAACCGCATCAGAAGCCTGCTGCCGCTGATTTAAATTCTGTTTTTTTGATTTAAGCTTTTCCAGAAACGGTTTCAGGCTTTCGGCATCCTTTTTCTCAAAATCATACTTATGACAGAAATCAAGATAATAGCGCAGCCATTTCACATAATGAGACTGTTCACCAGACACTATGCTGTTTTTGCCCAGTATGGTCCTATATCTTTCCAGGAGGTCTGTATCAATCTGTAACATTTTTTAATCGCCCAGCCTTCTGTTTATCACGCAAAAATCGCATGTTATCCAGTTAGATATTACCATAATATCGGGCAAATAATAATTGTCAACAATTATTTTTTCTGATACTGACTGAATATTAAACGTTTTAGCGGAGTTAAACAGAAAAAAAATTGTATAATTGCTTGTTCCCGGCGACTGCGTCGCCGGGAATCGCGGTGCTGACTACGTCAAGTGCCTTGTCCCGGCGCCTTGCGCCAGAACAAGGCACTTGACCAGATGTCACGGGATTGCATGTGACTCCGTCACAGCAATCGCCGCGCCACTGGTCAGCGCCACGATTGTCGAGGGCGCTTCGCGCCCTCGACAATCGCCGCGGATGCCATCCACTGTTTGTTCGGCGCGAAGCGCCTCACAACCAGCGGATTCAACGGTCAGCCG
>CAYZHB010000218.1:0-3275 GCA_964478245.1 uncultured Desulfobacterales bacterium | reverse complement strand
ACGGCTAACGGCTAACAGCTAACGGCTAACGGCTAACAGCTAACGGCTAACGGCTTTATTCGTCAGAACGCATCGCCGAACAGGGTATCCTCTCCGCCCAGGATGAAAATGCCTTTGAGCCCCTGGCTGTTGCCGGGATCGATAACCACATAGCCCTCGGCTCCGGAAATGGCCGACTCGCCGAAAAGTGCCGACAGGGTGCCGGTAAAACGGGCATTCGGATCCAGCGTAACAGCCGTTTCATCGATTTTTCCGCCGGACTCGCTGTAAAGTATTATATCCGCTTCCAGCTGGTCCGATCCGGTATTGGAGAGGGCAAGGCCCGTAAAAAGTATCTGGTCCCACCGGCTCAGCGGGAGCAGCAGCGGTTCCGCGGATTCTCCCTCCGGCAGCGGGCAGAGGGGGGCGCCGGCCAGTTTGTAGTAATCCGAGGTGATATAGATGGCATGTCCTGACAGAAGCGCTTCAGAACCGGAACCGATCGAAAGGGAGGCCATCTCTTCCGGATCGATGTCCGGGAACAACGAAGAGGCTTCGCAGATAAATGTTTCCCGGGCATTGACAAGGACCGTGGTCTCTGACAGGTTTTGCCCGTTACTGTCATACGCCGTAATAAGGAGTTCATCGTTCCAGGCGGAGGTGTTCATCACGGAGATGCCGCTGAACCAGGACCCTGAGGCATAGTGGGGCAGTGACATTTTCTGTGCCGGTTCCCTGTTCAGGTTGACCAGCGCCGCCCCATTGTAGAAAATCATGGAAGGTTCAAACGTGTACTCGGCAAAGCCGGCCAGCACGTTTCCGCCGCTCGAGGTCCGGGCGATGACAGCCGATGTCTCCGATCCGGTAAAATCCAGGTCACCCGGCTGGAACGCGAATTTTTCCCTGGACGCGATTGCCGTCTCATGGGTATCGGTCTCTTCACCTTCCGCGTTGAAGGCGGTAAACGTTACCGTTTCTTCATCCGCACCGGTATTGATAAGGGAAAAAACGGTGGACCAGCCGCTGGATGCGGCATAGTTTGTAAAAAAGATCTCCGAGCTGAGACGGTCCGCCTGAACCGCGGCGGTACCGTACATGCGGACATCCCCGTCTGACACGGCACCGTAGCCTTTTAACGGCTGATCCGAGTCGATTTTCAGGTATCCGGAATTATCGATTTCCATATTGAACGGGGAATCCGCCAGACTGCCGGCAACAACAGGTGTGTCCACTTCAAGTTCCACACTTGACAATATACTGCCGTTTTCGTCAAAACGGGTCAAAAGAACCCTTTCTGCCGGCACCGAATTTGCCGATACCAGTGAAATGTTGTTGTTCCAGTTCCCTTTTTTGACAACCGGCAGGAAGGCGCTGTTTTCCAGACTCTTTTCAACCGTCATGGTATAGTAGGGTTCGTCTTCGCTGTTTCCCTCATCAGCCGCAACTTCTATGGTGTAACTGCCGGATGCGGCCGCTTCCAGATCGATCCGGCCAGTGTCATCGATATACCCCGTGATATTGTCTCCGGCATCATAAAGATATATCAGAAATCCCTGGTCCGCTTCGTTATCGAAATCGATGCGCAGACCGTCGCCGGCTTCAAGGCCCACCGTGTACCAGTCCTTGTCCGCCGCCACCAGGGTAAAGGTGCCGTTTGCGATTTGAGCCGCCGTTTCTCTGGTGTCGTTCTCTTCAAACTCATCGTCGGCTGTGGCGGCAATGGTTCGCACGGTTTCAATATCCAGTGCACTGCACCGCGGGTCGACCTGGTAGGGAATTCGCATACTGAGGGGCGGCGTGTCTTCATTGGTGCCCTCCCAGCCGCTGTCCACAATGACATCATCCTCGGTTTCAATGTAGTACTGGAAGGTTTTCGAGTCGATGACGCTGCCCACGTAATCGGGCGCCACGTTGTCGAGCACATAGTAGATGGTGGTGGTATAGTGCCGGGTATCCCCGTAAACCGAATAGCTCGTGTCATACTTGTACACCGGATAATTCCACTCTTCATCCGAGTAGTTTTCCGCATCGGTCAGGGAGCCGAGGTTGATGATGACGGCGGTCTCCTGCTCTTTAATGTAGGTTTCAAGCAGGGAGTGAAAATCAGCCGGGTCGGACAGGTCGTATATGTCATACAGGGACCCGTCCCACATGGCGGTTAAAAGCCCTTTCTTGTCCCCGACATTGAACACCACGTTTTCAACGGTCCCCCTCGAGACCGGCTCCGCCTCGTTTATGGCGGCGGCCGCCCAGCAGTAACAGAGCCCCTCCCAGGAGAGGGCGTCCTCATCGTTGTAATATTTGTTGCCGCAGGACCAGGCAGACCCTTTTTCCGTGCCGGATATCACAAGGTCGTACTTTGAGAGCGGCGGCACCGAGTCCGACCGGTACCCGTTGACGAGCTCCCCGGCATAATGGGGCCACCAGTAACCGGACCACGGGACCTCCTGTGCCTCGTACACGGCTGCGGTGCAGGTACCGGCGCACATCAGGGTGAACAGCAAAGCGGTAAATAGTGTTTTCAATTTTGAACCTCTAACGTGTATGTCATTTTACGGTTCTCCCCTGAAACCGCCCAGGGGACCCCTTTTTTCCATGTCTGGGTGAACAGCGTATCGCCGTTCTCTTCTGAAACGGTGACATGATACCCTTTCTCGTCTTTAACAACTTGCTGGACAAGGGTGATTCTTTTTTTAAGGTTGTCGAATTTTTCTTTATAAAATGTATACGTGCGTTTTTGCCCGTTTTCAAGGGGAAAAACCGGCAGGTCGTAAGGGATGATCCCTTTTTCGCTCCAAACCAGGCGGCAGTCGCTGAACCGGGTTTCTGCGGTCACGTTCCGTTTTCTGACGGTCCGTGCCGTTTGAACAGCTGTCAGCGCCAGGCGGTCGATGTCGATATAGAGAGTGGCCAGCGGGGGGGTGTCCTCTTTTTTATCCCGGGCCGGGGTGACTTTCACAATAAAAGCGGTTTCTGTTACGTCCTGTATTTCGTACCGAAAAACAGCGGTGGGTTTTGTGTCTTTGCCCTTGCTATACATCCGGGAGGGGGTGTGTTTGTATGTAACAGTTATCCGCCAAGTGTCCCCTTTCTCCCAGGCCGGTGAAAATTCTTGGGCCAGGGCAGGACCGGCAATCGGGAAAATAGGAGCCAGGAAAACCAACATACTTAAGAAAAATGTCACATGTGATTTTTTCATGGGTTTATAGGCCTTCCATGCACTTTGAACGAAATACAATCCCATTTCGGGTCGTGTCTCCTGTGTAATGTAAAAAAGGCCGCCCGTTTTTAAGATT
>CAYZHB010000217.1:0-3279 GCA_964478245.1 uncultured Desulfobacterales bacterium | reverse complement strand
CTTCTGTTACGTCAAAACCGATCACGTGCATCACAAAACGAAGGCCCGACTCTTTGAGTTCCTTGACCAGGGCACAGGGGTCGCCCCCGCAGCTCTCCTTACCGTCTGAGACCAGAATAATTGTTGTTTCGTCCTCCAGTACCCTGAGTTTTTCCGCGGTTACCCTGACAGAGTAGGTGATCGGGGTCTTGCCCTTGGGACTGAGCCCCTGAATGATCCTGATCATTCCCTCTTTGTCCAGAGGGGACATCTGCACCAGTTCTTCCACGTCCTTACAGTCGCCTTTGCGCCTGTGCCCGTAGGCCACAAGCCCGGCCCGGGTATTATCCGGCAGATCCCGGATCAGCTTTGCCATGACCTCCTTTGCGATGGCTATCTTGTCCCTGCCTTCTACCTCGCCCCACATGGAGCCGGAAGCATCAAGGATGAACATAATGTTTGCCGCCCTGGAGGCGCTTTGCCCGGCAATCTTGGACTCAGCAGGTTCTGCCTTCGCTGAGCCCTCGTTTTGCTGGATTTTTTGGGCGGTTTCTACAGAAGAGGTGGATTTTTCTTTGGTCCTGACCGGCTCAGGCTTGGATTCGGCCGGCTTTTGGACCGTATCCGCAACCGTTTTAGGTTGAAAAGGCTGTCCTGCCTTGACCAATACCCTGCCTTTTTTTACCTGCACCAATAGGGTGTCTCCGGGGGCCTTGCCCTCCATCTGGTTATAGGTACTACGGAAGTTCTTCCCCGCCCGGAGACTCTTGCTCCGGAAACGCTTCGGGGCAAGCTCGGATTCCGGAAGCTCCTGCCCCTGGGACAGCCAGGTGTAATAGACCTTGGACTCGGAATCAGCCATATTAACAAACCTGGCCACCGACTCATCACCAGGCTTCATCCTGATGCGCATCTCCTCTCCGGCACCCAGCACCCGCTCGGGCATATCACCCTGCTTCACGCGGGCATGGTCGGAGAATCGACTGTCGCTCGGGTTGTAAAGCACGATTTCATCGGCTTCTTCCGGGCTAAGATACACTTTTAGACTGCCGCCTGAATATACAAACTTCACCACTGGTCGGCCCTTCTTGAAGGCGTAAATGCGGACACCGCCGCTGGTGAAGGTGCTCAAGGCCTTGTCCCGCTCAATTTTAACCCGGAAGATCTCGCCTTCCTCCATGTCGCCCTTTTTTACAGGCGGCTCCAGGACCTCAGCCGAAGCGACTCTATCCATCCAGGGCTCTCTTTCCGGCCCTTGGTCTTTTTTCTGTTTTGCAGCCCCTGAACCGGTTCCTTTCATTGCCGTATAGTCTTCGGGTACTTTGAATAAGCTTTCGTCAACCGGGCCCTGCTGGATATTGTCCAGCTCCGCGGACATGCCCTTTTGCAGGTGAAAAACGATTTTTAACGGAAAATCAAGTTTTTCCGAGATCCAGCCGGTAAACAGATCCCGGTCACCTGAGCTGACCAGCACCTTACTGCAAACATATCCATTAAGCTCCTCCTTTCCGAGCTCCCGAGATTCATGGGTTCTGGCATGATACCAGAAGCTCTCAAAGGGATTGGATGTCATGCTGCGGAAGTCGGAGTTTTTAAGCTTCATATACTGCTTTTCTTCCGGCGAAAGCAGAGTTGTGATCCCTGCACTCCTTTCAACGATCACGGCATACCCGCGGCCTTCCTGTTCAATCTCCATGCGGTACATGGATCCCTTGACAAACAGCCTGGAGGTTATGGTCTCGCCGTCCTTTTTCTGCACCATGTCCGCGCTGAATTCCGCCGCCCAGGCCATTGATAAACCGGCCGTGAACAGAAACACAACTGCAATGCCCCAGAATATGATAATTTTTTTCATCATATTTCCCTTTCCTGATTTGAGCTTATACAGCTGCAGAATCTGCAGCGGCACAATTCATTTCGCGGGATCTATTCGCAGTCGCCTATCCGTCTTCCCGTCAAATACTGGGTCATCTTCATGCCGCCCTGCATCACCGTATTGATGGTTCCCTCGAAAGTATCACCGCTGTAAGTGATACTGCCTTTTCCATCCATCACGCCCTGGCCGGTATTGCATTGCATGGTCCAGCTTACAGTGTCCCCTTTTGTGCGAACATCTTTTATCTCGCAGTTTCCGCCTGCTCCTTTGGTTCGTGATCCCTCGGGAACAAAGTCGTCTTTGGTCAGGCATTCTTTATGAACGAAACTCTGCTGCGGCATATCAGCCGACATTCCGGGAATTTCGATCTTGGTAGTTATTTCCCATTTCCCTTCCCGTATGTTGGGCCCAGCCGCATGCACCGGTACGGACACGACCAGAAAGTACAAGGCAGTCACAGCGGTAAGGAAAAAAATGACAAGTTTTTTCATTGTTATACCTCCTGGATGGTTGCCGGTGTAAAATGATTCAAGGCGGCCTCAAAACTTGATTCAAATATCGTTGCCATATGTGGTTCTTCCCAAATGATCTATTTCAGGGCGGCGCCGCACTCCCTGCAGAATCTGGCTTCTGAATTCAGCTTTGCTCCGCACTGCGGACAGTATATAACACCTTCCTGGTTCGCGGTGCCGTCCTCAGGATCGACAGGACGCAAATCCACGCCACAGTGGACATGGATCCGTTTTTGCGATTTCTCGGCATCGACCGCGCCGAAAACCGAACCCAGTCTGGCAAGACCAGCGCCTCCTTTGATATTTTCCTCTTTCCCCCTGAAATTGTTGTCCTTTCCCAGAAAGAGGTAGTCAACCCCGCGGACCATGGCTTTTGATGCAAGAATGATAGGAAGTTGCTTTTTCGGCTCGCACAACAAAACCCGCAAACCTCCTTCTTCATCATAATCGACTCTGCCTTACCCCAGGGTAAGGCAGAGTCGGTGACTTCACAAAGAATCTAAATACTACAAAAATCACCTCTTATAAATACGTTTATTGAAAGATGAGGGGTTTGTCAATATAAATTTCTGAAAATTGGAATGTCCATCTATGATTTTCTATGGCAAGAATGTGCAAAGAATGGTCTGGCAAAGAATCCAAACGAAATAGACCGATGCAGCTCCTTTTCCGCCCGTGCCGTATGCAAGGAATTGGATCGGCCCGGGACCCTTTTATACACCGGACTGCAACGACAAGGGGGAGGATGACAAAATCGGTCCCAAAAAATAATAAAGGTTCGACGGATCAGCCGTGACGGGAACGGATTTCCCCGTACAGGCGAAGAGTCCGGGGGTCCGGTTCCGTAGCAAGTTCTTGTTGCTAAGTCTCACATTATCTGACCTCATTTGTCCCAAAAAAGCCGCCGGTTGC
>CAYZHB010000216.1:0-3286 GCA_964478245.1 uncultured Desulfobacterales bacterium | reverse complement strand
CGCCATCGGCGGGCTTATTCTGGAAATGGCGGTGGCCCTCTTTCTGATGCCGTGCCTGTACGTTTTCACTGCCAGGTAGAAAGGGTTATGGTTCAATACCCGAAAAACGCAAGCACATACTTGGCTGCTGTCAGAACCATAATGCCGGCCAGCATCCATTTGATGGCCCTGGCCGGAACAAATTTCTGACACCGGGCACCCATGTACATGCCGGCCATGCCGCCGATGCCGAAAAGAATGCCCAAAAGCCAGTCCGGTGCCACGGAAAGGTGTGGATAAAAGGGGGCAATGGCCTGATAAAAGGCAACACCCGCAATGGATGTGACAAAGGTTCCCATCAGAGCAGCCCCGGCCACGATATACACCGGAAGCCTGAAAAACGTGATAAAAAACGGCGCAATGATGGCACCGCCGCCGATGCCGTAAATCCCGCCGATGATGCCCACAATGAAGCTGAGAAAGAAAATTCCCGGAAAAGATACGTCAAAGGATTCATCATAAAACGTGAACCCCAGCCGCCGGAAATTAAAATACGTCACGGTTGAGGCTGCACCGGACGGGTCCCTGGAAAACTCTTTTGGTGCGGTTTCCGGCCGGGCGGTTGCCATCATCTTCTGAAACCGCTTTTCACTGCTGTTCTTGCTGTTATTTGTGTTGCCTTGCCTGAGAACATCGCGTATCATTTTAATCCCGATATACAGCAGGACCCCGGCGGCAAAGAGCTTGAACTGTTTTGGGTCCGGCAGCCAGGTGACCCGGACAATGGCCCCGAGGAAAACCCCGGGCAGCGTGCCCAGAACAACGATCCAGGTAAGGGGCCACACCATCCGGCCTTCGCGCCAGTAGCGGTACACCCCGCTGGGAATGGCCACAATGTTGAACAACTGGTTGGTGGCACTGACCGATGGATGGGTATACCCCAGAAACGACATCTGAAACGGCAGCAGGAGGAAGGCACCGGACACACCGCCCATGGAGGTGAAAAACGACACCACAAACGCCACCAGCGGCGGCACCCAGATCGCTACTTCTATGTCTGCGGTGGAAAAATACATATCGGTTTCTCCAAAAAACGGAAATAAAGTCAACGACCACCCGCAAAGCGGGTGGCTTTGAAACAGCCAATAATCCTTTATTACCGGATTTTCGTGTAACCCGCGGCCGCGGCCTTTTGCTGTTTAATCCATGCCTGTACCGCCACCGGTGACATTACTGCCGGATCGCCTAACAATTCAGCGTCTGCTTTCTCTAATTCAGGTGGCAAATGATGAATCAGGACATCCAAATCAGCTGAACTTTTAATTTCTTCATCCAGGACCCGCGCCATCTCCTCATTGTGGGGCACACCATGCCGCCGGACAGCTTTCACAAGCCCCATCAACAGCACCTCCCAGGTGGTCATGGGCCCTTGTGTAATCGAGGCCGATTCGGCAAAAGAATCGATAAACGCAAACGGTACCTTTGCAAAACTTTCACCCATGCGAATCGTGGCCAGCAGCCAATCGGAGTCAAATGAAAAATCAAACACTGTCGGGGTGTCAATAATTTGCTGCAAAAGATTCCGCTCATATAGTTTGAACGCCGCTTGAGTGTCCAAAATGTTCAGCGAAAAAATGGCTTGTCCCACCATCCGCTGCATGTGCCGCAGCAATTTGATCCCGATCCCCCAGCGCCCTTCTTCCTTCACCAGCACGGCGTCGGGGTCTTTACGATTGCCCAGAACAACGCGGTAGTTGTCATCGAGAAATGGCCTTAGCAATAGTCCAATCTGCCCTAAATGTACGGAACTATCCGCATCCGTGTAAATAACCGCATCCTTGCCATCGGAAATTGCCTGCATACAGCCAAGTATAATCGCTCCAGCCTTTCGTGACTCGTCGGCAGACTTCAGTTCCCTCAATGGTCCTTTGTCAGTCGGCACAGCTTCGCTCAAAAAGAGCACGCTGACTTTTTCACCATGCAGATGAGTATCGGCCATTTCCTGAGCGATCTTGCCGCTGTGATAAGGACAGCCGTCATCCACAGCGTAAAGTGTCCAATCAATCGGTGTATCTGCGGTAACCCAGTTCATCTGTGTGATTTTCGTGCGTAATGAGTCTTCACCGTTGGGATTGGTGTCACTTTTTGGAAGTAAACGATTTTGTTCCCCCCACATTGCATAAACGACACCGATATTCAATTTGTCCTCCACATCTAATGCATATCGTCGCGAATCCACCAACTTAGCCGCCAGCTTAAATTCCAATGGCGTGTCCGATTTCCTTGCCGCTTTCCGTAATGTATCTGTGGTCAGGTTATCCATTTCACATAAGGCCGAGGTGAGTGCGTACAAACTTTCCTGGTCAGCAGGGTCAGTCAAGCTGAAATTTATTTTGGATTTCGATATCAAAGTTTTCAAGGTCGTCACAGTTTTCATCCCCTGATGTGATATTGTTAATACGCAAGACGGTGACTTTAATCGACAATTCTTGCCCAGTCTTTCCTGTAATAACGGACATTATCCGGTTTTGAACAGCATGGGTATCAAAAATTTTTCAGCCCTTGGAACATTCAGTCAGGGGTGCACCCGTGTTATAATTGCTGAAGGAACAGCCAATATGTTCGTCATTATGTCGACAACACTTTGCCATTTTTCCAATATATCTTCCGGAATTTCGGTTTCTTTAATTCGTATTTCAGGCATTTTTTCACCTCGATATTTCAGGTTGCTAATGAAGGCTTCCTTTATTTGATATCACCATTGGACTATATGTAAAAATTACAAAGACAAACAAGTCTTAATTCTCATCCAGAACCCTTCGAACTTCCTGAGCCATGTCGGATCTGACAACAGGCTTCATAAGAAATCCCTTAATTCCCTTGTTTTCAGCTTTTTCCTTGTTAATCCTTTCACTGAAACCGGTGCAGATAATGACCGGTATATCGGGCCTTATGGCGATCAGCTCTTTTGCCAGGCGATCACCGGTCATGTTGGGCATGCTCATATCAGTGATAACCAGGTCAAAAGAATCCGGCGTTGCTTTGAACACTTCCAGGGCATCAACGCTTCCGGTCCGGCAGGTTACCTTGTAACCGAGCCGTTCAAGGGAAAGTTTCTGCATCTGAACAATCTGCTCTTCGTCGTCAACCAGGAGGATATTTTCATGGCCGGCCAAATCAACGACCGCCTTTTTATCAGTTTCGTTTTTAACGGGTTTTTCCATCAAAGGAAGATAGACCTTGAAAGTCGTCCCTTCTCCGGGGTCGCTGTAAACTTTTATGTCACCGCCGTATTCCTTTACAATGC
>CAYZHB010000215.1:0-3323 GCA_964478245.1 uncultured Desulfobacterales bacterium | reverse complement strand
CCCCCGGTTATAACCGTCAACGATTGAAACACTTACGTGTTTTGCTTTGTATGCGAATGCATACACGCCAGGCCACCCGCTTTGCGGGTGGTCGTTGACTTATCGGTTCAAACATGCGTTTTTGACAATGCGGCTGCCGAATTTTTCGGATATGGCATCCAGGGTTCTGTCAACCGTGTCCCACTTTTCCGCCTGTTTCTCCTGATTTTGGGAGCGTATCTCCAGCTGAACCGCGGCCCCTTTTTTGATAAAGTCCGAGACCCCCACCCCGACCAGCCGCACCTTTTGGGTAAGGGGTATCTCCCGCACCAGCTGCAGGGCCTCGTTAAAAATAGATCTGCTTGAAAAGCGGGGCTGAAAAGCTTTTTTCTGCCGTGTCACCTGGGTAAAATCGGAAAATTTGATTTTGACAAACAGGTTCTGAAACGACATTTCCTTTTTCCTGAGCTGTCTGGCAACGGTCTCGGCATGCATCAGAAGGCAGCGTTTTATCTCTTCGAATTCCAGTGTATCCGACGGAAAAGTGGACTCGCTTGACACCGATTTCTGCGGTTCGAACTTCCCTATCCCGGACGTGTCAATACAGTTGGCATACTGCATCAGTGTCTCGCCGAAGCGGCCGAATGTTTTTTCAAGAACCGAGGGGGGAAACTTTCGGACATCCCCCAGCGTTTTGATATTCAGGGCTTTCATCTGGTTCAGCGCCTTTTTGCCCACGCCCGGGATTTTTTTTATGGGAATGTCCCGAGCGAATTGTCGGGCTTCGGCGGATTCTACAATAAACAGGCCGTCCGGTTTGTTGATATCGGAAGCGATTTTTGCCAGAAATTTGAGCGGGGCGACCCCTATTGAACAGGTCAAAGAAAAGTTGTCCCTGATGTCGTTTTTTATACGAACCGCTGTGTTACCTGGACTGCCGAAGAGTTTTGTGCACCCGGCCGTATCGATATAGGCCTCGTCCACCGATATCTGTTCAAACAGCGGGGAGTAGGCCATGATGGTTTTCATGATTTTTCCGGACGCGCTTTTGTATTTGTCTTTGTCAGGGGGCAGCACCACGAGAGCAGGGCACAATTCTTTTGCCCTGTATAGCGGCATGGCCGAATGAATGCCGTATGCCCTTGCCTCATAGCTTGCCGCCGCAACCACGCCTCTTTTTGAATCTCCGCCCACGACAAGGGGCCTGTTTCTGCAGGCAGGACGGTCACGCTGCTCGACAGAGGCAAAAAAGGCGTCCATGTCAATATGGAGAATCATGTTTTTTTAAGGGTCTGTTTCTGTTTTTCAAGTAAAAATTTATGAATCGTTTCCGTGCTATCCTCTGATCGGTTTCTGAAAAGACACCGGCATATGTTTTCGGTGTCGATTTCCATGATTTCGATCTCCAGCGCAAGAGAAACCGGCGGCACGTCAGGGAACATCCTGAGTGCCACGGTCACCGTATCCCGGTCGCCCACGCTGAAACCCGCATTTTTGAAGGCGGTGCCGCCGGCAGACAAATTGATCAGGGACACCTTTTTGCCTTTGAATAGAATTTCAGGCGCTTCGTCCCGGCCGAACGCCAATCTGTAGGCATCCCGTTTGTCGGAAGACGCGTGGGTGAAAAGACTAGTAAATTGTTTCTTTTTTTTCCAGAACAAACTCCACCCTCCTGTTTATGGCCCTGTTTTTTGCTGAATTGTTGGGAACCAGGGGCATGATTTTACCGTAACCGGTCGCGGTCAGTCGTTCCGGATTGATGCCGGCGCCGACAAGATGCTTCAGTACCGTTGTGGCCCTTATGGCGGACAATTCCCAGTTGGACGCATACGTTTCAGTGGCGATCGGGATATCGTCCGTGTGCCCCCGGATGTTGATGTTGTAATCGGGATAGTCGAAAAACACTCTGACCAGCTCCTCGATCAGCGGACGGGCCGATTGGTTAAGTTCGGCAGACCCGGACGGGAAAAGGAGCTCTCCTCTTATACGGACAGTCACTTTGCCGTCCACGATGCGGGCGGTGATTTGGTTCCCCTGTTCGCCTCTGGCGGCAAACCGGTTCACCTCTTTGAGCAGCAGGTCTTTTCTGGAGCGCAGCCCGGTAATGTCCTCTATCGTTATTTGCGTATCGGCGGTTTCGGGAATTTCCATGAGTTCCATGAGACCGGTCAGATCGGCATCGTTTTCTATATTGGTCTTGATTTTTTCCACGGCGGCTTCATACTTGTGTGTTTTAAAAGAGGAAAGGGTGTAGAGAAGCACGAAGAAGACGAGCAGCAGCGTCATCAGGTCGGCAAACGTGACAATCCATTCGGTTGTCTCGTGATTGCCGGAAATCAATGCATCTGAAATCTGTCCCTCTCTCATACGGTCCGCCTCCGGCTGGTCAGTTTGTTGAACGGTGTCCGAAGCTTTGCCGATATAAAGGAGGAGAGTTTTTCATAAAGGATCAGGGGATTGTTGCTGTTCAATATGGACACAGCCCCTTCAAGCATGATTTCGAGGTTGATCACCTCCATGACCGTCCGGGCTTTGAGTTTTCCGGCAATGGGCAGGAAAAAGAGCGTCGATATCAACGAGCCGTAAAAGGTCGTCAAGAGGGCTGTGGCCATTGAAGTGCCGATGTTGGCGGGATCCTGGAGCTGACTCAGCATCTGGACAAGTCCGATCAGGGTCCCGAGTAAACCGAAGGCGGGGGAGTAAGTCCCCATCTTTCTGAAAACATCCTGGACAATAAAGTGCCGCATCTTCAATGATTCAATTTCGGTTGTCAACGCGGCCCGTATCACTTGCTCCGAAGAGCCGTCCGCAATCAGGTCGCAGGCTTTCTTGAGGAAACCGGACTCGGTCCTGATTTTGCTCAACTCCATAAGCCCCTGCCGCCTGGCGATGTTGCACAGCTCGATCATGGTGGCCATGGCTTCGTTGGGATCCTCTTTGTCCTTTGTGAATACGAAGTAGGCCGCCCTGAATGCCGCCAGAACGTCCCTGAACTGAAATGTCAGAAGGGTGGTGGCGATGGTGCCGCCGAACACGATCATAATGCCCGGCACATTGATGAAGTTGTGCACTTGGCCGCCGATGAATATGGCGCTCACGATGAGCGATATGCCCGAGATAACCCCTATAAAAGATGCGATGTCCATATCTTATCCATGATCTCCCGTAACAAATCCCGTAACAACAAGGCCCCCTTTTCAGGTGAAGCAGGGGAAATTTTTCTAAAACATTGACAATTACAGAGGGTATATTAGTATGCACAGATAGTCAACCACCATCGGCAAAGCGGGCACGGCTAATTTGTTCTATGCCATGGGCAGGTGGCGGGGAACTTCCTCTGCCTC
>CAYZHB010000214.1:0-3387 GCA_964478245.1 uncultured Desulfobacterales bacterium | reverse complement strand
TCATCTCCCCGGCTACGGCCGGCAGCCAGCCGATGTACAGGCTTCGCAGGTCCCCGCGCAGCAGTTCATCACGAACCGGGGCCAGGCGGTTGATATGTTGAATGCCCAGGGAGGATTTCAGCCGCACCTCCGAATGGTCGTCAGCGGCAATGGCCTGAGTTTTTTCCCCGTCAAAAAAGAAGAACTGGGTGATCCCCGGCGGAATGGCGGAATGGATAAAGTCCTGCCATATTTCCTGGTTCTGCACGGATACCCGTTTGCCGTCGCGCACCACCCTCAGTCTTTCCGTCAGGTCTCTGAGTTCGGGATCGTCTGCTGTACCCGTGCTCCAAGATCGTTTGACCACCAGTTCCGACAGATCATCCATCTCAATTTCCAGCTCAAAGGAAACAAAGACGTTTCCCCGTACCTTTTCCCGGCGGTTGATGTTGCGAAAAATTTCATCCGCTTTGGCGCCGTAGAGACAATAGTTGACCGCCTCCATAATGGAGGTCTTGCCCGCACCGTTCATGCCCCCGATCAAAAAGATGCTTCCGCCGTCATCGCCAACCGGGAAATAAATTTCCGTGCAAACTGGAAGGACTTGTAATTCTCGATAGTCAGTTTGCGGAATTTCATGTGGATTGCCCTTTAGCCGATGGACGAGTTTTTAGAATCTCCCGCAAGGGATCATAAACACCGGTGCGCCGCTCCTTGAACTCATAATCATAGACCGTTTCCAGCAAGTTGCGAACTTTATCAAAATTCAATTGGTTTTGGCGACACAACACGTCCAGCAATTGCAGATCCTCTTCCGACAGTCTCATGCTTGCCTCTTTTTCTTGCCTGTCACGCTTTTACCCATCCTTCGGCCTGAAGCCGCTTCCAGGCCAGCCGGATATGCGCCGGCTTAAACAAGCGCCGCTTGCGGTCGTTCCAACGGGCCATGGCCGCAATGGCGGTTTCCGCATCAAAAACGCCGCCATCATAAGCCACCGTCCAGTGCACCGAAGCCAGCAGCTCCATACCGTATGGTGTTTCAAATCCATCGACTAGATCGGCCACCCGGTCCAGGTGGCCTGCTGCGACTGGATTTTGGTTAAGAAAATCATCAGCGGTTTTTTCAGCGTCCGGCAACAGGGTTATCTCCACATCCGGCTTCTGGGTATCGCCATATCCCTGGATATGATGGCCTTCGAGAATTTCCAGCACCTTGTTGAGGTTGTGAGCATAAGGGCCGTACAGATGCTTGACGTAGCGCAATTTCAAATCCATGCCCGATTCCTGCAAAAAATAGGCGAGCTTCTGTATCTCCAGCAGTGTTAACCGGTAGGCGAAGCGAGCATACTGCTTCATAAGCTTGATAAGCAGAGCCCGAGCCACCGTCATCCCGGGCTTGGGAGTTCCCACGGGCATATCTTTGGCATCCGGGGTGTTTGCGGGTTCGTAAAGTTTAACCTGAACATTCGGTATCTCTTCAAAAGCCGCCTCAATCATTTTTTTCACCCGGGGCCACTGCAGTCCGCCCAGTCCGGATCCCAGCGGCGGAATAGCAATGGATCGAATCTCATGTTTTTCCACTTCCCGCACAAGTGCCTTTAAGCCGCTTTCGATATCCTCATACAGGCTTTTGCCACGCCAGTGGCGTTTGGTGGGGAAATTAATGATGTAGCGCGGGTTGATCATCTGGCCGGTGTCAAACACGAACATGCGGCCGGGCTGGACCTCTTTTCGCCGGCAGGCGGCTTCGTAAACCTTGAAATTTTCGGGAAAGGCTTTCTTGAATTGTAAAGCGATCCCCTTGCCCATCACACCGACACAATTGACCGTGTTCACCAAGGCCTCGGCATTGTCTGTAAGAATATTTCCACAGGTCAGTTTAATCATTTTCCCACTCCCGGTTAGTAATACCATTGCCGGCAAACCTTCGCCGGTATAGATATATTTTTTTGGTTCAGGATATGCTCAACCCTCTCCCTTACGCTATCATTCCAGACGCCGATTTGGTTGACCACCTTCCACGGGCAGAAGCGATGTACCAGAAATTCGGCCTGCTTGCGTCGCTGCCGGTCCATGTCGTCTGTGGTGTCTGCCCAGTAATCAGCATTAACCGTTTCCCAGTCAATTTTATCCAGATCATCAAAATTGTCAAACCATTGTGTAAAAGCGGCAATTCCATGGCCATCGGAAAATACAAATGGAAGCCCTGCCTGAGCAATGGTTTCAACCGTCGAAACCGCATATATCAAAGGCGCCTGGCCTTCTTCGTACCCCTCTACCTGGCCTGTGTGCAGTTGAAGAAGCATGGGCGAACGTGGTCCGAAATAAAAAGCCACATAATCATGCACCGTTCCACCCGGTCCACAGCGAATAGATCGTTTTCTGCGGACCTTCTGGATATCCAGGTTGTGGATCGGCCGATAATCGCAAGCGTTTTCAGGGGGATAATGAGGGGCATGCATCCCTCCGCAGTCGAGAATTACCGGAAAATTGTCGATATGAATGAGGCGATAGATGGGTGTGGGGCGGAGAATGGGCATTATGATATCCCCCCTTGTGCTTCCGCCCTCTCTTCAATAAGCTGTTCCACGCGGGATTTGGCTTGATTTAATAACCTTTCTGATTCTATTCTCTTTTCGTAGCTTTGTGAGACAAGCTGATTAAGCTTCCCTCTCCCTGACTGGGTTTCATACCAGGTTTTGGGGTCCAGGCTGCTCACATCCGGACCAAAGATATTGGTGTGGCCATCGCCGGCGATGAGCATCAAGGCCCGGGCGGTTTTGGAAGCGCGCGTTTCAAAATCAATGCCCCACAGGTATTTGGCGGCGTACTTGAACTTGCGCAGCTCCCGCTTGTCATGATCCCGGGCCGGATAGCACCACTCCATGGCATGCAGTAAAAATCCCGCCGAACCGCAGGCCGGGTCCATGACATATTCCTTTTGCCCGGGGTTGAGCATACGCACACACATCTCAACCACGTGACGGGGCGTAAAAAATTGCCCTTTCTTTTTTTTGGCTTCGGTGGGCAATAGATACTCAAAGGCATCGTCCATCACCCGCAGGTTCGATCCAAGCAGCCGCACGCCTTCAATAGGCCCCACGCAGACCTGCAGGTGGCGATTGGTCAGCTCGATGTCTTCGCCGTCCCGAAAGATACCGGGCCATTCCTCGCAGGCCTTGTGAAACAGGGAATTGATGCGGTCGTAAGTGATGTCCGGATCCAGGGCCTTGCGGAATTCCACCACGTTTCCCTTTCGGTTTTCCTGGGCCTCGCGTTCATCCCAGATTTTGGCGAAGATGAGTTTGAAGATTTCGTTGAACTCATCCTTGCCGCTGTCGGCCAAGACCAGTTCTTCCAGATCCTGGACGATCTTCTTGAAGTTGAATTCCGTTCTGAGCTGCAGCA
>CAYZHB010000213.1:0-3427 GCA_964478245.1 uncultured Desulfobacterales bacterium | reverse complement strand
CCAAAACCGGTATTATCATTTACGACAACGAGAGATTAAAGTTCCGGCTCTCCTACCAGAACACCGCCGGCGGGGTTGCCGAGTTCAGGCTTGACGACACCTTAAGCTCGGATATAGGGCTCTATTTCAGCAGCAGCGAGGTGCTTCCGGATATCAGCGGCAAAGGCGCCGCAATTGCCAATATGAGTGACACCTCTGCTGATGTGACGTTATATGCAGTCGGCAGCGGTTCGATCATTGACAGTTATTCCGCGACAATCCAGCCCCACAGCCAGATTATCGGTGTAGTCGGCTCTTCCTGGTTCTCCTCCGTGTCTGCCGCTGATATTAAAAAGATAATCGCTGTCGAAGATTCGGGATCGGGTAGCCTGACAGGGATCGTTATCTGCACCAACACAGACCTTTCGAAACTCTTGTTTACACCGTCCGCACCTCTCACGGATTTTAATACCGGCAGCGAGTATGACATGTATGATTATTTTCCGTTTGAGTCCGGAAACGAGTGGACTTTTGATTCCGCTTCCGGAAATGAGTTGATCATTACCCACACCACTGAATATTATTCTCATATTTCAAAAGAAGCAGTAAAGACATACTGGTTTGAAGGGTCTGTTGAACCATGGTTTATGCATAAGGATAGTAATGGATACTATTTGGCAGGAAGTAAAGATTATGATGATCCGGAAGATGATTATATCTTTGATCCGCCCCTTAAATACCTGAAGCGATACTACGCCATGAGTGAAGAACACGAGACACAAACAGGCGATATAACTTTTAATATCAAATTGGAATCAAAAGAAAATATTGAAACACCGGCCGGCGAGTTCGAAAATTGCCTGAAATTTGTATACGACATCAGCGACGGAGGCGGTACATACCAGGAGATCGTCTGGTTTGCCAAAAACGTGGGGCCGGTGAAGATAGAAAGACCTTCTGAAGATCCTTCGGGTACTTATGACGGCTGTTTCTGGTCATCTGGATGGGCATTTGACAGCAACTACAATGTAATGGACAGAACCACTTACCTGGTTGATTATGATGTAGCCAATTAGCAAGTGATTTCAGCCTTTACAAAACCGATTAGGGTCTTTTATGGAAATTATTTGGGTGCGGCTCTTTTGCATTTTCGAAAAATCTCCTCGTTATTTTGCCTTTGTTTCATTCGGTTGTAACAATCACTTGATGATTTTGAAGTTTTTGCGCTTGTCGTGTGATTTATAATCGGTAGTGGCGGGGACAATGCCGTTTTCATACAAATCCTGATGATTCCTCTTATATTCACACGCTTCATGGAATTTCCAGTACTCATCAAAATCCCAGCTTGAGGAACGCTATCAAAGCCGACTCCCTGATGCGGATGCCGTTGCGCCGGCCGGTAACGCTTTCTGATCTGTCAATTTCGGTTCTTCCAAGACGATCCATTCTCCCTGGTTACCGTTTTGTCATAAAATGTTGTTGATAAAATGATATAAAATGTTATATTGTGTTTATGAACAAAATCATCTGGAACAAACGGGCGAAAAAGCAGTTGGAAAAAATACCCGAAAAAATGCGTATCAAAGTATTCAATGCCGTCGGAGCGCTGAAGCCGTCGGAGGGCTGAAAAATTTTCCCGATTGTTCCAATGTTAAACGACTGATCAATCATGATTACGATTACCGTCTCAGAATAGGCAATTACCGTGTTCTGTTCGATTTTGACGGTGTCATAAAAATTATAGCCATTCAGGAGGTAAAAAAAAGAAATGACCGAACCTACTGCCCCCCAGGTAATACACCAACACGGGAAGCCGGCCTTTGCCGTCATCCCCTGGGATGAATACCAGCGGCTAATCCAGGGACAGAAAACGGATGAAGCCGATGTATGGCTTCCCCATGAAGTGGTTGAATTGAACGTTATCCACGGAAAAAATCTGATCAAAGCCTGGCGGGAACACTTCAACCTGACCCAGCAGCAGCTTGCGGACAAATCCGGACTCACCCAGTCCGCAATCGCCCGCCTGGAAACAGGTGATTCCGCTCCCCGTACCGCCACTTTGAAAAAAATTGCGGCGGCAATGGGCATTACACTTGAACAACTGTCAGACTGAGGTGTTTTGAATATAGCCATCATCTCATCCAAAAGACCCAAAAAACGCAAAAAAGAGAAACCGAAACGCTCCTGATTGAAAAGCGCAGCGGATGCTTTCGCGGCCGCCCACCGCCCCTCCGTTACAATCGGCCACCACAGCCGATACCCCGGTAAGCGCATGCCGGATCTCGTCCGGCGTACCCTCAAGCCAAAGCACCGGGTCGGTTCCGGTTACTTCGGCAAGCTTTTTGGCTGTTTTCCAGGAAGGTCTACACGGGTCTTTCTCAGAAAAGATTCTACTTATGAAACTTTTTGAAAGTCCCGCAAGAGCAGCTATTTCTGTTTATTTTATAAGTTTCATGCCCATCAACTTACATATTGGAAGTTGATGGGCATGAAAAATGTTTACAATTATGCAATTTTTTCTTCTTTATTTTAAATTTACAAAATGTAAAGTTGTTTAAAATGAACTATCAGAAGACATACGATTATTTCATGGCGGCTTTAAATGACTGGATAGAAAAAACCGATTCCTTTTGAAATACAAGTCGACATTGCCACCGCCTGCGGCTACGACTACCTTGAATTCCTGTAGCTCGGCAAATCCATAGTCGAATCCGGATCCGAAAATTCAGACACAAAAAAAACACAGCCCCCTGATGCTTCAGAGGGCCTAAACAACAAGAATACCAAAGCGGCGGAAAAAGCCACCATCCAGAGCACCATCAGAATCTACAATAATGTCCTCAAAAGAACCGGCTTGAAGTTAGACGCCGACGGACAGGAAAAGCTGTTCAACCTGATAAAAAAACTGTTGCAGACAAGCGACGTGAACGAAACGGAAGACGAGGTTTACAATATTATCCGGATAGACCAGTACAAAGCTTCCGGCGATGGAAATTAGAAAGAACATAGAGAATGAACTCGTTGATATCATCGGGTGGACAAACCCGATATCGGCCTTTGCTGGCCGAAAGTGTGCGAAATAGAACCGAACACCGGTTTTAAAACCACCATACATGAGAACGGACCGGAAGAGTCTTACATGCTTTCGTTGTACTCGGCAAACCAGGCCATTCACGACCGATGGAAGGAGTGGCTTGCAAAGAGTGGCTTGCAAACAAGTCGTTCGGAGGCCTGCCGATGCTGCCGGAAAAAAGAAGGCTCGATTCTGTAAAACTGGTACTGGAACTTGATTGAGAGGAACGCATCTGATAATCGAATACTGAGTTGAAGAAGCTGCGGAGACAGACAACAAAACAGAAAGCTTTTACCGGCCATGTCAGCCCGTGAATACCAGGCCATGGCCACATAGGAAGATAACAGCCGGGTCGTTCCACAGGATCGACCTTTG
>CAYZHB010000212.1:0-3480 GCA_964478245.1 uncultured Desulfobacterales bacterium | reverse complement strand
AATTTTAATTTTAAATTAGGAGGCTTTAAGATGGGAAAAGAAGAGATGAGCAACAATCTGGACCGGGTGTATGAGGATTATCAGGAAGGCCGTATTTCACGGCGTGATTTCATCAAGTATCTGAGTATGGCCGGTGCGGCAGCCGGTATTGTCGGCGGTCCCTTCAGCCTTGCCAGAAAGGCGTTTGCTGCAGACCCGATTACGGTTCACTCATGGGGCGGATCCACATCGGAAGCGCTCAGAGAGTATGCGTTTACACCGTTTACAAAAGCGACCGGTATAAAGGTGATCGACGCCGCCTTTACCGGCATGGATGCGTTTTTAACCCAGGTCAAGGCGAGTTTTCCGCCGGGCGGGGAATTCAATATCGCCCATTTGAGCGCTGTATACGATTACCTGCGGTATAAAAATCTGGGATTCAACGTGGTGCTGGACGAAAGCAAAATCCCCAACCTCAAGAATGTCATGCCGGTCATGATAAAAACCCTGAGAAATATCACGGACGGGGATCTGTCCGCCGTTCCCTATGATGTGGGCCAGACCGGTATTGCCTACAATGCGGACAAGATCTCAAAGGATAAAGCGGAAAAACTGGGGGCCTCGCTTCTCTGGGACAAGGACCTCAAAGGCAAGCTCGGCACCTGGGGCGGAGACTTCAGGACCAACATGTGGTATGCGGCGCTCCATACAGGCCAGAGCCCGAACAGCATCACCAATGTGAACGATGTATGGGACGCGCTGACAGAACAGAGAAAACTGGTGAAAAAATACTGGGCCTCCGGATCAGAGCTGATGAGCCTGCTGGCCAATGAAGAGATTTACGCAACCGTTGCCTGGTCCGGCAGGGTGGCCGCTCTCCAGAAGCAGGGTCACAACATCGGGTACCTGTCACCGAACAATACCTATTCATGGATGGAATACATGTACGTGATCAAGGGAACGGATCTCGACGTGGCGCAGAAACTGCTCAATTTCATGCTGGAGCCGGAATGCGCCATCGCGGTTTCAAAAGGCCAGAATTATCCGCCGAGTCTCGATCCCACAAAAGTGGACATGCCGCAGGAGATTCAGGAGCTGCCCGCATTCGATCCGACCGGTACCCTGAAGGGATACCTGTTTGCCGATCCGGTTTACTGGAACAGCCATCAGGTCGAGTGGGGAGAAAAGTGGGACAGAGTTAAAACCGGTGCATAGTCAGTGGTCTTCCGCAGCATCAAGCGGACAGGTTTGCACGTAGCTGCAGGACTGGATTAAAGTCAGGCCGCCGCTTCTGGCGGCGGCCCAACCCCAGACGGAAACCAGGGACGGGAAGCCTGACGGCGTGAGTTAAAAGATCAAGATCAGGTTTCCGGTCTCTTACAGGGAGTGAATAATTTTGAATACAGAAAAAGATCCCGCATTTGTTCAATTCAAAGGCATAGTGAAACGTTTCGGCGACGTGACCGCTGTTGAGAAGACAGACCTTGATATCGCCGAAGGATCCCTTGTAACCCTTCTCGGACCTTCCGGATGCGGCAAGACAACCCTTCTGAGAATGATTGCCGGGCTTGAGACCCCCACGGAAGGTGATATTTACATAAAGGGCAAACGCATAAACGATGTCCCTATTCACAAACGAAATCTTGGGATGATATTTCAGAATTATGCCCTGTTTCCGCACAAGACGATTTTTGACAACGTGGCATTCGGCTTGAAGTACAGAGCCGCATCAAAAGACATTATCAGGGAAAAAGTGACAAAAGCACTGGAGCTGGTAAGGCTCCCGGGTGTTGAAAACCGTATGCCGTCCCAGCTTTCGGGCGGACAGCAGCAGCGTATCGCCCTGGCAAGGGCCATCGTTATCGAACCGGACGTACTTTTAATGGATGAACCGCTGTCCGCCCTTGATGAGAATCTCAGGGAGGACATGAGAAGAGAGATTGACAATCTCCAGATGGAACTGGGGGTGACCACCATTTTCGTGACCCATGACCAGCGGGAGGCGCTGTCCATGTCCGACAAGATCGTGGTGATGAAGGACGGCGTCACCCAGCAGGAGGGATCGCCGGAATATGTTTACAACTATTCGAAAAATCATTTCGTGGCGGATTTTCTCGGCCATTCCAATTTTATGGACGCGACCGTTGAAGAGATCCTGGAGGAGGAGAACAGAGTCAAGGTCAAGCTTGAAGACGGTGGGATCTGTACGACCAATCCGGCAGGAAAATTCAACCCCGGGGACAAAGCCGAACTGGTGGTAAGAGCACAGAAACTGAAGATGGGATCCCGCAGCGATTTCCAGGAAGAAGCGGGGATGAATTATTTCTTCGGGAAAGTGATTGACAGAAGTTACATGGGGGGCGAAGTCAGCTATTTTGTCGAACTTGAAAACAAAAAGGTTGTTCATGTAATAAGTTTTGTAAAGCGTACACCTTTTAGACGTCAGGATGAAGTGTATATCAAGGCGGATCCGGAGCACTGCACACTGCTGAAAACCTGATGCTCAGATAAAATTAACAGACGAACGATTTAAGGTAGAAGAAAAATGGAGAACAAAAAGATAGGTGAAGTGCGTCAAAATGTCATCACAGGCGCGTGTGCAAGCCAGGGCAGCGCCTACGTGGCGAGGGGCGAGGGCGCGCTGCTGTATGATGTGGAAGGCAATCGGTATATCGATTTTTCCGGCGGTATCGCCGTGATGAATGTGGGACATTCCCACCCCAAGGTGGTATCGGCCATTCAGAAACAGGCGGAAAAATTCACTCATACCTGTTTTATGGTGATGCCCTACGAAGGGCCTGTGGCACTTGCCAGAAGACTTGTCGACTATGTGCCGGGCAGTTTTGCCAAAAAGGCGATTTTTATCAACAGCGGGGCCGAAGCGGTCGAGAATGCGGTCAAGGCAGCCCGGTATTATACCAGACGCCCGGGTATCATCGCATTCGAAAACGCCTTTCACGGCCGAACGCTCCTGACGATGAGCCTTACCAGCAAGGTCAAACCGTACAAGTTCGGGTTCGGACCGTTTGCACCGGAAATATACCGCATGCCGTATGCCTACTGCTACAGATGCCCGTTAAACCTTTCATATCCCTCATGTGACACCGCTTGTGCCGATAAACTCGAGGATTTCCTGATCTCCCATTCGGCCCCGGAAAACACGGCGGCATTGATCATTGAACCGGTGGCAGGGGAAGGCGGGTTTATCGCACCGCCGAAGCCGTATTTTGAAAAACTTTACCGGATCTGCAAAAAACACGGCATCCTGTTTATCGCCGATGAGGTGCAGACCGGTATCGGCAGGACCGGCACCATGTTCGCAATGGAACAGTACGGGATCGAGCCGGATATTACCACGACAGCCAAGAGCCTGGCGGCCGGTATGCCCCTGAGTGCCGTCATCGCAAAGGCGGAAATACTGGACGCGGTTCATGCCGCAGGCCTCGGCGGCACCTACGGCGGGAATCCGGTGGCCTGCAGCGCGGCGCTTGCGGTTCTGGA
>CAYZHB010000211.1:0-3540 GCA_964478245.1 uncultured Desulfobacterales bacterium | reverse complement strand
AACGACCACCCGCAAAGCGGGTGGCTTGGAATGTATGCATTCGCATCTCTACCGACAATAAATTTTTGTTGTGTAAATCTTCGTTCGCTGTTTATAATAAAAAATATGAAAAACAGAAGCCTAGATGTCGTCAGGTTTCTACCTGCCCAAAAGCGGCTCTATTGATAATTTGGGTGATTGGCTGGTTTGCAGTGTTTGTTATCATAAGGCAGTCGTGTATGCAGCAAGATAACATAATAATGGCTCTCCGGCACGGGCTTTACCGCCTGCGGGTCGTGCTTTTCATGTGTGCAGTGCTTTTTGCGGCACCGGTTTCCGGCTTCTCGGAAACGGTGACGGCGCCTCCCTGTACCGGGGAGGCCGGTCAAAGGATATGCACCCTGAGAGTAGGGCTGTATGAAAACGCCCCCAAGATTTTTACGGACGAAGACGGTAATGCGGCCGGGTTCTGGCCGGCCGTGGTGCACCATATCGCTGACAGGGCGGGGTGGCGTGTCCAATGGGTGCCCGGCACATGGAACATGTGCCTTGAAAGGCTTTCCGAAAACAGGATCGACATGGTGCCGGACGTGGCCTGGACCGAAGAGCGGAGCAAAAAATTCGCTTTTTCCCGCGAGACCGTTCTGCTGAGCTGGTCAAGGCTGTACGTAAAAAAGGGAGAAGCGATCGAATCGATCCCGGACCTTCAAGGCAAGCGCATCGCCGTGCTTTCCGAAAGCGTGAACGTGGCGGGTCCCGGTGGCATCAAAGAGATCACCGGTGCATTTGAAATCGGCTGCACCTACATCGAAAAGGACAGCTATGCCGAGGTCCTTGCAGCGGTAGACTCGGGTGAGGCGGATGCCGGGGTGACCAACAGGGAATTCGGAAACCGGAGAGAGGACCGGTACGATATCGAACGCACGCCTCTCGTTTTTCAGCCTGTCCGGCTGGTATTCGCATTTCCGAAAGCCACGCCCCTTTCATCCGGCCTGATCCTGAAAATCGACGATCATATACGGATGCTCAAGGAGAACAAAAATTCGGTTTATTATGATGCGCTTGACAAATGGATCGGCCGGCCGCCCGCCGGAAAAATCATCCCGGCCTGGGTAAGGCGGCTCGGGATTGTCACGATCGGCGTGTGTGTTCTTCTGATAGCGGGCAATATCGTCCTCAGATCACGGGTCCGATCCAGAACCCGGACACTGGAACGGGAAATCGAATCCCGGAAAGAGGCGGAAAAACGGCTTCGGGCATCGGAAAAGCAGTTCCGCTCCATGCTTGAAACCATCGAACTGATCGGGATCATGCTGGACACGAACGGTAATATCATATTCTGCAACGATTATTTTCTCTCCCTCACCGGCATGCAGCGGGAGGAAGTGATAGGGAAAAACTGGTTCGACTCCTTTATACCGGAGGACGTCAGGGGGGAACTGAACATAAATGTGTTCCGGAAAACGATTGAAACCGGGGATTTTCCGGCGCATCTCGAGAATGAAATCATACTCGGCAGCGGCAAGAGACGGATGATCAAATGGGACAACACGGTTTTCAAAGATGACGGCGGCAGTGTTGTCTCCGTGACAAGCATCGGGGAGGATATTACCGACCTTATTTCTTCCCGGGCAGATCTGCGGAAAGCCAAGGAAAGATTCCAGGAGCTGGTGGAAAGCGTCAACGACGTCGTCTTTTCCATGGACGGCGAGGGAACGGTTACATATATCAGCCCCAGGATAGAACCCGTAAGCGGATTCAGCCCGGATGAAATAATCGGCCGGCGGCTTGACGACTTCATTGCCGGGCCGGATATCGAAGCGGTCCAACAGTTGTTCGAGACCCATAAACAAGGTATTGCACAGCCGGTTGAGTTCAGGATTCTTGCAAAATCAGGAGACCTTCTCTGGGTGAGAATCTCCAGCCATCCTGTTTTCAAAAACGGAGATTTCAGAGGCCTGCGGGGAATTCTCAGCGACATTTCCCAAGAAAGGGAGATGGACAACAAACTCAGGCAGGCCCAGAAAATGGAGTCCGTGGGCAACCTTGCCGGCGGCATTGCCCACGATTTCAACAACATCCTTACCTCCATCATCGGATATGCCACCCTTGCATTGACGGAAGCGGAAAAAGGCACGGAACTTTACAAAGACCTTTCCGAAGTGCTGGCCGCGGGCGACCGGGCCAGGGAATTGACCCGGCAGATACTCAATATCAGCCGGCACGAGGAGCACCAGAAAGAGATCCTGCGTATCGGCCCGATGATCAAGGAAGCCCTGAAAATGCTCCGCGCCACTATTCCCACCTCCATCGGGATTCATGAAAAAATCAGCCGGGACCCGCTGGTCGTTCTTGCCGACCCGACCCAGATCCATCAGGTGATCATGAATCTGGCGACGAATGCACTGCATGCCATGGCGGACCGGGAGGGTGTCATGGAAATCGGTCTCGAGGCCGTGACCGTCTCCGGAGAAGAGGCGATGAATTATTATCCGGACATGGCGCCGGGCGAGTACGCCCGGATTACCGTCAGCGATACCGGAGACGGCATTCCCGAAGAAAACCTGGATAAAATTTTCGAGCCCTACTTTACCACGAAAGAAAAGGAAACCGGAACGGGACTGGGCCTGTCCGTGGTTCACGGGATTGTAAAGGCCCACAACGGCCACATCACCGTATACAGCCAGCCGGGTAAAGGAACCGTCTTCCACGTCTACCTTTCGCTGGCACGGAAAACCGCTCCGAAAAAGCCGGCTGCGGAGAAAAAACCCCTGCCCCGGGGAACGGAACATATACTCCTGGTGGACGACGAACCCAAAATAGTAAAAGTCTACGGACGGCAGCTTGAAAAACTGGGATACAGAGTGACCGGGAAAGAAGGCAGCAAAGAGGCGCTGGAATCCTTCCGGGACGCCCCCGGCAAATTCGATCTGATTGTCACCGACATGACCATGCCGGACATCACCGGCGACAAGCTCGTCCATGCGGTGAAAGAGATACGGCCGGACATTCCGGTTATACTGTGCACCGGATTCAGTGAAAAAATCAACGGCCGCGGAGACGACCTCGCTATTGATGAATTTCTGATGAAACCGATCGATTCGGCACAGCTGGCGGAAACCGTTCGAAATCTTCTGGACAGGAATCGGGATTAAAAACGCCTTTTCCCCGTCTCAGTTAAAGGGAATTGCGCCGACCCCGCAATTCTTGCTGGTGGCGGAGAAAGAGGGATTCGAACCCTCGATGGAGCGTTAACCCCATACTCGCTTAGTGCTCTGGGTCGAAAGTTCGGTGTTTTTATGCTGCTATTTTTGTCGCATCCTGGATCTTTGATAGTACTTTTTTCAAATCCTCTTGGGTGAATTTCCACTCGAGCGGATTCAACGGTCAGCCAGCCATGTGAGCAAGCTCGCCTGTCCGTCTGCCGCTGATCCGCGGCGATTATCCTGAAAATATCAAATATTTCGTTTGACACCTGAAACGTATCCGGTTACACTTGAGGTGCATGATTCAAAAATTCAAACATAAAGGCCTCAAGCGATTATTCGAATCCGGGATTTC
>CAYZHB010000210.1:0-3565 GCA_964478245.1 uncultured Desulfobacterales bacterium | reverse complement strand
TAGGCCACGATCAGCGGGATGGAGGCCAGGTGGCAGGGCGAAAACAGGACGCTGACCATGCCCCAGGCAAAGGCGCCCACGGCCGCCACGGCCAGTCCGCCGGTCATCCACTGGTTCACTGTGATTAAAAATTGATCGAACATATCACATTTAACTCCTATTTCAATTTTCCGATTCTCGAATGGATTTCTCCGGTGAAGCCACCCCCAGCCGGGTCAAGACCGCTACGATTCGTTTTTTGTCCATGAACCCGACATTGCGGTGAACTTCGTTTCCCGCCGCATCAAAGAAAATCTGGGTCGGGATGCCGCGAATGCCGTATTTTTTAGCCTGGGCCGGATTTTTCCACACATCGATGAAAATGATGTCGGCCCGTCCGGCATACTCTTTTTTCAGCTCTTCGATGATGGGCGCCATCATCTTGCAGGGAATGCACTCGGTGGCGCCCAGGTCGATCATGGTCACCTTTCCGGACGCTGTGTCTACAGCCGGTTGCGACGACACGGCAATGGTTTCATCCGAGCCGGAAAAAAACTGCGACCCGACGGCGCCAAATACGGCCAAGGCGACAACGACGCCCATTATGGTCATTGTCAGTTTTTTTTGCTTTCCTTTCATCATTTCACCCCCATGGCCGCCAATTGCTTGTCCACCTCGGCCTGGGCGAAAAAACCCACGTGCCGGAAAACCTCCTTGCCCGCCGGGTCGAAAAACACCTGGACAGGAATCGAGCGAATGCCGTAGCGCGCTGCCAAGATCTGCTCTTCACCCACGTGGACAAAGACGACATTCAATTGGTCGGGGTAATCCTTGCGCAGCTTGTCCAGGATGGGCTGCATCATGTCGCAGGGCACGCAGCCCGTAGCGCCAAACTCCACCATGGTCGGCTTGCCCGAGCGCCGCGCCTTGTCCACGGGGTTGTCCATTGCCAGACGACTTTGCGCTTCCACCCATTTATCGTTGATGCGCAACCGGGTCGTTTCGGCCAGGGAATCGATGTAGGCATTGACGGCTTGCTGCTTCTTGTCCTGAACCAGGTACTGGCGAATGCCGTCGGCCGCCTGCTCGAAGGGAGCGCCGCCCACCATCTCCTTGTTGGCGGCGTAAAAGGCGCGCACTTCATCCTCGGTAACGGTCAAATCCGTGGTGCGCTGTTCTAAAAAGGCCTGGATCGCCTGGTTGTCGTCGCCTTCTTTTATCGAGATGCCGGCTTTTCGGGCTTCATTAAGAACCAGCTGGCGCACCGCTTCCTGCTCCAACAAAAAAAACAGGTTCTTTTCCAACTGGCTGCGCAGCTTGGGTTCCTGGTCCTGGATGCTCTCCAAAAGTTCCGATTGTTTGATGGTGAAACCATCGGCCGCCAGCAAGGTGTCTTTGTCAAGAGGCGCCAGCGTCGCGGATTTCAGCAGACCGGTGGAAAGTCCGGGATAGCGGGCCGCCACCGTGTCCGCGGCGGCCGTCCGGGGCGCGGCCAGAGCCAGCAAAGCCAGCATCCCCAGGACGGCGCCGTGAAAAATATTCTTTTGATGAAAAATGTCACGCATAGTTCAGATTCTTCCTTTTTACTCGACGCTGCCGTGAGCGCCGATTACGGTTAACAATTCAATAGGTTGAGTCTTGAAAAAAGCAGAAAACGGAAACCGCTGGTGACGAGACGCACCCGTTCACCCGCTTCCGCCGGGTGGAGCGGCTAACACAGATAGGCGCAGTTGAGGGAAAACAAAGGCGGGGGATAAAGCGTTGAAGGAAATTTATTAATATGCCTGCCTGAACGCAAATGAAGCGCGTCGGCAATGCTCTTGGCGATATTACCGGGTCCCGGGTTGGCAAAGGAGTGGCGACTGTCGTCCCTGGATAACCTGTGGGACGCGTCGGGCAGCAGAAGCACCTTGCCTTTGTGGGCGTGGCAGGGCGTCACATGGCATTTGCCGTCATCGGTCTTGTTCAGACCGTCCCACGAATGCCGCGTTTTTTCACATGCCGTTCTATCGGCCTTCGCCGATAGACTCGCACAGACTGCGCCGGAGGCTGTACTGAAGACTACGGCCATGGACATAAGCAAGATGAAAAGCCTGTTTTTCATTCGACTCACATGTTTCCGATCAGTTCATAGTTCATATGTCATATCTCAGGTTCGGACAGGGCCTTCATGACTTTGATGAATTTTCTCATGGCGCCTCCATATCGTTGTATTTAAATATAATGAACCATGACGGATTTGTCAAACCAAAAATGTACATTTTGGTCCGGGCAAGCAGACCCCGGCCGCAAGTCGAGAAAAACCTGTTGAACGGCACTTATAAACCGCTGCCGGTGAAAAGAAAAGTGGTTCCCAAACCGGAGGGCCGTGTAGCAAGTCACCGACCACCCGCAAAGCGGGTGGCTTGACGTTCAGGCCAGAGGCCGGGCTCGATTTCCACCGGTGTCTTGAACCCAGGAGGCTTTACAGCAAGCACCGAACACGCAAGCTGGTCGAGAATGGCTTCGGCGGTATTACCGATGATCAGCCCTGATATGCCAGTGCGGGTGACCGTCCCCATGACCACAATATCCACCCGCAACTCCGCCGCCAGCGGCGCGATCACCTTTTTTGCCCGTCCCTTGGGCATGTGAAAGCCGGGCGAGAGGTAATCGTATGCCTCCTTGCCGATCCAGCCGCGCAGTTGTTCGGCCAGTCGGTATAGTTCCTTTCTGTGGCACTCATGCTCTCTTTCAACGTAATTGGCCAGGTCTTCCGGTGACATGCCTCCCCTGGACAACATGGTCATTTCAGCAAGAGCTTCCCAGGCATGGACCATGTGCAGAGACGCAGAGTCTGAAAGCGACAGTGAGGCGGCCAGTTCCAAAATCTCGCGGTTAAGATCATTCTCTGAAGGGATGGAAGCCATCAGATCGAAATCGACAGCCGCCAGGATGCTGCTGTATTTCGATTTCTCAGACGGTTTCATGAGCCAAGCCGGGCAGGGACACTTACGAAGGAGGTGCAGGTCGTCGCTGCCGAAAAGCCTACGCGTCCAACTCGGATTCTCCGCAGGTTTGATCACCAGGTCATACCCATTTTTCAGTACGGCTCGGATCGCCTCAAGGTACGTTTTTCCAACCAATACATCCAGCCGAACCTGCAGGCGTTCACTGAAGGGCTGGACCATGGATTCCAGTGCCTGACGATGATCGGATTCCACGGCGGCTCGCAGATCTTCGGATATCGGTCCTCCGGGCGGCAGGCCGATGCCTGCCGTAACAACCTGGGGCGGAATTACGTCGACAATAGTCAGGTCCGCCTGATTGTTTTCCGCCAGCGAGACCGCGCGCGCAAAAGCCGATGCCTGGTCCACGGTCGGTTCGTTTATGTAGAGGATGTTTTTAAATCGTTTCATGGATAACCTTCCCCCCATGTATTTTTGAAGTTATACGCCCTATCCGGTTCACCGTTAAAGAGGGGCGGGATTTTTAAGCTCGTTAATGGCACCGGCCTTGCCGATTACGATCAGACAATCCCCGCCATGCAATTGCTCGGCAGGATTGATCGTCGTGATCTGTTCCTGGTCCCTGCGTATGCCGACAA
>CAYZHB010000209.1:0-3654 GCA_964478245.1 uncultured Desulfobacterales bacterium | reverse complement strand
TTTCCGGCGCACTTGCCGCAGGTCCGGGGCTTCTGCGGTCCGGCCTGGCCAGTCTGAGACTCGCCATCCCGGTCGCCCTCATCGCCTCCACGTGTGCCATAATGGGGGCCATGATCGGTCTGGCGCTGCCCACCAACATCGTGCAGATCTTCCTCGGCCTGACCATTCTCGGTATCTGTGTGCTGATGCTGACCGCCAAAAAAGCCGAATACCCGGATGTACCGGAATCGGACAAACTCTCCTCGGCCCTTCGGATATACGGGGTCTACACCGAAGAGAGCACCCGCCAGGAGATCAACTGGAAAATCCACAGAACCCCGCTCGGGCTTGTCCTGTTTGTGGGTATCGGTATTATGGCCGGCATGTTCGGACTCGGCGCGGGATGGGCCAATGTGCCGGTCCTCAACCTGCTGATGGGCGCCCCCCTTAAAATAAGTGTCGCCACCAGCAAATTTCTGCTCTCGATAACCGACACTTCGGCCGCATGGGTTTATCTGAACAAGGGCTGCGTCATCCCGATGATGGTCGTGCCGTCCCTTGTCGGCATCATGCTGGGCTCATTTATCGGCGTTAGAGTACTCAAAGTTGCCAAGCCGACATTTATCAGGTGGATGGTGATCGCCATTCTGGGCTTTGCCGGGCTCAAGGCGCTGTCCAAAGGTCTTGGCTGGGGACTTTAATCACAAATTTGAAATCATTTTGGTAACAAGGAGAGAACAATGAGTCAAAACAATACATCATCCACAGGCCCCAGTTCCGAACAGCTCCTCTATGCGCGCATCCTGAACAAGGGCATGCTGTTGGGAATCGTGATCCTGCTTATCACGTTCGCCATCTACGTGTTCGGCATCATGGATCCCTATATCCTCGTGGAAGACCTGGCCTCATACTGGCAGATGAGCTCCCACGATTTCCTGGAACACCTTGAAATCAGTCAGGGCTGGTCATGGGTCACCATGCTCGGGTACGGTGATTTCCTTAATTTTATCGGCATCGCCTTCCTTTCCGGCGTCACCATTATCTGTTACGCGGCCATCGTGCCGACCCTTCTGAGAAACAACGACAAAGTATACGCGACACTGGCCGTACTGGAAGTTCTGGTTCTCGTACTTGCAGCAGCTGGAATTCTTACCGGTGGCCATTAAAGCAGTTCCCGGGAGAGGGGTCATTCCCTCTCCCTGTAAAAAAATATTTCTCACCCTCTTTTTTACGATTTTCGCCACGGTTACCGGTGTGGGCATTGTTGTCCCGCTCCTGCCGGTTTATGCCCATGAACTCGGGGCCGCCGGTCTTTACATCGGGCTGGTGTTCGGGGCTTTCTCCATTTCCCGGTCCCTGCTTCTGCCGGTCTTCGGCCGGCTTTCCGATTTGAAGGGACGAAAGCCGTTTCTGCTTATCGGCCTTTCCGGCTATGCCCTGGTATCGATTGCCTTTATCCTGTCGGCCAGCGTCAACTCCCTGATCCTGATCCGGTTTGTCCAGGGGATATCCTCGGCAATGATCATGCCGGTGGTACAGGCCTATATCGGGGAAATCACCTATCAAGGGAGTGAAGGGTATGCCATGGGGCTTTTCAACATGTCCATGTTTGCCAGTCTCAGTATCGGGCCGCTCATGGGCGGGGCCATCAAGGACACGTTTTCAATGGATGCCGCTTTCGGATGTATGGGCGTACTGTCTGCCGCCGGACTGATTTTAATGATATGCTTCCTGCCGCCCACCAGCCGGGAGTATATATCCCGCGGCAGCCGATCCCCGTCCACCTTGCGGTCGCTCGTGAAAAATCCCAAACTGGCTTCCCTGATCCTGATCCGGCTCGCCTACACCTCGTGTATCGGGGTCATCTGGTGTTTTCTGCCCCTGATGGCGGACAGGGAATTCGGCCTTTCCGGCTCATCGATCGGTATCCTCGTGATGCTGGGAATCTTCATCAGCGGTCTTTTGAACCTTCCCATGGGGTATGTGGCCGACCGATCCAACAAAAATCTCATGATCGTTTCCGGGGGGGTGCTCTGTACACTGGCCATGCTCCTTTTGACCACGGCCGCTTCATTCGGCGACCTTATTTTCGCGGTCGCGCTCTTCGGCGTAGGCGGCGGCATCTCCATGCCCGCCCTGATGGCCCTTGCCGTGATCCGGGGGGAAGAGGCCAATGCCATGGCGTCGGTCATGTCGGTGATTACGGTGGGACACAGCCTGGGCATGATGATCGGCTCCATTGCCGCGGGTGTGGCCATGGATCTCATTGGGCTGCGGAACACGTTTCCCTGCGGGATGGCCATAATGGCCGCCGGTGTTCTCGTGTTTCTCCTGCTGAACCGTCAAAGACACCAGCCGGCCGGCTGACACAATTTACCCTGATCCCGGTGCGCCTTTCGGGATTCCGCAACAGTTCCGCCGGACGGTACCGGCTCTTACTTCCTTATCCTGTCGGAAAGTGCCTTTGTGAGCGCCAGCACTTTTTGGGCATGCGGCATATCGAGCGAGCCCGTGCCGCAGCTCGGGGTTATGAAAATCTGATCTAAAAGCCTGTCCCGGCTTACTGAAATCTTTTCCTCAACCACCGCCATCTGCTTTTCAAACTTTTCTTCCAGGGAGTCCACTGTTTCCCTGTCAATATCGTCCCTGTCCTGGGTCGGGACAATCCCCCAGGCGATACTGGCGCCCCTGTCCAGGTACTGCTTTATTTCCCCGGAAAAAAGGATGAAATTGTCAAAGTAGGCATAGGCGTCAAAGCTGATGACATCGATATCCATGCCCAGCAGCAGGTCCCACTGGGTATTGGCGCACACGTGCACCCCGGCCAGGCCGCCCCGGGCATGAACCGCGTCCGTGATCTCTCCTATCGCCCCTTTGACATCATCGGCTGTGATGGTAATCAGTTCCGATGTACCGAATCCGGCCAGGCCGGGTTCATCAATGAAAATCAACGGGACCGCGCCCCTTTTCGAAAACTGATCCGCCTGCCATGCGGCATTCATGGCCAGATGCTTGCAGGCCGCATCCCGCAACTGGTCATTGTAAAATATGGCCCGGCCGTCCTGGTCCTTTACGGCCGTACCGAACGTGACCGGACCGGTAACCTGGCCTTTCAGCCCGTCGGGCACGGATTCTCTCTCGTCTATCTGATTCAAAAACTCCGCAAACCCCCTGCCGGTTTCCGGAATGAAGGCGAACCGGGAATTCGCCAGCCCCGATCGGCCTTCGGTCACTTCAAGGAACTCCTCGTAAAACGACAGATAGGCCTGCTCAAATTCGGCAGCGGTTGTATCGATAAAGACTTTGTTTCCCTCTTTTGTAAATCCCGGCATTCCGGGAAGAAACTGTTCGATCATGCCTTCCTGCGGGTAAACGGGCAGCTGCACCCACAGGGGGATGTCGGGCGTATATTTAAAAACGAGCGCCGTGGCCGCCCGGTGGTCCGCCATGGGAAGACTTCCGATAAGAACCGGCCGGGCCTCTGGTTTCAGTTTTGTCATTTTGTCTGTGTCCTTTCCTGTTGCTATATAAACATATTAAAATATCTTTATATATACCCGGTATTTTATCCCGTGTCAACCGTATTATTGTATTGGTTGTTGAAAACCGAGGGCTATGCCCCCGGTTTTCAACCGTCAACGATTGAAACGCTTGCGTGTTTTTGTTTTCCCGGCC
>CAYZHB010000208.1:0-3678 GCA_964478245.1 uncultured Desulfobacterales bacterium | reverse complement strand
CTACAGGTTGATGACTTTATCGGCAAGCTGCATGGACGTCACGATATCGAGCATGTTGGTGGTCTGGCCCACCGCTTTTTCCGCCATCAGGTCGAAATGGGTCAGGCAGGTGCCGCAGACGAGCACTGATACCCCCTGATCTTCGATCTCCCTGATCTCCCCGACAACCTCGGATCCTTTTACTGTCAGTCTGACGCCGCTGTTCACAAACACCAGCCGCCACAGATCATCCCCCATTTCCCGGACCGTCTTGAGAAAATTGATCATCAGCTTTTGCCCGAGGGCGTCATCTCCTTTTCCGAACTTGTCCGAGGCCACCATGACCATTATCCGGGAGGTGGTCTCACCGGCGCCTGCCGGTTCCGTTTTCTCGCGGCTCCCCGGTTCGGCCTGTTTGTCCGAGGGGGCTTGCCCTTGTTTTCTGGCGCCGTAAACGGAAAACACCTCATTCGCCTCTGTTACGGACACCTCGAATTCCCGGTAGTTTAAAAACCGGCTCACATTCTCCATGGCGGCGCTGTTGTCCACCAGCACCGTGATTTTCTCCGCCCCGTTTTTTTCAACCGCCTCTTTGGTGGTTAACACCGGGGCCGGGCAGGCCATGTTTCTGCAGTCGATTACGTTTTCGTCCGTCATGATTGTCTACAGTCCTCATTTTGTTGTGACAACCCGAAATCGCCATTTTCCCTGTTAGTGTCGGGACCAGCTGCCGCCCCCTCCCTGAGAAGGGATATAGTCGACAGGCGCCAGCACGCATAGATTGTCAGCAATTATATTCCCACGGCATTTTGTGCCGATGGTTCATAAACAGCAATGAAGCTGAATTTAATTTTGTCTCTATAAATTGTCAAATAGTTAAAATTGATACAAATTTGATATGCTATTGAAAAAACCAATTGGTTTCGGGACCCATTGGAGAAAACAAGATGTGAAAGCCGGGTTTAAAATTTTTTGCCCGGACATCTCTTGTAAATGCCGAGAACTGATGCAGCGGCTTTTTCCATGGTGAAGTGCCGGTTGAACCGTTCCTTTGCCGCTTTGCCCATTTTACCCGCCATATCCGGGTTTCCGGCAAGGGTCTGGATGGCTTGGGCAAGCCTGTGCGGGTTCATGGGCGGGACATGGAGGCCGGTTTCCCCGTGCCGGACGATCCAGGACATGCCCGAGCCTTCAACCGTGGTCACAATGGCGGGTTTTCCCGCTCGCATCGCTTCGAGCAGGACCAGGCCGAACGCTTCGGTCCGCTCTATGGAGGGCAGGACAACAAAGTCGCATGAACGGAGAAGCGCTTCCAGCCGGCCCGCTTCAAGGTGCCCGGTAAGCGTGATCCGGGTATCGAGCCCCTTGTCCGTGACCCGCCGGAGAATTTCTCCTTTGAGTTCTCCCTCTCCGACGATAATCAGTTTGGCATTCTCAATCCTTTCCATTGCGTCCACCAGAAACCGGTGCCCCTTGTAGTAGGTGAGTCTGCCCACGGCCAGAATTCTTGCGGACTGGTTTCCCCACAGGAGTTCACTCCATTGCCTGTCAGCCGCTGATACGGTTTCCCCGGACTCTGCCGGCAGCGCCAGCGGGACGGTACGGGTTTTGTGTTTAAACGGCGCAAGGGGGCGGCTCGACGCAAGATAAGGGGGGGAGGTGGCGATGACGGCGCGGGCGTATCGAAGCAGTCTGTATTCAAACGGCCGGTAAAAGCGGTACGCAAGATCGAGTCCCCTGCTGACGGTGGACGGGACCACATCGGAATGCCAGTGGAGAATGCCGGGGATTCTGACTGCGGCAGGGAGAAACAGCGTCCAGAATGCCGACGTGTTCGGCATATGGATATGGAGCAGATCCGGCCTGAAGCCCTTGACAATGCGGTTGAAAACCGCGGGGAACAGGGGACTGACCGGGGCATACAGGATTCTTCCATGGGAGGGGACCCGGTGGACGGGAATGCCGTTTACAATGTCCGTTCGGGTTCTGCCGGCCAGGGGGCCATGGTTGTGAACCAGGGCCCTGATGTCCGTACCATGGCGGGAGAGCGCCGGCAGCAGGGCGGCGGTGAAATTCTCGATCCCCCCTGAAAAGGGCGGGTAGTATTTTCCGATGTGTAAAACTTTCAAGATTGTGGCTTTCAACAATCCAGATGGTAATGAGAACTGGTATCAGTTTTCTTTTTTTTCATGGGTGTTCTCTTTGACCATGAGCTCGAGCGTGGCCAGTTTCTGGGCCAGTTCCTTATATCTTGCTTCATTCTTGGTGATGTAAATGTCCATTGTGAGGACCTTTACAAGGATCATGGCCAGACCGAAAACGGTGAGCAGCACCGGTGGGTAGGATACCCCGAACAGGTTTCCGACAAAATCCAGTATACCCGGAAAAAAGGCAAGCAAAAGAATGGAAATGATAATGACGACCCACCATGTGGTATAGAGGCTGCTCACCCTGGATTTTCTGACTAGAAAGTACAGCACCAGGGAAATGAGAATACCGGTTAATGCGGAAAACAATCGGTACGTCAAGGGTTGACTCCTCTGAAACACTGACGTGTTTTTGTTTTTCCGGCCTACGGCCGGAATTCCAAGCCACCCGCTTTCGTGTGGTCGTTGACTTTATGCCGCCGATACAGGGCGGACACAAACACGCAAAAATCATGGGGCGGGAAAATGCTGAAAAATAAAACAAGTGCGACTCCGGAACCTGTTACTGGTTGCCTATCAGATTGCGGTGCGCAATTCAACAAAAAAACACACAAATTTCGGAAATTTCACCGTTTAGCCCCTATAAGGAACAGGGTGGACAATGTATACTTAATGATGAAAAGATAGTTTTTGAATATTTTTGAACGGCCGTGAACCCGCTCCCCCATGGCGACCGGCAGTTCCTTTATGGCGATGCCGTGCTGTTTCAGCAAAAGCAGCACCCCGATGTCCTGGTATTCAAGCACCAGCCCTTCCATTCCCACAAGTGTTTCCATGGCCTTTTGGGAGTAGGCTCTGAAACCGCTTGTGGGGTCGTTGACAGAAAGGCCTGACAGATGCCTGAATATCCGGATCAGGATTTTTTTTGCCGCCGTGCACCTTTCGGGAAACGCGCCGATGATCACTTCATTTTCGCTTAAGGATCCGGTGAGAACAGACAGATACTTTGCTTCGTGTTGTCCGTCGCCGTCCATGGTAACGGCCCGTTCATACCCTTTTGCCAGGGCATACCGGAAACCTGTCTGGATGGCGCCAAGCGCGCCGATGGAAATCGGCAGGTCGGCCACCCTGGCGCCGCTCTTTTCCGCCATTTCCGCGGTGCGGTCGCTGCTGGCGTCGTTCACCACCAGGATATGCCGGAATCCGCAGGAAAGTGTTCTTTCCACCACTTCCCCGATGCTCTTTTCTTCATCCCTTGCCGGGATGATAACAAGTGTGTCCATAATTGGCGATTCCCCCTGCGAGACCTTTGAATAAATACCCTCTTTTGCCCAATTGCTTTGTCAAACGCAAATTTTAATCCTCAAAATATGCACTATATTCCTCCGGTTAAAATTTGCATTTTCTTCGCACTAAAACAAAACTGCGCATTATTCAAAGGTCTCCCTGCTAACGGCTAACGGCTAACAGCTAACGGCTAACAGCTAACGGCTAACAGCTAACGGCTAACGGCTAACAGCTAACGGCTAACGGCTAACAGCTAACGGCTAAC
>CAYZHB010000207.1:2686-3713 GCA_964478245.1 uncultured Desulfobacterales bacterium | reverse complement strand
GAGGATGGCTTTGCCGAGCGCCGTGCAGTAGGCGGGCGCCTTGTCGCCGAGCGCGGAGTCCATCCGCAGGATTTCATGGCTGTCGATCTTGTCGATATGAATGATGTCCGTGCCGTTGAAGTAGCCGAGGTTGACGGTTTCATGATAGGTGATGGACAGTTTCTGCATATAGGGCCTGGCGATATTGCGTATTTCGAACCGGCTGGTCACTTTCATGGCAAGCTGAAGGATTTTCAGCGTGGGCTGGTATCTGCCGCGGTCGTTTTTTTCCACATAACCGAGATCCCTGAGCGTGGCGATAAACCGGTGGCATCCCGCCCGGTTGGTCTCCATGAGCGCGGCCGCTTTTGTAACGGAGAGTTCTCCGTGCAGGGCGAGCAGTTCAAGAATTTTCATTCCCTTTTCAAGGGAGGTTATTTTGTAGTATGCTTTTTTCTCCATGTCCGTTTCCTGCTTCAGGTTGTATATAGTGTGACGCTGTGTATCAAAAAGTGACACTACCATAATGTGATTGTTTTGTTCCTGTCAAGCAAAAAACAGGGACGTCTGAACAGAATAAGCGGATTGTGCGGTGCCCGCCGGAAAAAGCGTGTACCCCCTGTTTTAAAAAGGTGGCGCAGAAGTGGTAAGCCGATCCTTTGTGAATGGGTGTTGCGCTTTACCGAATCCCGGCAGCGGTTTCATCTGTCCCGCCGGCGGTATTCGAGGAATTTGCCGGACCGGCCGGGGCGGCATGGCCTGTCCTGTCTGTTTCGGGCATCGGGTTATCCGTTGTTGCTGTTGTTTCTGAAAAGCGTCAGGTAGTTGTCATAAAGGGCCGGATGAACCCGTGAAAACGCATCAAAATCACCGACCATTTCCATGCCGGGAATGACGGCCTTTACCACGGGGATACCGATATCCTCCCGCGTGAGATCGACGTAGAACGGCTGATAATTGTTCTGTGAAAGCACTTCTTCCAGCAAAGCCAGGTCGGATCCATGATCTGAAAAGGAGTAATCGGGCAGGTTTTCGAACGGCACGACGG
>CAYZHB010000207.1:0-2676 GCA_964478245.1 uncultured Desulfobacterales bacterium | reverse complement strand
CGGCCATTCCCGGCCGGGAGGGCGGGCTGTCCGGAAACGGGTAGGTGGTCTCGCAGATGGCCGATATGATGGCTTTCCGGGCATCCAGGTGGGCGGCGGTTCCCTTTTGGATGGTGCCGGTTTGCTCTGTTACAAAACATTGACAGCAGGGAATACCGGTTGCGGGCGTCAGGTCTCTGAACTGAAGGTCTATACCCAGAGACCGGTATGTTTCCAGCAGCGGTGCGATCCGCTCATTTTCCGAGACGAGCCGGAAACACGAGGAGATGTCGAATGGCGTCGTGGCTGCCTGATGCCGTTCAATTACTTCCAGAAGCGCGGCTGTTTTTGCCTGTTCCATTGTATTGCCCGCGGCAAGGCCGGTGGAGCCCAGCCCTGAAAAGAGACTGATCTCGTCCAGATTGCAGAAAAGGAACAACAGCTGGGCCGGTATCAGGGCCCGGCGTCCCGTGCCGGTGTCTGCCGTTTCTCCCCGCACCCAGTAAAGCGGTTCGTCGTTGTAGGTGACCTCGAGAGACAGCTCAGCCGGATTCAGAACCGCAGCCGTTTCCGATTCAAGGTCACTGAACGAAGCCCGGATCAGTTCAGGGTCCTGCCGGTATCCCTGAATGGTGTCGGCGTTCATTGACGGAAAGGCGCTGCACCGTTCAACGATCTCCATCGACAATGACGCCCGGGCCGCTTCCAGCGTGAGTCCTTTACCGAAGCTGGTCTGTTCGCCGGTGAGAGAGAACCGGTTGCGAGAATTTGAGACTTCCGTGTGAAAGTGCCATTTTCTCAGGAGGGAGAAGGGGCTCAGGCTCTGCTGGTGACGCATTTCCATCTCCATGGCGACACCGGCTTTTTCAAGCATTTCCGCTGCCTTGTCCGCCGTCTGTTCAAAAGATGGTTTCGCAACGGATGTGGCATTATCCGGGCGGTTTTTCCGGATTTCGGAAACGGCGATACGGTTCTCCTGCGGCCGTCTGCATTCCCCTTCGCATATGAGGGGAAGTCCCGTATCTTCGGGGGCGGGAAGGGGGGTGTGAAAAAAAATATTCTCCCGGAAAACCGATATCCATTGCTGGTGAAGCCGCCGGTTGTTTTCGTCAGCCGACCGGATGACCACAAGCGGCGAGAATGCTTTCAGGTCTTCAATTTCCTGTTTCGAAAAGTGCTGCAGGGCCTTGCCGGGCCCTTCATCCGTGATGACAAGTTCCAGCATCAGCGCGGTTAAAACAGGGCTTTTGCTTTGGGCCATTTTTTCCAGCACCGTTTCTTGTCGGTCGGGGGCAAGAGCGGACAGGGCGTTCAGTATATACCGGTGCAGAAACTCGTCCATGGGCCGCTGCTGTATAAGCTCGAGGCACATATCCAGGGGAAGCCGGTGTTCCGGTACCACGCCGAAAAAAGCGGTCTGGGACTCGGTGTTCCGGTGTTCAAGGATATAGTCGATTTTTGTGTTTTCCAAGGGGGTGTTTCTCCTGTCAGGCTATCGGGTGACTGTTTTTTTGTCTTTTCCTCTCATGAACGATGCGGCAATGCCGGGGATACAGATGAAAAGCCCACCGGTTACGGCCCTTTTGAAGCCGGTCATGAAGTGTCCCGTCATTTCCGGGGTAAAGTTTTCAAGACTGTCGCCGCCGGTAAGGCTGGCATAGGTCGTTGAAAATATCAGCCCGGCAATCGCCACGCCCAGGACCATCCCGATATTCCGGGCCGTTGCAACGGATCCCGAGGCGATACCCCGCTTGGAAATCGGGGTGGCTGTCATGGCGGTTGTATTGTTGGGCGATATAAAGATCGCTGTCCCTGTCCCGGCAAGGGCGAGCCGCCAAAGAATGGCGAAAAGGCTGCACTCGGCGTCAATGAACAGGAGCGACAGCAACGAGAGGGCGAGCAAAGAAATACCCACGGTGCAGAGTTCCCTTGAACCCATTCTGTCATAAAGGGCGCCGGAAAAGGGGCTGATGAAAAACAGGAATACAAAAGGACTCACCATGATCAAGCCGGTGGCGGATGCGGAGAAACCGCAGGGATAGGTGAGATAGAACGGCATGAGAAAAATGATGGTAAACAGGGCGGCAAAAAGGATCAGGGCGGACAGGATGGAAAAAGTGAAGCGTCTGATTTTGAGAAGCTCCGGATCGAACAGGGGGAAATCGGCTTTTGATTCTGTTTTCATGAACAGGGTGAAGGAAAACAGAGAGGCGGCCAGAAGCGAAAGCGACCGGGCACTTGACACGTCCCACCTGTCCAGATGGGTCAGGAAAACGATAAAACAGCAGATGAAAACAACAAAAAGGAGGCTGCCTTTTTTATCAAACGGCTCGCCGTTTCCCTTTTCCGCAGTTGTTCCCTTTAGAAGGGAGAGGCCGGCAAGGGTTGCCGCCAGACCAATGGGAATATTGATGTAAAAAATGGCCCGCCATGAAAACATCTCAAGAAGGAGCCCCCCGGCTACAGGACCTGCGGTGAGCCCGGCCGCCACCACGGTTCCGATAATGCCGAGCGCTTTGCCCCGCTCTTTTTCCGGAAAGATGTCCACGACAAGGGCGGGAGAGCAGGCCATCAGCATGGCCGCCCCGGCGCCCTGGACAGCGCGGGCCAGAATCAGGACCGCGGGTGTGCCGGCCAGGCTGCTGAAAAGGGAGCCGGCGGAGAAAAGAATGAAGCCTGTTATATAAACGATTTTTC
>CAYZHB010000206.1:262-3762 GCA_964478245.1 uncultured Desulfobacterales bacterium | reverse complement strand
CTGTTAGCTGTTAGCTGTTAGCTGTTAGCTGTTAGCTGTTAGCTGTTAGCTGTTATATTTTATATGAAATAATTGTTGCAAAATCGCAAATGTCAAGGGGCGGCGGGTATTTTACAGCAAACTTTGGCTTTGCGGAACAGAGAACCTGTTACCTGAATTGAAAATCCCGAAGGGTTTTAAAAATTTAAAACGCTCAGTTCAGGTGTTATTTTGAAGGGAAGACGCCCCAGGAAGTCTGTTTCCCGGGGCGTTTGATATATTAAAGCCGCCTGGAAGCGGTTAGATGAAAGCCTCTTTTCCATACCACGGAAAGGTTACAGAGAAGGTTACAGGGGATGAAAGTATTTGGATAATTCAAAATTTATCAGGCATACATTAACCTGCCTTTGGGTTTCGGGATATCCCGGCCCGGTTCTTTTGTTTCATCAAACCCCATTTTCGATTGTTCATCTAATATATTACAAGGCACGCCTTGTTTCAAGGATATATAACGGATAAACTGGAATCTGAGGGCAACGATCACGTCCATAATAATTTGACGGCGGATTTGGGTTTTTTATCCCCGTTGACTTTTCATATCTGAGTTTATATAACTTGGAGTCAACTACCACCCGCAAAGCGGGTGGCTTGGCGTGTATGCATTCGCATATCTTCGAGCCCGGCACAGAGGCCGGAATGACGAAACACGCGGGTGTTTCAATCGTTGACGGTTGTAACCGGGGGCATCGCCCCCGGTTTGAAAACAACCAATAAAAACCCCTTGACCTTTTGTCGGTTTTAAGCGACAATGCAACCATGAAATACGAAATTGAAACCACAAACATTTTTGACGAGTGGCTGACAAACTTAAAAGATATAAAATTCAAAGCACTTATACTTGCCCGGCTTGACAGGGTTCAGGCTGGTAACTTCGGGGACTGTAAACATATTGAAAGCAACTTGTATGAACTTCGATTTTTCTTCGGCCCCGGTTTTCGGGTGTATTATACCATGAGGGGAAACACGGTTATTTTGCTTCTTACCGGAGGAAACAAGGCCACTCAAAACAAAGACATTAAAAAGGCAATCACCATAATGGAGGAAACAAAATGAATATCACAACCAAAAAATGGGATGCCAGCGAATATTTGGATAGTCCTGAAATGATACGAGAATATCTGCAAGCAACCATTGAAGAAGGAGACACAGAAGCTTTGGTGGTCGCCCTGGGGAACATCGCAAAGGCCCGTGGCATGACCGAACTATCTAACAAAACCAACTTGAACCGACAACACCTTTACCGGGCCTTGTCCGCTGACGGATCACCCAAACTGGAAACAATTGTCAAGATATTGAAGGCTTTTGACCTCAAGCTCACAATCGAACCGATAGAGCAATAGATACAATACGGGCAACATACAATCCATAGCAATATGCTGAATCAAAAAGACATTTTTGGACAACAAAAAAGCCTCCGGGATTATTGGTATGAGCGATTATACAGCTTTAAAATATTTTTTTGGACAAAAACTTGTTTTTTGCCCAAAACAGTGGTACAAAATTTTTTAATGATTACCGGGAAAAAGCGTCAGAATGGGATTTCGGTAGTTTTTAAGGCAGGAAAAAATCAAATCCCTGCATCGCTACCATTGACAAACCGCCCCTTAGCCTGGAAAAGGGGATAAATACGGGGATCACCGCATAATGACCCGTTCGGCCCGGGTGGAAGCAACAGGCCGGCCCGGTAAAAAAGGGCATTATGCGGTGGTTTTCCGGAAAGCTCGGGTATGCCGCAAGTTTATGAAATATTTGTACAGGATCATTTCTCTGCCGCTCATTCGCTGAAGGGGTATAACGGCAACTGTTCGAAAATTCACGGCCACAACTGGATCGTTGAAGTCTATATCCGGTGCGGAAAACTGAACCGGCTGGGCATCGCTATCGATTTCAGGGATGTAAGAGATACACTGAAAAAGATCCTGGACAAACTGGATCATACCGATTTGAATGAAATTGCCGAGTTCGGCAGTATCAACCCCACCTCCGAGAATATCGCCAAGCTGCTTTTCAGTGAGCTTGCGAGACATTTCAACGCGGAACATGTAACGGTTTCTATGGTAAAGGTGTTTGAAAGTCCCGGCTGCGGGGCCTCTTACTGGGAGGAATAGGCGTCTTGCCCGACCTGAATGTGTGTGAAATTTTCTGCAGCATTCAGGGCGAATCCACCTATACCGGCCTGCCCTGCGTTTTTGTGAGACTGTCCGGGTGCAATCTCGACTGCAGCTACTGCGATACCCCGTATGCCAAATTCGAATCCTGCCCCATGACCCTTGCCGATATCGTGGACCGGGTGTCCGCCTTCGGCTGCCGCCTGGTTGAAATCACCGGCGGAGAACCCCTGATACAGGCAGAGACCCCCTCACTGGTATCCTGGCTCCTGGAAAAGGGGTTCCGGGTGCTTCTGGAAACCAACGGCAGCATCAGCATCCGGGAAGTGGATGCCCGCTGCACCCGGATAATGGATATCAAATGCCCGTCCAGCGGTCAGGCGCACAAAAATTGTTATGACAACATTGCGCTTCTGACGGCGGCCGATGAAGTGAAGTTTGTCGTGGGCACCCGGGCGGATTACGCGTTTGCAAGGGATTTCGTTGTGCAGAAAAAACTGGGGCGGGTGCCGGCGGAAAAGATCCACCTGTCCCCGGTATACAATAAAATCGAGGCCTGGCGGCTTGCCGACTGGATGGTCGCGGACAGCCTGGCGGCCAGGCTGTCGCTTCAGATGCACAAGGTAATATGGGATGACAAAACACGGGGCGTATGAGAAAACGCATCACCGGAAGGCGGTGGTGCTGCTAAGCGGGGGGATCGACTCCGCCACGGCGATGGCGGTGGCCAAATCCCGCGGATACGAGGTGTACGGCCTGAGCTTCCGGTACGGCCAGCGCCATATGGCGGAACTCAAAGCGGCCGAAAGGATTGCGGCCCATCTGAAAGCGGCGGCGCACCAGGTGATCGATATGGATCTGGGCAAAATCGGGGGGTCTGCCCTGACGGCCGATATCGATGTGCCCAAGCACGACAGCGGGGACCGGCTATCCCGGGACGAGATACCGGTCACCTATGTGCCGGCCCGCAACACCATTTTTCTTTCCTTTGCCCTGGCATGGGCGGAGGTGCTTGTCGCGGACACCATCTTCATCGGGGTGACCGCAGTGGATTACAGCGGGTATCCCGACTGCCGGGGACCGTATATCCGCGCGTTTGAAAAGATGGCAAACCTCGCGACAAAGGCCGGGGTTGCCGGTGAAACCGTCATAAAGATCGCCACACCCCTGATCGATCTGTCCAAGGGGGAAATCATAAAAAAAGGGCATGCACTGGGCGTGGATTACGGGTTGACATTGAGCTGTTACGATCCCGGTCCGGAAGGGGTTTCCTGCGGCCGGTGCGATTCCTGCTTTTACCGGCGCAAGGGCTTTGAAGCGGCGGGGATAAAGGATCCCACGGTTTATAGAGAT
>CAYZHB010000206.1:0-252 GCA_964478245.1 uncultured Desulfobacterales bacterium | reverse complement strand
AGGGCCGAAAGAAAGACAGCAGGACGCCCCTTCGCTGCACCCGGCGTCCAGAGCAACCACGGGGCATTTCACTTTAAACAGGTACACGATTCTGTCATCGGTGTTCGGCAGGGTTTCATAATTGCCCTGTCCTTTTGAGACGATCAGGTCCGCCTGATCGAATGCGGTCCGGAATTTTTCACAGCAGTGCTCCAGACAGGTGCCGGGAATATCCGTACCGTTGTCGATCACGGTCACGATGTCGGAGATCCC
>CAYZHB010000205.1:0-3785 GCA_964478245.1 uncultured Desulfobacterales bacterium | reverse complement strand
AGCCTGTCTTCGAAATCGTCAAGGTAGATAGGTGTCTGGGAATACCGGGACGTCATTTCCCAGTGAAGGTCCACGCGAACCTGCTCTTTTTTGTGGAAAAATTCAAATGCATTTTTATGGGCCAGGTACTTTTTAACCTTTGCTTCCGGCAGGGTAAAATCGGTTTCGTATCCTTTTTGGAGGAGAATATCCCGCGCTTTCAGGGCATGCTTTCTCTTTACCAGGATATCGATATCCGCGAACTGGCGCAGCCCGATATCCCCGTACACCTTTTCGGCCAGCACCGGCCCTTTGAACGGCACCGCCGGAATCCCCCCCGACCGGAAAACATTGAGCAGCTTGAGGAGCCTCGCAGACAGAACAAAATTCTGTTTCAGGTTCCGGGAATGGACCGATTCAAGCCTCTCCATTACATGCCCGGGAACATTGCCAGGACACACTTCTTTCAAGGCCCGGTACAAAAGCGGGGAGACGCTGTGAAAAAAGGCTTTCTCCAGCACCCTTTCCCAGTCGTCCGTGCCCGCCGCTTCTTCCTTTATCCGGTCCCTGATCCCGGGAGGAAGCCGCCCCCTGGCGCACAAAAAGATCAGCCTGTCCGCCGCATCAGTCATCACTGCCTGTCGCTTCTCTGCTCCTTATTTTGTACCCGCCATTCAAATCTCTCCAGCCACTCTCAATGCCGTAGTAAAAATATTTTCCGATATTCGAAATCCGGTTGAACGCAGGGCTTCAAGCAAGGGCTTTATCTCAGGGGTGAGGCCTGCTTGTCTGGCTTTTATAATCACCGCGATAGTGCCGCAAACGTCAATGCTGAATGCCTCAGCGCAATTTTTTGCCGCCCTGTCGTCCAATACCGCGGTAAACCCCTCGTTCTGTAAAGCAAAAGCAATCACTTCTGTTTCTCCTTTACCCAGATTCCAGTCCGAAATGATTGTTGGAATCTCAACCAATTCAAATATTTCAGGTTTTTGGTTCTTTATCCAATCTGTTGCCGGATCGGATATTTTATGGTGGGTAATTTCCTGGCAAACCCCATCCGGAATAATGAACCGGGATGATAACGACGGCAAAAATCCGGCGCAGCCGATTTTCGCCAGGGAAATGATTGGAGAAGCATTGATGACAAGTTTATCGAACCTCATGGATCAGCTCCTCTGGTGTAAGCTGATATGGGGTAACTTTATTTTCATAAAGGTACTCGAGAAATTCTTGTCTCGATATACCTGCCACTTCTGCGGCCTTGGATTGGGAAATTTTGCCATCCTCATACCACTTTACCAGGGCTGTTATCTTCATGGACTGGGCAAAGTCACGCGGTGACTGCCTGAATACCGCGAAGGTTGTCTCCGGAACCTCAAGGGTTAATTGTACCATGGGGAATACCTCAATATTTGATTCCTTTTCATTATTTTCGGCTATATTTCCAATATAATACGAATATTTTGCAAATTCAAGGAAATCGCCCCTTTTCTACGGTCCTACCCACTCCTCGCCCCTTTGAACAGGATGTTCACCAGCGCATTGTAAAAGTAGGTAACCTGGGTTTTAATCGGCTTTTCCAGGAACCGTTCAATATATCGGCGCTCCGAGTCGCAGATCTCTTCGAATGTCCCGGGCAGGTCCGCGTAAAACGGCGGGATCAGCCCGGGCTTGACCCGCTTTCGCAATTCCTGGAGCTCCCTGTCGTACAGGCTCAGGTAGTGGAAGCTCAGCGGCCGCACCCCCACGATGCCGAGATCGCCCTTGAGCCAGTTGTAGAGCATGGGCAGCTCGTCCAGCCAGAGCTTGCGCATGAACTTTCCCCAGGTGGTCATGCGGAAATCGTCCTCGATCTTGCCGCCGCTTTTGAGCCCCTGCCGCTCGTAGGCATACGCCTGGAGATACTCGGAGTAGGGATGCATGGTCCTGAACTTGTATATGCCGAGCACCTCCCCTCCCCTGCCGGACCGTTTCAGGGTAACCAGCGGCCCGTACGTGGGACTTTCGTCCAGGGACGGGGTTTTCGCCTTTCTGGCAATCACGAAAAACCGCTTGTTCATCTCCTTTTCCGCCACAATCTCGAAGCCGCAGAAACAGAGCCGCCCCATGATCTCGGCCTTGGACAGGATCCGGTTTTTCCCCCTGGTAACGGCGAAATACCCTTTCTTCACCCACGGCAGCTTGGGCAGAACCCGGTTGAAACAGAAATCCAGGGCATAGAAAACCGCTGCGATCCGCCGGGGGTATTTATCGAACATCCAGTCCCTGTGGGTCCTTATGGTGTGGGCCTTCACCACGAAACAGCCACCCGGCAGCAGCACCTGGTGCACGTTCAGAAAGTACTTGTTGATGTTCCGGATATCGTTTAATTTGTGCAGGTTGATGAACAGGCGGTAAAAAAGCCCTCTTTCATAGCTCACCAGCAGGGGCGCAGTGGTATTTTCAACAGTGGTTTCCACGCGGAGGATATCATTGAGGTTCACATTTTTATCAATAAAATCAAAAAGATCGGGCAGGTAGTTTTTCAAAAGAATGGCGCCCACCTCCACGCGGGCCGGTTCCATGAGCTTCTGCCGCAGGGCCTCGATATCCACATCCATGGACAAGTGCTCCTGGCCCAGCACATCCCTCACCTTGTCCAGGGATTCGATGTCTTCCTCTTCTGCCGCTCCTTTCCTCCTTTTGAAAAAAACAGCCAGCAGCCCCGCTTCCAGCAACATGAGAAGCACAATGGTGCCGAACCCCTGGAACCGGGAGAAGTGAAAAAGCCTGAGCCCGAACACCAGCATGGAAACGATGGCCAGCATGATAAGCCCGGCCTTGAGCCACTGCCAGAGGTGAAAGTAGAAATCCATCTGCCGGCTGATCCGGAACTTGTTCGTGGCAAGGGAGACCGCAAACCAGAGCGCCAGAATGATCAGCAGCAGCATGTCGTACGCCGGCAGCAGGGTAAGATGCCCGCGCTTTATATAGTTGACCGCAAAAAACGCGGCAAACACCAGCACGAGATCGTAAAACATGAGCGAGGCGGAACGCTGCTTGTCCCTGGCGCTCCTGCGCCGCCGCTCCCGCCACGCACCGATACTTTCAAATTGGCAGACGTCTGAATACCGGCAGTATACCGCAAAAAAACCGAACTCCAGGAAAAGAAACAGCACGCAGGTGCTGTACACATGGATCCGGGAATACGTGTGAAGGCCGAAAAACACGATCGCGAAGGAAATGACATACACCAGGTATAACCCGGTTTTGACAAACAGGAGAATCGTTTCCCAGAAGCCCTTGTAAGACGCCGCCTTGAATTTATCCCCTGTAACCGAAGCGGCAAGCCAGCACAGATAAAAAATCCCGAGCAGAAAAAAATAGCCTTCCGGCAGGAAGAGCGTGCCCCTGTGTAAAAGATTGGCGGCAAAGAACGCGAAAACCAGCAGCAGGCAGTCCGCCGCCGCCACCCGGAAAGGCGGTATAATTGTTTTCTCCCGGCTCATGTCAATCAGTTCCCATCCCTGCCCGCCAGCAACTGCTTTTCATCAAGACCCAAAGCGGCAGCGATTTTCCTTATTGTGGCAATACGAGGCCGGGCCCCGGCATCCTCAAATTTAACCACGGCCAGTTCTTTCTGCGTAATGCCGAGATATTCACGCCACGCTTTTATAATTGAGTCATTACGCAAAACATGCGCCTCCACAACCTCCTGAGGTATGCCTGATTTTAACGTCTCCTGTCATGTTGGTGTCATGTTGGGGTCAAATCTTTATTCTTGACAAATTATCAAAAGATCTTCGCCTATCCTCTTGTCCTTTTTT
>CAYZHB010000204.1:0-3814 GCA_964478245.1 uncultured Desulfobacterales bacterium | reverse complement strand
GCTAACGGCTAACGGCTAACAGCTAACGGCTAACGGCTAACAGCTAACGGCTAACAGCCAATTAATACCGTCTACAGAATTTTGTCAAATCCAAATTTAAACTCCGCATCCGACATCGCAACGATGGCGATGTCCTTTTTGTCGGCAAATGCGATCATTTTGTCCCGGTCAAAGGAGATGCTCTTTTCCGCTTCCACCACCAGAACGGAAACACCGGATTCATCCATTGTTTTCACCGTATCAAGACCGGTGGCAGGGAGATCGAATCTTAAATCCTGCTGCGGTTTGGCAAGCTTGACAGCCACGGCGCCTTTACCCGCAAGCGACCCGCCCCGCCGGATGGTGGCATCCGTCCCGTCTACCGCTTCAACCGCCAGGACACTGCCGTTGCCGACAACGATACACTGACCGATGTCCAGCCTTCCGATAGCTTTGGCAATAGGCCAGCCCATATGGATATCATGTTTTTCCGCCTTGGACGGTTTCTTCTTTGTCCAGCAGCCTTTCCGGTTGACAAGCTCGGGCAGCAGGTAAGTGGAGGGCCGGACTTGTATGCCCTCTTTCTCCAGAAAATCGGCGAACGATATCAGTACGGAATTGTCATGTGTCTGGGCCATTCTGGAGATGAGAGACAGCGCCTTGAAGTCCGGTTTGATATCGCTGAAAATCCTGGTTTTACGGACGGGTCCCAGCATGACCGCCTGATCGACACCGTTTTTTTTGAAAAATTTCAACAGCCGGGCCACCTGACCGAGATGGAACCACTCAATTGCCGTTACATACCGGGCAAGTTCCTCTCCTGCCTCATGAACATAGGCGGCGGCATACACTTGAAGTCCTTTGCGCCGCGCTTTTTCGGCAAAAAGTATGGGGAAACTGCCGCCGCCGGCAATAAGTCCTGTCTTCATCAGTTACCTGGTCACCCCCCTGTTGGATGACTTTATGAAATCCATGAAATTCTTCACTTCGGGAAGCTGTTCCACTTCCGCCTTGACCCGATCAGATGCCTGTTTCACCGTGAGACCGATTCGGAACATGATCCGGTACGCCTTTTTCAGCTCACTGATAGTGGCTTTGGAAAAATTCATCCGCTTCAGACCCACATTGTTTAACCCGTGCAGTGTGGCCCGGTCACCGGCTGCAATCACGTACGGCGGAATGTCCTTTATAACTGCCGATTTTCCGCCGATATAGGCATAATCCCCTATTTTTACAAACTGGTGTATGGCCACAAGTCCGCCAACGGTCACGTTGTTGCCGATCTCAATATGACCGCCCAGTGTCGAGTTGTTGGCAAGTATGACTTCCTTGCCGGTAATGCAGTCATGGGCAATGTGGGTGTATGCCATAAGGTAGTTGTTTTCCCCCACCTCGGTGACACCGCCGCCGGCTTCGGTTCCCCTGCTGATGGTAACAAACTCTCTGATCACAGACCCCTTTCCGATCTTGAGGTAGGTTTTCTCGCCTTTGAACTTTAAATCCTGGGGAGCCGCTCCGATGGAGGCATACTGGAAAATCCGGCAGTCGGGTCCGATGGTCACATACCGGTCAATGGTTGTATAAGGGCCGATCCGCGTGCCCGATCCGATCTTGACTTCCCTGTTCACTATTGCATACGGTCCGATGGACACATCGGCATCGATTTCGGCAGATGGATCAATAATTGCTGTCGGATGAATCATAGATGCTCCGTTACTTCCGTTTTTCAAGTCTTCCGACTCTGTTTTCAAGTGCCAGAATCTTTTTCCTCATGTCCGGCAGCCTCGGCATGATCCTGGATATTTTCAGCCACAGTTTGTGCGGCATCTGGGGCATCCCGGACACGATCTCACCGCCGGGAACATTGCTGACCACCCCGGCCAGCGGTCCCACTATTGAATTGTCTCCCACTTCCAGATGACCGGAAATCCCCGCTTTTCCCGCTACGATTACATTGTCTCCGATCCGGGTACTCCCGGCTATTCCTGCCTGCGCCACCAGAAGGGAGTTCTCCCCTATTGTCACATTATGGGCGATATGCACGAGATTGTCTGTTTTGACACCGCTTTTGATCCATGTCCGCCCGAAAGTCCCCCTGTCTATGGTATTACAGGCACCAATCTCCACATTGTCGTCAATTCTCACAATACCGGTATGGACAATTTTACTGTGTTTCCCCCTCTCCTGGTCAAACCCGAAACCATCACTCCCGATAACCGTTCCCGAATGGAGGATCACATCTTTTCCAATCCGGCAGTTCTCCATGATGGTGACATTGGGTTTGATAACGGTCCGGGCCCCGATCTCCACATTGTCCTGGATACAGACATTGGGCATGATCACCGCACCGTCCCCGAGAATTACGTTTTCCCCGAGATACGCATTGGGACCAACCGTTACATCTCTGCCCAGACGAACACCTTTTCCGATAACGGCCTGCAGAGAAACGATTCTGTCCGGTTCTTTCGGGGGATGGAGAAGTGCGGCTATATTCAAAAAGGCCTGTTTGGGATTTTCCGCTTTCAGCAATGCTGCCGTCAGCGCCGAAAAGTCCTCCGGAGAAAAATTTTCAGGAACAATGACAGCGGCCGCGCCGGTGTCGTGCAGACGCTTTAAATACCTGGGCTCCACAGCAAAGGTCAGGGCATCGGCGGGGGCATCCTCGAATGGCGCCGCCCGTTCGACAATAATGGTATCATCTCCTGTCACGGCCGCCCCGATCGTATCGGCGATCTGTTTTACGGTCAATCCCATCTGGTTATTCACCGGATTTATCACTGCCTGTCTGTTGTGCCAGCATCTCGTTGTATTTTTTGATCACCTTGTCGGTGATCTCAATGGTGTCCCGGTTGTACAAAACCCCGGCGGTGGATGCTTCCATTATCAGCAGGTATCCTTCGCTTTCACCTATCTGCCGGGCGATATGAAACACCTCTTTCTGCATCTTTTTTATAATTTGATTTTCAAGAGTCTGAAAGTCTTCCTTGTATTTCTCCTTCTGCTGTTTAAAATCATTGATTTTGATCCGTATTTCCCGCTGCCGCTGCTCCCTTTTTTCTTTGCTCATGACCAGCGCTTCTCTCTCGAGATTGTCTTTCAGCTCCTCAATTTTATCTCTCATTTCATTGAGATTTTCTTCAAGTTCTTTTCCTTTCCGGTTTATCTCCTTCTGCGCCATCTTGCCGGCGCTGGACTCCTGTAAAATTTTCTGAAAATCAACCAGTCCTATTTCTGACACATTGGCAGAAAAAGAGACGGACGACGTCAAAAATACAAAAATTGTCAAAAAAAACACTGTGTTCAAAATTTTCTTAGGCATAAAACCCTCCAAAAAACCTTAAAATCATTAAAAAAACGCGCCGACAGTAAACTGCCATCGGCCTGAACCGCTTTTTTCAATATGCTTTCCTTCAATGACACTGCCGTATTCAACCCGGATCGGACCCAGGGGGGACTGCCACCTGAATCCGCCGCCGAAACTCGAATAGTTGTCACCGAACTCAAGATCTTGATCTTCTCTGAAAACATCCCCCTGATCATAGAAAATCACGCCGCTGAGCCCCATATCCTCTACAAGGGGAAACGTCATCTCGATATTGATCTGGAAAAACTTCTCACCGCCGCGTTCCACATCATCCGCCGCTTCCGAGGCGTCGATATCGTTCGAGTCAAACCCCCGGATCGAATTGATACCGCCCAGGTAAAATCTTTCATAATCAATATCGATATCGTCTGACGACTGGTCATCCAGATACCCGGTCTTCCCGTGAAGCACCCCCACAAATTTCCAGAAAAGCGGAAAATACCACGCGGTTTCAAACCGGTATTTCGTGAA
>CAYZHB010000203.1:0-3826 GCA_964478245.1 uncultured Desulfobacterales bacterium | reverse complement strand
GATTTCAACATTTTTCTTTTTTCGGCAAATTCGGGCAAATTCAGGCCCTTTTGGACAAACGGTCGGGTCTCAGTCCCGAAATGGCCATCAGGCTTTCCAGGGTCTTCGGCCGTTCCCCCGAAGGCTGGATTAAGCTCCAGCTCCTGTATGATCTGTGGCAGAGGGGACAGAATGTAAATCTGGATGACTTAAAGCGTATCAGCGCTGCCTGAAGATAGCGTGACGGGTTCATTTTGTTCCCTTGCGGAAAATAAAAAGCGGTGTTTTGTTCCCTCCGGTATATTTCCGGCAAACAATGACAACCGGCGAAACGGCTGCGATTCAAGGGAAGACGGTTTTACTCAGGTGCCAAAACCCCCTGCATGAATACGGGTACACTTTTTGCTTAACATAAACGTGGTGAGGTGTGTTTTATGCCCGGATATTTAAAGGGAGGGCGATGATATCGATATTGCAACCCTTTTTCATTCTAAAATTGAAGAAATGCTGGGCTCTGTTTCCGGTTCGCATCAGCTCTGCAGAACGCTTGGCATAAAGAAAATCCGGCAGATAGTCACAGAAGGCCCGTCCTGGTGTTTCTGGATAAACGATGCGCCCGGGGTATACCACCTTGAACTTGAAGAGGCCAAAAAGGTCCGGGGTGGTGACGTCCCCCTCTATTCAGCGGTCTTTACCCTGAAGTGTTATCCTTATGCGCACGTGCCTGTCTTCGGGTCGTTCTCCTTTGAAGAGCAGTGCTATATTGAAAGTTTCTGTTTCGATTCTGAAAATGCACCGGAATCGGATTTTCGGGAACGCATTCCCGATTCCCTGTTCCATGTGGCAATGATAGAATACACATTTGACCGGGATGAAACTTTTGCCCTCTTTTCTTTTGAAAGCCTTGACAGACTGCAGGTCTCATTCAGAGAAAGAACGCTGCACCATTATGAAAAACTGAACAAAACCCGGCTGTTTGAAAAAGGGGAAATCGACCGGGAGGTTCCCGGCATCAAAATCGGGTATCCGTTCTTCGATCTGCTGTTATGCATACATGCTTACGCAGGCAGGCACCCCCCTTCCCGGGTCAGAATCGGACGTGAAAAAGGATACCGTTATCTGACCGATCGGTCGGGCCGGTGTCAACGGATTGATTGCCCCGATACCCGGGTCATCCTGGTGGATGTCATCTTTACCCGTCAAAAGGAAGAGGGACATCGGCTGTTGCGGTCCAAAAGTCTCTATCCTTTGCGAATCGAAGCGCCGGTAATAATTTTTGACAAATCGTTTCACCGGGAGACCTACTATGGCGACACATCTGAAGTCTCCCGGCTCACCCCGCTGAACCGTTCATGGTGGTCTCTGGCGGCACCGGATGAAACAGATCCGGGCCCCGGTTTTACTCAGGCTGTTCAAAACGGTTTTGAAAACCACTTGACGACAGATGAGATCTTTATCCGGAACGGTTTGAACGACTATTCATGAATCGAAATCATAGGGGAACAAATTGAATGCGCAGAGAATAGTTTGAATGCCCACATTTTGTTTGGCAATTCAAATTTTTTCTTGACATCCAAAAGTCAAGCGGTTATGATGTGAAAAATTAGTCCAAAAGTGTTGACGGCGGCCGCGTTAAACAAGCCCCTCTTCTACTGACACCCCTCTGGAAAGGCCACCGGTCAGTATTGACAACCGGCTTCATATCATCAGGAAGGGTGAGTGATTTGATTTGTGATCCCCGAAAAATAAATTCTGATCACGGCTCGTTACAAGATTACCACAATATTATACTGGACAGTATTGAAGAGGGGGTTTTTACCGTCGATCTGGACTGGTCCGTCACCTCGTTCAACAAGGCGGCGGAAAGGATTACCGGGGTGCCGCGGGAAAAGGCGGTCGGACGGTTCTGTTCCGAAATTCTGGGCACCAATGTCTGCAACACCGCGAACTGCGCCATTCATAAAGCAATTCAGACGGATTCGCCCGTTATCAATATGCCGGTATACATCCTCGGTTCGAGGGACAGGCGCATTCCCATCAGTGTCAACGCATCCATACTCAAAGACCGGCGCGGTAAAATCATCGGGGGGGTCGAGACGTTCAGGGATCTCTCCGCGATCGGCAGGCTGAAAAAATCCCTTCAGAAAGGCAGCTCCTTTGAAAACATGGTGAGCAAGAACCGGAAAATGCTGGATATTTTTTCAAATCTGGTTTTGATCGCCGACAGCGACTGCACCGTTTTGATAGAGGGGGAAACCGGTACCGGTAAAGAACTGCTCGCTTGGGCCATTCACAACAACAGCCCCAAAAAATCTGGACCGTTCGTTCCGGTCAACTGCGGGGCGATCCCGGATACACTTATCGAGTCCGAACTTTTCGGATACAAGGCCGGTGCCTTTACGGACGCCAAAAAGGACAAGCCCGGCCGATTCGAACGGGCCCAGAACGGCACCATCTTTCTGGATGAAATCGGCGACATATCTACCTTTCTGCAGACCCGTCTTTTGCGCGTGCTCGAAGAAAAGACATACGAACCGCTCGGTACCGTAGAACCGGCATCGAGCAACGCCCGGGTTGTGGCGGCCACCAACCGGAAACTGGACGATCTGGTGGAAGAGAAAAAATTCAGGGAAGATCTTTTTTTCAGAATTAACGTAATCAGGCTGACACTTCCCCCGCTCTCGGAGAGAAAAGAGGACATTCCCCTTCTGGTGGATCACTTTATCGAACGCATCAACAATGAAAAGGGGAAAAAATTGATGGGGCTCACCCAGGAAGCCATGGCCGCAGTCATGCTCTATGACTGGCCGGGCAATATCCGGGAGCTTCTAAATGCGATCGAACACGCGAGCGTTCTCTGCCGGGAAGGCCTGATCCATATAAAATGTCTGCCGGATAAAATCCTGTCCAAGATCAATACCCTTTTCGTCACCAACGGCACCACGCTGAAAGAAATTGAAAAAAATGCGATTATACAGGCCCTTCAGAGAAACAACTGGAAAAAAATGGTGACCGCCAAAGAGCTGGGCATCGACAAGAACACGCTTCGCAGGAAAATGATCCGTTACGAAATAGAAAAAGAGAGAGGTCGAAAAAATGACGGAAAACAGTCAAAACAGGAAAGAACAGCCCCAAAGAAGGAAAAGTGAAACCCAGGGACTGACGGTACTCACGCCGGAAGACACTTTCCGGTTCGAATGCCGGCCGGGCTTGAGCTGTTTTACCCGGTGCTGCCGTGATATCACCATTGTGTTAACCCCCTATGATATTATCCGGATGAAAACCGCTCTCGGCATCACTTCCGGAAGGTTCCTGGCAGCGTATACCATGTCGGTGGTAGGCGATGCCGGACTGCCGGTGGTAATGCTGAAAATGCAAGATGACAGGGAAAAATCCTGCCCCTTTGTCTCTGAAGACGGGTGCCGAATTTATGAGGACCGCCCGTGGAGCTGCCGGATATATCCCCTTCAGCCGGAGAGTACCCCTGTTACCGAAAAAACGGGGAAAACCTACTGCTCTTTTCTGGACATTCCTTTCTGCAGGGGATTTGAAACCGACCGGTCCCTGACACTGGCGGACTGGTTTAAAGAACAGGGGCTTTCACGCTACCAGGAAATGGAGGCCCCATTCAAAGCCATCACGACAAATGAGGTGTTCAGCAAAAACAAGATCACCAACCGGCAGATACGGGATATGGTCTATATGGCCTGTTTTGATCTGGACCGCTTCAGGCGTTTTGTCACGGAAAGTTCCTTCATGGAACGGTTTGAAGTGAAGCAGGCGGAAGTGGACAGCATTCGCGGGGACGAAGTGGCCCTGTACTTTTTCGCCATGAGGTGGCTTGAAT
>CAYZHB010000202.1:0-3919 GCA_964478245.1 uncultured Desulfobacterales bacterium | reverse complement strand
GGAACAACCTTCACCGTCTATATTCCATTGATGGAAAACCCTGTTGAAAACAACTTTGATCAAAAGGCGGAAATTGCTTTAACCGGCCATGAAAACATTCTCCTGGTCGATGATGAAGAACAGATTGTTCAGATGCAGAAACTTGCCCTTGAACGGCTCGGTTACAAGGTAACCTGCCGGACCGGAAGCGTGGATGCCCTGGAAGTATTCAAGGCAAAGCCCGACGCTTTCGACCTGGTTGTCACTGATATGAGCATGCCCAACATGACCGGTGATCGACTGGCAAAAGAGCTGATCGCCATAAGGCCCGATATACCGGTCATTATCTGCACCGGTTTCAGTGAAAGGATTAACAAGGAGAAAGCTGAAGCTATGGGAATTAAGGGATTTCTTATGAAGCCTGTTGTCAGATCCGACATGGCTCAGATCGTTCGAAGGGTTCTGGATGCGAATTAAGATTGGAAAAATGGCAAGGTGTTGTCGACATTCCGAGTCAACTATCACCTGCAAAACACGCAAGTGTTTCAATCGTCGACGGTTGTAACCGGGGCACAACAGCTCCCGGTTTGAAAACAACCGATCAAGGTTAATTATCCGATGGCGGATACTGCGGCGGGTCGGGTCTGGCAGTTCAGGATACCAAGACTATTGGCAATCGAAAAACAGGTGAATGATACTTTTTAAAATAATTTTAACAGGGAGACAAGCATGGCATCAATAACGGACCGAATGATACGAGCAGCAAAACTGGATGTAAACCTTTATGAAGAGGTGGAAGCGGACAAAGGCGCTATGGGTCAAGCCATGGCGATTGTTGTTCTTTCCAGTGTTGCCGCAGGAATCGGAACTGTCGGCACGGCGGGAATAACCGGACTTGTTCTCGGCACCCTGGTTGCCCTGGCGGGATGGTTTATCTGGGCGTTTCTGACATACTATATTGGAACCAGGTTGCTGCCTGAACCACAAACAAAAGCAGACTACGGGGAGCTGCTTCGCACCATCGGATTCTCCAGTTCTCCGGGGGTGCTCCGTATTTTGGGAATCATTCCCATGCTGGGGAATCTCCTCAATTTCATTTGCGGCATCTGGATGTTGGTCGCCATGGTCATTGCCGTCCGTCAGGCGCTTGACTACAAAAGTACCTGGCGGGCCGTGGGCGTTTGTGTTATCGGCTGGATTGTCCAGGTCGTCATTTTCGCTATATTCTTCTGGTTCGCCGGTGGATTTGCAGCAACATAGCCCTGCCACAGGTTCGGTTATCCATGCAAACTGTCGATCCACCGCATTGCCTCTGCATCACTGATTTTGCCCGGATACCGCCTATCGGCGATATATTCAAGAAACACGGTGATACTTACCGGTGAATACACCGGCTGCATCCACGGCAATACAAAGGTGCTGCCGGACCGTGTCCGGATCGGCAGCGGTCTGTCTTACCCGTTTACGGAAAAACTGGATTCGTAGTTGATATCCCGTTTACGGGAGAAGAAACCGACATTCAGGGTCCGTTTGGTGTATTTGTATTCGTACTGGAACGGCTCTTTGTCGTGATCCAGTCCCTTCTCACAGGTATCGATCAGTTCCGCCATCATTCGGCCGACAACCGGGGGGGTCTTGTACTGGTTGCCGGAGGTGCCGATGGCCATGTAGAAGCCGGGAAGATCGGGTTTGTCATAGATGGGGATATGATCGACAGCGGCGAGAGCATGCCGATAACGACGGATCAGCCGCAGATTATGAACCGGATTTCCATGATGCGCCTTCAGGGCAAGTCCCTGTCGGCGCTGAAACTCACGTCCAGCGCTCAAATTTTCCTTCTCTTCATGTTAATTTAATTTGTTTTGCCGGGCCAATTGCTATATGATGACAGGACATCAAACAATAACTGAAAAGGAGTCGGGTATGAGTGATTCGGAAACGATGAAGGGTAATCCCGCAGTTGTCGGGCTTGCCGGATTTGGTATCACAACAATGCTTTTACAGTTTCACAATGTGGGGTGGTGCGATGTGGGGCCGGTTGTCGCCATGGCTTTTGTTTTCGGCGGTTTGGCCCAAATGGTTGCCGGATATTTTGAGTTTAACGTGGGAAACAATTTCGGTTTCAGTGCCTTTGTTTCCTATGGGGCCTTCTGGATTTCCCTGGGGGTGATTTTCCTTCTAAATCACTTTAATATCTATCATTCAAGCAGCACCGATGTAGGCTGGTTTCTGGTCAGCTGGACCCTTTACACTTTCATAATGTGGATACCGGCCATGCGGATTCACAGCGCCATGGCCGTCACTTTTACACTGCTGTTGATCGGGTTCATACTGCTTGATATTGCCCATTTCGGCTATCCCGGGTTTACGAAAATCGCGGGATATGAACTCATGCTGTGTGCCGCTTCCGCACTTTATATGATGGCGCATGCCATTTATGCCCAGGTTTTCGGCAGAGACATCCTGCCGGTGGGAAAACCCTGGATCAAGTAGCTTGACTGTTCTTTTCCGATATCGGCTTGATTTTAATTGTTCATACCTGAAAAAAGGGGGTTCAGATGCGAAAAATATATATAATTTTGATTTTGGCTGCTTTGTTTTGTATATTCCCGTGGCAGCAGGCCCGGGCTGATAAATCCGCCACCAAAGAAGAATGCGTGGTTAAATGCCGGGAAGCCGCGGCACTGATTAATTCCGAGGGAATTGATGCCGCCGTAAAGGCCATCTCGGATCCGAAAGGGCGCTTTGCCTGGAAAGATTCTTATGTGTTTTTGATGAATCTGGACGGAAAAATGATCGCCCATCCGTTCAAGCCGGAGCTCACCAAAAAACAACACTGTCTCCTGATCACCGATCCGACGGACAAGGCGCTTTTCGTTCACTTCGTCAATCTCGCACGGACCAAGGGAGAAGGCTGGGTTGAGTATATGTGGCCCAAACCATTAAAGAATACGCCCAGAAAGAAGCTGACCTATATTTACCGGGTTCCGGGCCATGACCTTTTTGTGGGGGCGGGTGTATATGTAGGCGGAATGATGTATTAAAAGGCGATGACAGACGGTGCTGCGGCACCAGGGGCTTCCACCTTACTGCTCGCCCGTCTGTTGGAAGCACAGATTACGGCGGTGGACTTCCTTGGAGATTTCCTTGAAGAACTTGAAAGAAGGGCCGAAAACCCGGGGGTTTCTGAAAAAGGCACGACCCTTTGCTGTTCAATGGACAATCCGCCGTTTAAAAAGGCCTCTCTCTACCTGTCCGCTTTTAAGCACAACTCATCATAAAGGGATCTTGCCCACTGATGAATAGTTTCATCCTTTTCCGTGTTCCTGATTATACCGGACAAATGCCTTTTGGCCTTTCGGATCATGCCAAACCCCTCTTCCAGTATCTGAGCCTTTACAAATTTTGCCTCATAAAAGTCAGGGTCTTTTTCCAGGATCTCATTGACTGTATTTAACGCTTTTTTGAAATCCTTTTGCATCTTGGCATATGTCGCTCTTTTGAGCTTTATGGCCATCTGTTCACGTCTGGAAATTTTCGAACACCGCTCGCCATAAATGAATTTAATAATATTGGCGGCCTTTTCTGATATGAGAGTGGAAAAAACTGCTGTTATTGAAGCGGCTATGAATGCAACAGCACAGCCCCTGACAAACCCTAAAACCGCAGTGAAAAAAATAAGCAGGAACGGCAGGCTTATAACAAAAGACTTCAAAAACCGGGATCTTAATTCGGAATTAACATCTTTGGGCGCTTTAATGCCGATGTTATCATATCGGTTCATTTGGGATAGACAGGCTCCTTTGCGGATTTCTTTCAAGTCAACGACCACCCGCGAAGCGGGTGGCTTGGATTTCCGGCCATAGGCCGGAAAAAAAACACGTTAGTGTTTCAATCGTTGACGGTTGTAACCGGGGGCATAGCCCCCGGTTTGAAAACA
>CAYZHB010000201.1:0-3942 GCA_964478245.1 uncultured Desulfobacterales bacterium | reverse complement strand
CCATGGTCTTTGTCTGGAGCCATCTGACCCGGGGAAACCCGGCCTACACCGTTGTTCAGGTGGCCACCAATGACCTGATCATCCTGGTTGCCTTTACCCCCATCGTGGCGCTGCTGCTGGGTGTAGGAGGATTCACCATCCCCTGGAACACCCTGCTGCTGTCAGTTTTTTTGTTTGTGGTTATTCCCCTGGCAGGAGGTATCATCACCCGGAATATAGTTATCAGGAACAAAGGTGAGGACTATTTTAACACCGCTTTTATCCCGAAATTCAATAACATTACCATTGGGGGGCTGTTGCTGACCCTTGTGCTGATATTTTCCTTTCAGGGGGATGTGATCCTGAACAATCCGCTGCATATTGTTCTGATTGCTGTCCCGTTGGTAATTCAGACCCTGTTGATTTTCTTTATCGCCTATCTGACGGCAAAAAAATTGCGGTTGTTCCATAATATTGCAGCACCGGCAGGCATGATCGGTGCTTCCAATTTTTTTGAACTGGCAGTGGCCGTGGCCATCACCCTGTTCGGTACGTCATCCCCGGCAGTTTTGGCCACCATTGTCGGTGTGCTGGTGGAGGTCCCTGTCATGCTGTTTCTGGTCAAGGTGGCCAACAGCACAACCCACTGGTTTCCGGAAAAATGATGGAGAATGAGTGAAATATCTACTGTCTCTGGCTGCTTCGCCAATAACCCGTATTCCACAGATCCCCATTAAATTGTATGACCGTTAGGCCCTCGAAAATAAATAATTTCTTCATATGACGTAGGATTTTGGTCCGTATTCAAGGCGCGCCGGTGGGAGCATAGTGTGGAATGGAATATGTGCCCACCGGCGCAACGCAGAAGACGGACCAAAGGACAGGGAACCAGGGTATTCATCTATCTGAGGCCGTCCTGAAATTGCAGGATAACTATAAATTCGTATGCCGGTCTCCCTCCAAAAAGGCCGGCGGCGCCTCTATCAATGGCCTGAAAGAGATGACACTCCGGCAATCAATCTGCTCAATTGGCTCAGTCATAGCAATGGCCCGGGTCCGGTTCTTGAAACCGACCCGGGCCCAGACGATTCAGACAAAAAGGTTTGCAACCAGCAGGGCAACAGGGATCAGCCATGCGGCCGCAACTGCCGGGATGAGCAGCCGACGCTGTTTCAAAAGGGTACAGGCCTGATTGATCAGGCCCGGCTCAGCCAGATCAGCGGTCATTCGGGCCAGATCCGGTGCTGCCTGTTCCAGTTTATGCATGGTTTCTTCCGGCATGTTTTCAATGAATTTTTCCAGAACTTCCAGCCCCTGTCTGGAGAGCCTGATATATCCCTTTTTCTCCAGTGCTTCGGCATGGGCTGTGAAATCCATGAGCATACTGCTCATGACATGACCGGTTTCCTGCCAGAAATCAGTGAGGGCATCCATCTGGCGCAGGGTGATGTTGAGATTTTTGAGATTTTTCATCAACAGCACCATCATCTCTTTCAAGTCTTGGCCGTCGACCTTGACATTTTCCAGTTCAAGCTCTTCCTGCAGCGAAAAAACAGCTGCGTTTCCGACGATATTGATATCTTTGACAAAATCTTCAATACTGCTCTGCCTGACTTTGAATTCCCGGGTCAGAGCAAGGAGCTCTTCCATTTTTTGTTCGAGGTCGTTCATATTGTTGTCCATGATTATCCCTCCGAATGATTATTCCTTTTCCTTGCCTGCCATACTCATCAAAGGGGAGACCGGGAGGTCCATGCCTTTGAGCAGCAGATGCCAGTATGACCAGCGAAACATCATTTTTCCGTAATGGTTCATGTTTGTCTCCTTCAACAGGGAGAACGGACCCAGGCCGGGCATGGGAAAACTTCCGGGCAGCGGTTCGGTGTCATAGTTGAAGTCTATGAGTAGCGCCTTGTTGAATCCGGACTCAATAAAACAGTTGGAGTGCCCGTCATACTTTGGCAACGGCTCCAGTCCGTCCAGCCGGCGCAGAATGTTTTCCAGAAGGATTTCGCTTTCAAAGTGGGCCACTGATCCGGCCTTGGAAGTCGGTACATTGGTTGCGTCACCAATGACGAAGATGTTGTCAAAGTCCCGGCTCTGCAGGGTATGGTTGTCCGTGGGAACCCAGTTCAGTTCGTCACCCAGCCCGGATTCTTCGAGAAAAGAAGCCCCTTTGTTGGTGGGGATACTGACCAGCAGGTCAAAGTCGATTTCCCGGCCGTCATAGGAAACGATCCGTTGTTTTTCATTGTCCACATGGCTGATGGCGAATTCAGGAACCACCTCGATGCCTTTTTCATCACAGACATACTGCAGGGTCCTGGATGCGATCGGTTTGGTAAAAGGACCGCTTAAGGGAGTTGTGAAAAAAATCTTAACCTTGTCCCGCAGTCCCCGTTCATGAAAATACCAGTCGGAAAGCATGACGAATTCAGGCGGGGCCACCGGGCATTTAACCGGCATTTCAGCCACATTGAGGACCAGGTTTCCGCCTTGAAAATTGCGCATGGCGTTTTTCAGTTTCATTGCGCCGTCGATGGTATAGAAATCAAAAATACTTTTCTGCCAGTGTTTTCCCATCATGCCTTCCTGCTCGGAAGGATCGATAACAGATCCGCTGGCTATAATCAAAAGATCATATGACAACTCCCCCTGATCCAGGTAAACCTTGTTCTGTTCCGGATCCACCTTCCGGATCCACCTTCCGGATCCCTGAAACGATAAATTTGGCTTCCCTGGGCAGAAAACTATCCCGGGGCTTTACCAGGTCATGTTTGTCCTTGTACACCCCGAACGGGATGAACAGCAGGCCGGGCTGATATACATGCTCCCGGTTCTGATCGACGATGGTTACAGTATATTCATTGCTTTCAATTTCGTGGCGCAGGCTCTCGCAAAGCCTGTTGGCCATCATCGTACCGGCGGTTCCGGCGCCGAGTATCAATATTCTTCGCATGATTCCCCCCTCCGTTTGTAAAGGATTTTGAAAATACGTAGTCAATGGTCGGGCCTCAGCTTCTCGTTGCTGTTGTGACCATATTGTAAATTATGCCACATTGTGTTAGTAAAATCTATTCTGAATTTGCGGAAAAATTTCAATCCATAATGATATCCAGTGGGTGTTGACGATGATGACGGCCGGTTCCAGGGCATGATCAGCCCATGAGGAGATTGACCAGAAAGCCGGCCGATACGGCCATAACCATTACGGACGCGAGAAAGGCTGCCAGCAGCGGGGTCTTGAAAAGACCTTTGAGCATTGCCACCTCCGGCAGGCTGGCTCCGGCGCCGCCTATGATCAGAGCAATGACCGCACCGGTGCTCATGCCCTTGGCCATGAGACTGGCCGCGATCGGGACCATGGTACTGGCACGAAGGTACAGCGGTATACCAACGAATGCGGAAACAGGGACTGCAAAAGGATTGTCGGCACCGGCAAGCTGTACAACCATGTCCGACGGAAGGAAACCGTGGATAATCGATCCGATGGCGACTCCGAGGATGATAAAGGGCATAAGCCTGCTAAATTGCGTGACCGCGTCATCGAGAATGCGTTTCCATCTGTTTGGTTGTCCGATTCCATTGCTTTGGGCTGTCGGCAAAACAAGATTGCCATTGCCGCCACCTGTAGCACTTGCTGGTATCTGTGACGGGTTGACGGTTGTAGAGCATTGCAGGGTCTGCTGCATGGGTACTATTGTCTGCCGCGGCTGCGGGGCTTTGGAACAGCAGTTTTTTGTATCGGTTACGGCCCGGGCGGCTGTAACAGTAGAACGAGAGTCGGTAATTGCGTCCTCTTTGATGTATGCTGAAAATCCGGCTTTTTCCAGAAAATAGCTGATGGTAATGGCTAACGATAGGGCGGCTAAAGCGTATACGGCGGTCACTTCAGCACCGAGAAGGGTGAAAAAGAGCGGGATGATGATCGGGTTGACCAGCGGGGAGGTGAACAAAAACGCC
>CAYZHB010000200.1:0-3953 GCA_964478245.1 uncultured Desulfobacterales bacterium | reverse complement strand
TCCAAAAGGGCCTGAATTTGCCCGAATTTGCCGAAAAAAGAAAAATGTTGAAATCTGCCGGAACCTTTGATATATAGGTGTCCACACCTTGTGCGCCCGTAGCTCAGTTGGACAGAGTATCTGACTACGAATCGACTCTCCCGGCCAATAAATTCAGCAGGTTATCTTGATTTGGGTGCATTTTGGGTGCAGTTCGGGGATCCGGGTGCTCAGTCATAATTCAGTTTCGTCATTTCCTTTTCCATGGTTTCGGCCAGCACATGCGCATAGATTTCCGTCGTCCTGATGTCCGTATGCCCCAGTATTTCCTTTACCGTTTTCAGGTCAATACCCGAGGCCAGCATCTGGGTGCCGGCGGCATGCCTCAAATCATGGAAGCGGCACTGGATACCGCATGCTCTTGCAATTTTGCGGAAATAGTTTGATATCGTTGACACGTGGCTGTATCTGAATATTTTGCCGATGTCCTGTTGTTCCTTCAGTGCATCCGGAAGCAGGGGGATTATCCGCTCTTTGTCTCCTTTCCCTTTGATCCTGATCGCTTTTCCCTGGATATGTTCGTATCTGGCCCGGACGATCTCACCCCTCCGGCAGCCAGTGAAAAGGGCGAACTGAATCACCCTGTACATTTCAGGGTTGTGTTCCAGGGCATACGACCGGATTGTTTCAACCTCCTCCCGGCTCAGATACCGGGTCAGCGTTTTGCCGGTTTTGTACATCTTTGTGGTCGGGACCTTGTCGATGTAACCCTCCTCCTTCGCCCAGTTCAGTCCGCTTTTGATATGTCGTAGATACGAATTTACCGATGTCGGTTTGACCCTTGCCAGCGTTATCTCTTTAAATCGCCGGATCGCCTCTTTGTCGACCAGCTTCAGTGGGATATCGCCGAGCGCATCTTTTAAAAGGTTGAAAGCCAGTTCGTCACTCCGGAGGGTTTTTTCAGACAGCTCTTTTCTGTCCGGGTTTTTTGTCCAGATCAAAGCGAATTCGGATATGGAGATCCTTTCCCTGGAATCGAGAAAGGCGATCTTTTTTTCAAGCTCGGCCCTTTTCAGCTTTGCAAGAAGCCTTCTGGCCACTTTGCCGTCGGTTACGGCCAGGGACTTCTTTTTTCCCCGTTTATACTGGACGTAATAATATTTACCGCGCTTGAAAAGATACATATCCGTCATGTACTGTTTATGTTCACCGGCTGTCAAGCAGTTTTTTAAAGCGTACATTGGTCTCCTCGATAGGCTTTAATCTGTACTTGTCAATGCTGTAACGATCAAAAATCCAGTCGCCCCGCCTGTTTTCAGGGTACCCGTCTATCTCGCCGTTCATGGCCAGTTTTTTCAACCGTTTTTCGCCCATACTTCCATACTCGACCGCCTGCTTCAGCTTGAGCCACCTCGGCTGCACCGAGATCCTTTCGGCTATCCTGGCGGCCAGTATGTCAAGTTCGTCTGATGTCATCAGGCTTCACCGCTGCGGAAGAAAGAAAGGAGAGGGGACCGGAAAACAGAAAAGCCGCAACAAACTTCTGCTGTCTGCTGCGGCTTTTCTATTCGGAGAGTAAACATACCCTTCTAAAGAAGGGATTTAAAATCTGATAACGTCTATATTCTACGCGTACCCGCCGTAATTGTCAAGAGCTGTTTCAGGGGCATAAAAACCAGAGAGCCTTTCCGCGCCCAGATCCTATCAGCGGAAGGGCCAGAAAACAAAAAGGCAGGAAGGGTGCTTTCCCATCTACCTTTTTTTGAAATTGATAATCAAGTTGAATTTTTTTCGGATCAGCAGTCAAAACTGTACCAATATTCCTGTTCCTCCTCGTCTATATGCTGTTCCTCCACGTGGAGCCTGAGATAATTAAGCGAAGATTTTTCAATTTGGGCATATTTGCCGTCTTTTGTCTTTTTTAAAAATTTAAGACTTTCATCCAGATTGTATATGGGTTGAACTAAATTCTCTGCCATTTTGGTCCCTCCCTATTCCCCCTGGGCGTTCATCATTTCTTTTGAGGTCTGATTTTCTTCGCTCTGTTGAGATTTTTTCCTTCCTATTATAAAAGCGGAAACAAGACTGCCAAGTCCGCCGCCGCCTATGACGACGCCCGTAAGTTGAGCACCCGCTACAGCGCAAACAGTGCCGCTCAATATAGCTGACATCCCTATCAAGAGACCGAAGATTTGGCCCCGTTTCGTGTCGTCCGCCTCTTTTTGCATGCTTTCTATTTCCGCATCAAGCGCTTTTTTTTCCATGGCGTGGCGATGATGGGTTTCACTCTCGGCAAGAGTGATGATGCGTTCTGCTGAGCCGGCGACTATGTTTTCATATCCTTCCAGAATGGAAGGAGGCGGAATCGGGCCCTGGAAGTTTGCCGCTACAAGTTGCTGTTTCCGGTAGGCTTGCGCGATTTCGTTGTTTTGTGATTTTTCTGTGGACTGGTCGGAGGGCCTTTTTTCAGGCGATTTCTTGTTCTTGTTTTTATTTTTCTTACCGGCCATTTGAGGTTATGGAGATAGCCCTGGATATAGATTTCCCCACATTATACCAATCTTTTCTGAGCCTTTCCGAACTGCTTTTTCCGGGCTTGTAGGAATTTATGGGATATTTTTTGTTGGGCGAGATCTCAATTACGGATCCCACGCCCTTCATGAAGCTTCTTGATATTTTCTTAACCATCTTTCCTCTCCGTTGATGAGTCGTTATGGAACTCTTTGTTCAAAATTATCATCATAATATCATGCATGTCAATAATTTATATTTTCCTCCATGCAAAGTCGGCACCTCTTTCCGTTTATTCGTATTTTACCTTGGCCGGATTGGAATTTCAATACATTGAATTGACTGTTGATATATGATAATATGATTAATAAATAGAAACGCTAAAAGTAATGGACACTAAAAAAAGGAGAGAACCATGACTATCACGAGACTTGACATAAAAACGGCAATGTCGCATGCTTTGTCCACTCCTCCCTGGAGGAACAATTTGAAAGGGAGAATGTCTGTGAAACTGGGAAGGTGGAGGTCCCGGTCAAGGTTCTGAGATCGGTTTTTGTGGGGCTGTGTGCCCTGCAGTCTTTTATATCGCGTTCCGAATCACCGGTACGGTATTTTCTCGACAACGAGACGCCCGTCACCTGTCTGCCGGACTGGTTGTATGCGCATGAAGCTGGTCTCGAACTTGCAAAGATCTGCTATTCTGAAGATGACTCCTATATAGAGTCAGAGCGTGAAAACATAAAACAGATCCGGGAGAGGATGTCACGGAAGATCGAAACAATGCCTGGATCTGAGCTTTTTAATTGATCCGGCGAGCTCTCTTTTCAGCGACTGATAATCAGCAGACGTTTCCTCGAGACCTGCGGCGCATCTGAGGGGATCGTCCATTTCCGCGAGATAGATTCGGAGATAGTGTGATTATATTAGAAAAACTGTTGACTTGATTAAATTTTGTTTGATGTTCGATCCTCCTCGGTTTATCAAAAAGCCGCCGGCCCTGGCTGTCACCTGGGCTGACTGTTATGAATTTTCAGCCTGCACTATAGCGGCTGCTTGATGGGTAAAAATATAAATATTCTTTCCTTTTGAATTGTAATCGTGGCGTAATAATCCCAATTCAACTAAAGTTCTCAAGTCATCTTTTAAAAATCTCGGATCATCAATTTCCATAATTCCAGGACCATCAAGGTACGTAAGTAATGTACCACCATACATTTTATTTTCTAAAAGTTTGCTTGCGCCAGATTCCTCAAATTGTTTAAGGATATTAAATGCCTGATCCGAGATGATCGATTTTGGCTTTAACGCCAAACCTATGTGGGAAAAACCTGAAATTCTACTAGCATAAGGTGCTAAAGTTTTATCTATTGATTCGAGTTTTTCTATAAGGGAGTCGTACTGTTCATTTTGCGGCAATGCCCGCAAGAAATACTGGCACATGAGCAAAATCAAGTGGGTAGCCA
>CAYZHB010000199.1:0-4034 GCA_964478245.1 uncultured Desulfobacterales bacterium | reverse complement strand
GTTTTTCCTCAGATCTGACCGCCTCCATTGAAGACGGGGTGTACCAGGACGGGAACGATCTTGCCGAAGCCGTCGAGGAGGCGCTTGAAACAGAATCCGCGGCAAACGGTGCGGGCAAAGATTACATTGTCTCCTTCAACGCAAACACATCCAAACTCAACATTCAGGAGGCGGGCACGCTTGACGGGCTGAAAATCAAGTGGGAAGACGCCGGCAGCACGGCGGCAGCCGACCTGGGATTCACTTCAACCAAAACACTCACCCCTTCCGATTCCTCCCTCAACTCAAAGGTCACGGTTGGCGGGGTCGATTATCAGAGAGAAAACAATTCCGGACTCGACGACATCATCAGCGGTGTGACGTTGTCACTTTCAAAAACCGGTTCCACCAGTCTCACGATAAGCAGGGAAACATCGGGTGTCCAGGAAGATATCGCCGGATTTGTCAGTCTTTTTAACGAGCTGATCCAGGAAATCGATTCAAATGATGACTATGACGAGGAAACGGGAGAATGGGGCACCCTGGCCAAAACCCCTTCAATCAGAGGTTCCAAAGAAACGCTGCTGACAACGCTGACAACGGTTATCGATACGGGTACGGACATTACCTCTTTTTATGATCTTGGATTTGAAGCCAATAAGGACGGCACTGTAAGCCTTGACGAAGAGGTGCTTTCAAGCAAGATTGCTTCTGACTTTGACGATGTAAAAACCTTTTTTCTCGGCGACGAAAACACGACCGGCATGGCGGATATGCTGAACGACAAGCTAAAAGAGTTCACAAAATCCGACGGTATCATAGGCAGTGAGACCGATGCGGTAAACAACCGGATCGAAAGAATTGAAGAACAGATTGAAGCGGAAACTGAAAGACTCGACAAGCAGTACGAAACAATGATGCAGCAGTTTGTCTCTCTGGATTCTTATTTAAGGGAGATGGAGTCTCAGCAGAATTTTATCAGCCAGATGGCAGACACATTGAACAACAATTCCGGGAACAAAAATTAACATAATTACAGAGGCTTAACATGGTTGACAATACCGCACTCAATTCGTATCATAAAGCACAAGTGTATGAAGAAATGGATCCGAACAAACTGATTCATATGCTTTATGAAGGGGCAATAAAAAGAATCAGGCTTGCAATGGAAGGGGTAAAAAACAATGATCCCCGGCAGCGAGGAGAAAATATCGGAAAAGCCATCGCAATTATTTCAGAGTTGAATGCCTCGCTGGATGAAGACGTTCAGACAGAAGAGATCAATTTTCTGAGAAGCCTTTACAGCAAAATGATGGTGGAGCTGCCGAAAGTGTCTGTCAATGGAGATATTGAAACACTTATCAGAACTGAAAAATACCTTGCTGAACTCAAAAGAATCTGGGAAGTCACGGTCATGAATCAAAACACAAATCACAAAGAAAACAAAACCGGGCAAAATCAGACTGCTTATATGAAAAAAGAGATGAACAGCAAAACATCGATTGCAGTCTAAGTGCAATGGAGAGAAATATGGATGTAAATATCATTTTCAAAAACTATCGAGATCTTCAGCAAAACCATCTAAAAATTCTGGAAACTGAAACCCTTCCGGATCTCAAAACCATGACAAAAGAGCGGAACAATGCGTTTGTGGATCTGAAAAAACAGCTGGAAAACTTACTGGAAACTAAAGACCCGGCTCTTTTAAAGAAAGTTGAAAACAGTCTTGCCGGTTTAATGGAAACGGATAACGCGATCACGTTAAAGATTCAAAACCACAGAAAAAATCTTCTCTCCAGGATGAAAACAATAAGACAAGGAAAAAAAGCCATGGACGGCTACAGGCAGCCGCAATCTCTTACAAGACCGGCGGTTGTCAATATGGATAGATAACACACCTTAAGGAGGAGGTATATAAAATGAACGTAGGTGCAAATACAAATCCCGGGATCGACATTACCGGCATAAGCAACGCTTCGGGCATCAAAAATGTTGTCGACAGGGCAACAGTCAGACAGAATCACAACAAAGATGCTGCAAATGCAGCCGAACTGACCAAAAACGATGTTAAACAGATGGTGGAAGCCCTTGAAGATTTTTCAGAAACCCTTCAGACAAAGCTTAATTTCAGCGTTCACGAACAGACCAATGCTATTGTCGTCAAGGTGATTGACAGGAATACCGATGAAATCATCAGGCAGATACCGCCGGAAGAAATGCTGGAACTCCACGAAAAGATGAAGGATCTGACCGGTTTTCTTTTAAACGAGAATGTGTGAATCTCTCTTGCTCCGGGTTCTGTTCAGAAACACATAACAGACACCCGGTTGGAGGCAGAACCGTATTCTTCCACCACGTGCCCCCCTGCCCTATTTGAGCAGTGTCTGCTGGTGCGAGTAGGAGCTGTTTTCAAGTATCACCTGAAGCCCCTCTTTTCTGTCGTTATTGATGACAAGCGGACCGATGAAGTTGGCGGTCATCTTTTCAGGATTGCCTTTTGGTATTGTCACGATGACAAAGCAGGAGAGTTCCTCTTTGTCAAAATCCCACGACACATATTTTTCAAGAAGTTCCTTATCGATGGTATAGTCCGGGAACACCTTTGTGGGCTCGATCACGATAAAGGCGAGATTGGGGTCTTCCACACACTGGAACAGGTAGAAGGGGACGGTGTCCTCTCTCTGCAGAAAAACAAATTTCTTTTTCTCCCTGAAACCGGGAATCCCGGTCGGCACATGGACAATCTTGTTCTCATCGATTTCTATCTTCCCGAACTGTTTGGTGTTAATCTCCATCACTCTTTCTTTGACTCCCTGTTTCCGATCAGGCGGGCGGCTGCGGCAATATCTTTCCTGTCTCCTTCTGCAGACGCAATGTTCTCCTTCTGAATGGATTCAAAGACCTCCTGCCGCAACACCGTTACATCCTTGGGGGCATCTATGCCTATACGGATACTGTTTTTACCTGTTTCAACGACCTTGATGACAATGTTATCACCGATATTGATGCTTTCCCCTTCTTTTCTTGTCAGAATCAGCATATCGCTACATGTAGTCCATAAGACTGATGTTGAGTATTTTCGAGGTCGAGTTCAGTGAGGCCTGATAGGCTGTCTGGGCGGACTGAAGGTTCATTATCGCCTCGACGATATCGGCCTCCTCGATACTGGACTTCCGCTCCTTGTAGCTTGTCGCGGTTTCAATGCTGACCTGTTCCCGTATTTCAAGCCGGTTGTACTTCATCCCGATATCGGAGATCTCGGAGGTGATACTGTTGTAATGGGTGTCAAGCCGGGTCATTGTTCTGCTCAAACCGTCCACGTCGTTCTTTGAAAGGTAGTCCTTCAAATCGAAAAGGGTTTCGAAAAGACCCCATCGGACCGGTTCACTTTCAGGCGTTTTAAGCGAAATGTCCTTCTGATCGAATCCCATCACATCTCCCGCGCTCATATCGATATCCGCGCCGGTGCCCCATAAAAGCTCAAAATCGTCAAGTTTCTTTTCGGTATAGTCCCCGTCCTCTTTGATGGTAAACTTTTGACTCATATTACTATATGTGACCTCATAGTCAACCCCGTTTCCCTTGTCTTTGGAAACACTTTCCATTGCCGCTTCCACGGCTGCGGCAAGACTGTCCGGGTCCGTGTACTGCCCCGCCGGGATTTTGGCGGTCAACTTGCAGCAGTTCTCGGTGGTGCCTGACTCCGGGATTTCCCGGAAATTGATGGTGTCGTTTGTATCAAGTGCGATATCGAACAGCACCACATCATTGTCACCGGTATAGGCCAAGGCGCCTGTATCGTCGGCCGTGTTGTCGTACCCGAGTTCGGTTGCGGCAGACAAAGCGCTGTTCGGGCCTGTATTCCACAAGAGTGAAAGCCCGGTCAGCGACCCGTTTTCATCCTCGATGGTAAACCGGCGGGTCTGGGAACTGTAATCCACACTGTAATCGATATCGTTCCCGGAGGCATTTTCCATGGCCGCTTCAATGGCGGCGGCAAGCTCACCCATATCCGTGTACGCTCTTGCGGGAACCGCCGCACTCAGGGCAGCGCC
>CAYZHB010000198.1:0-4052 GCA_964478245.1 uncultured Desulfobacterales bacterium | reverse complement strand
TCTTTTTGTTTTTGGTTTTTTGTTTTGCGACTTAAGACTTAGCGCCTGACGGTGCCATAGTCAACTCCAATCCAAAAAGAGGGACTCTTCCCTTAACACATAATGAGGGGCGGGATAAGCGGGGTACAAATTATACTATTTTCTTGCGGGATAGCGCGGGGTAACCGGGGTATGCGGGATAACGATTCTTGGACTTTCTAACCATATATTCTGAGAGTTAGCAGTTGACGGTTGTAATGAGTGAGAACAACAATCCGGATAACAGGATCAACTGTTATAAATGCCGGCATTTTTATATAACCTGGGAAAGTGATCACCCTTACGGTTGCAGATCCCTGGGGTTCAAGAGCAAACAGCTCCCATCGATTGTCGTGTTCAGTTCGTCGGGCAAAAACTGCATGATGTTCGCCCCGAAAGCCAAAAATCGTTCCGACAAATCTTGAATTCTCCGGAAACATCATTATATTATTGGGTCATGAAAACCGTAAATGAAAACAACAACACCCCCGACCCCAAAAAGATTGAAAAAGAACTGGGCGAATTTTTGAACAAAAGATTCGGTGGTAACGTCAAAATCGTTTCCCAGCCGCCTTCAGCCCAGAAAGTGCGGGTCGATTCAACATACAGCAGTGACCGTAGCAATCGTGTAATCGATTTCGACATTAAACCGTCAGAGCTTATTGCCTACCTGGACCAGTATATTGTGAAGCAGGACAGGGCCAAGTCGGTGCTCTCCACCAAAATATGCACCCATTTCAATCGGATAAAACACAGAGAGGTTAAAAAAGAATCCGATAAAAAGATCACCGGCACGATCAAGTCCAACATCCTTATGCTGGGACCGACCGGTATCGGCAAGACCTATCTGATCAAACTGATTGCCGACAAGATCGGGGTGCCCTTTGTCAAGGCCGATGCGACCAAATTTTCAGAGACGGGCTACGTCGGCGGCGATGTGGAGGATCTGGTCCGCGATCTGGTAAAAGAGGCGGACGATGATATCGCGCTTGCCGAATGCGGCATTATATATATCGATGAAATAGACAAAATTGCGTCAAGCGACAATGTGAGGGGGTCCCAGGTTTCCCGCACAGGCGTCCAGCGGACCCTTTTGAAGCCCATGGAAGAAACGGATGTGGACCTTAAAGTGCCCCATGATCCCATTTCCATGATGCAGGAACTCGAAAGCTATCAGAAAACCGGGCAACGCAACAAAAAACGGGTCAACACGAGCAATATCCTTTTCATTGTCAGCGGTGCGTTTTCAGACCTTTCAGATGTCATACGGGAAAGAATCACGGACAGTGTCATCGGTTTCGGCTCGGATATCAAAGGTAAAACCGACAGCGACTCGGACGTTTTAAAACAGGTAAAAGCGGAAGACCTTGTCGCGTATGGTTTCGAATCGGAGTTTATCGGCCGGCTGCCGGTCAGATGCGTTCTGGATGAATTATCGGAACAAGACCTTTATGCCATATTGAAGATGCCCAACAACCCGGTGGTTTTGGGCAAAAGACTCGATTTTGCCGCCTACGGCATCGATCTTCTGTTTACGGATGATGCCCTTGCCCTGCTTGCCAAAAAGGCGTCCGGGGAAAATACAGGTGCCAGGGGACTTGTCAGTGTGGTGGAAGCCGCCCTCCTGCCTTTTGAAGAGAAACTGCCGTCAAGCAATGTTGACAGATTTACCATCACTCAGGAGGTGATCGAGAACAGTGACGCCATGCTGGACGATATCCTGTCAGACAGCAGCCGGGAGACATGGGACCGGCTTCATGCCCGGGCCAAAGCCTCATATGAATCCTATATAACGGCGCATATTACGGGCAACTGGAAAAATTTGTCCCTGCGGCACGGTCTGACCCTTTCCAGGTACCGGGCGGAGCTGGTTGCCCAGTATTTCTGCGCCAATGTCACGGAAATCGGGGATGCCATCAACAAGGTCAGATCTTTCCATGAAAAGGTGAAACGGATCGAGGTGGACATCCTGAACAATTTCGATCTGAACATTGTGTTTGAAGAGGATGCCATTGATTTTCTGATTGAAGAGTTTATCAATCATGACGTGACGTCCGATGAAATCGTTTCGAAAATATACGAAAATTTTTATGACGGGCTGAATCTGGTCAAGGAAAAAACCGGCAAAAAGCGGTTCTTTCTTTCCCGGAACGACCTCATTCATTACCAGACATACCTTGATAACCTGATAAGAAAAGAGCTGAAATGATCGGAATTTCAAAGCTTTACTGTTCAACAGTGGAGCCCTCGGATACACTGAGATATGCAAGACAGTCAAAAGATCTCCCGTCCCACCTTCTGCAGTTTTCCATAGACAAAAAACCGGTGGTGGTCTGGAATATGACAAGACGGTGCAACCTCAGATGCGTCCACTGCTATGCCCAGTCGGAAGACATCGCCTATGACAATGAACTGTCTTCCGGTCAGGCTTTCAGTATGATAGACGACCTGGCCGATTTCGGGGTGCCCGTACTTCTGTTTTCCGGCGGCGAACCCCTGGTGCACCCGAAGCTGTTCGAATATGCCAGATACGCGGTCGACAGGGGAATGAGAGCGGTCATTTCCACCAACGGCACCCTGATAACCGCGGAAAAGGCCGGAAAACTGAAAGAAATCGGGCTTTCCTATGTAGGGATAAGTCTGGACGGCCTTGAAGAAACCCATGACAAGTTCCGCGGCCTTCAGGGCGCTTTCAGAAAGGCGGTGGCCGGTATTGAAAACTGCCGGCGAGCCGGGATCAAGGTGGGATTGCGGTTTACAATCAACAAACGGAACTTCCGTGAAATTGACGGCATCTTTGACCTGCTCGAAGAGATGAACATTCCCAGGGCCTGCTTCTATCACCTGGTCTATTCCGGCAGAGCATCCGGTATTGCCGATGAGGACCTCACCCACGAAGAGACCCGGCAGACACTGGACCTGATCATGGCACGGACGAAAGACCTTCACGACCGGGACAAGCCCAAAGAGATCCTGACGGTTGACAACCATGCCGACGGCCCCTATCTGTACATGAAACTGACGGAAGAAGACCCGGAAAGGGCGGCCGAGGTCCTGGAACTGCTCAAAATGAACGAGGGAAACAATTCCGGCAGGGGCATCGGCTGTATCAGCTGGGACGGAGAGGTCTACCCGGACCAGTTCTGGCGGGACAAAAGCCTTGGGAACATCAGATTACAGCCGTTTTCAAAAATATGGACCGACCCCGCCAACACCTTTCTCATGAAGCTGAAAGAGAAAAAGAAGCATGTGAAAGGCAGATGCCGCGAATGCAGATGGCTCGATATCTGCGGGGGCAACTTCAGGGCGAGGGGCGAATCCGTTGCAGGGGACCCGTGGGATGCGGATCCGGCCTGTTATTTAACGGATGAAGAGATCAAAAAGGAGAACTGACCATGCTGTTTCCCGATTTCAGGGCCAGACGCCTGAGAGAAACGAAAAATTTCAGACGGCTTGTATCGGAGACGAAAGTATCCCTGGATGATTTGATCCTGCCCCTGTTTGCCGTCGAAGGTAAAAGCGTCAAGGCCCCGATAGAATCGATGCCGGGACATTTCCGGTTTTCCTGCGACAAACTGACAGAACAGGTCAAAGCGGCATCCGATCTGGGTATCCCGGCCGTTATTCTTTTCGGGGTTCCCGACAAAAAAGATCCGCTCGCCACGAGCGCCTATGCCGCGGACGGCATCGTTCAGAAAGCCGTGCAGACGGTTAAAGAGGCCGTGCCGGAGATCACGGTCATCACGGATGTCTGCCTTTGCGGATATACCGATCACGGCCACTGCGGTTTTGTCGAGAACGGCCGGATCGACAATGACGCCTCGCTCGATCTTCTCGCCAGAACCGCCCTCTCCCACGCCCGGTCGGGTGCGGATATGGTGGCCCCGTCGGACATGATGGACGGCCGCGTCGGGATCATAAGGCAGACCCTGGATGAAGAGGGATTTTCCAATACCCCGATCATGTCCTATGCGGTCAAGTACTGCTCGGCCTTTTACGGGCCGTTCCGCCAGGCGGCATCGTCCGCGCCGGCC
>CAYZHB010000197.1:0-4064 GCA_964478245.1 uncultured Desulfobacterales bacterium | reverse complement strand
AAATTTTTGTATGACTGACAAACATATCATTATCAGAGCCGACGCCAACCATAAGATCGGCACCGGCCACGTGATGCGGTGTATTGCCCTTGGACAGGCATGGCAGAAAAGAGGCGGCAGGGTTTTGTTCGTTTCCTGCTGTAATCCCTCGCTGAAAAACAAATTAACAAATGCGGGCTTTGAACTTTTAAGCCTTGAAAAACCGCATCCCGATTCTTCGGACCTTACCCTAACACTTGACGCATTAATCCGGTATAAGGCCCGTATTATTGTTCTCGATGGTTATCACTTTACCGACGTCTACAACAAAAAGATAAGGGAAAAGGGATTTCACATCCTCATGGTGGATGACGACAACCATCTGGAATTTTACAATACAGATTTCCTTTTAAACCAGAACCTTGATGCAGAGAAAATCGACTACAGGTGCCCCGCGAATACAGTGACCCTTCTCGGCAAAAGGTTCACCATGCTCAGAAAAGAATTTTTAAAGCCCGGAAAAACAGAAAAAAGGATTGAAGACAGGGCAAAACACATTTTAGTCACCATGGGAGGATCAGACCCTGACAACACCACGTTAAAAGTTGTCAAGGCTTTGAACCTGACAGGTATCACCGGTTTTTCCGTAAAAATCATTGCCGGCCCCGCGAACAACAACACTGCATCAATCAAAAAAGCGCTTGAGAAAAGCGGCTTTCATCACGAATTGATTGTCAGCGCAGAAAAGATGCCCGATTTCATGGAATGGGCCGACATGGCGGTATCAGCAGGCGGCAGCACGGCATGGGAGCTCTGCTATATGGGCGTCCCTGCTGTTTACATGGTGAATGCCGAAAACCAGAAAGGCATTGTCACAGCAATTGAAAAAGCAGGTGCCGGACTTAATGCGGGCTGGCATTCCAATGCAGGAGTCCAGGAACTTTCCGAGATCATCGCCTCTTTTATCGAAAACCGGGATTTGAGAAAAACCGTGTCTGATAACGCAAGAGGCATCATCGACGGTAAAGGAAGCAGAATCATCGCGCTGATTCTTTCCCGCATACATGGAAACCGCCACCTCAATGTCAGCATTCTCTCTGACAAAGATTCCTGGATCAATCCCTTTATAAGAGAGTTCAAAACCTATCTGTCAGAACAGGGACACAAAACACGTCATGTCCATGCAGCAGGCGATATTGAAGAAAGCGACATGCTCTTCTGTCTCGGATGCGGTCAGATGCTGCCGCCTGACATTCTGAGACGCAACACCCACACTCTTGTGGTCCATGAAAGCGACCTGCCGCACGGTAAAGGCTGGTCGCCCCTCACCTGGCAGATTCTTGAAGGTCAAAACAGTGTCCCTGTGACACTATTCGAGGCGGCAGAATCCGTTGACAGCGGCGGTATCTATCTGCAGGAGGAACTGCATTTCACCGGATTTGAGCTTGTGGAGGAACTGAGAAAAAAACAGTGGGAAGCCACTTTCAAACTCTGCCGGCAGTTCATCGAAAAGTATCCTGAAACGGTTGCCGGGGCAAGAGTACATCAGGGCAAGGAGACGTTCTACGGAAAACGGGCACCCGAAGACTCCCGTCTTGACCCGGACAAAACCATAAGGCAGCAGTTCAACCTGATGCGGGTGGCTGACAATGAAAGGTACCCCCTTTTTTTTGAACTTGACGGCAGGCGTTTTACCCTGAAAATCGAAAGTGAAAAAGAAAATGAATCCAATGAAAATTCATAACCGTATCATCGGCAGAGGAAAACCCGTATATATTATTGCAGAGATGTCTGCAAATCATAACAAAGACTACGATCAGGCTGTCGAAATCATAAGGGCCGCAAAGGAAGCGGGGGCAGATGCGGTGAAACTCCAGACATACACGGCCGATACAATGACAGTCGATGCGGACAATCCATATTTTCGCCTGAAGAGTACGATATGGAAAGGAAGAACCCTTTACGAGCTCTACAGAGAGGCATCAACCCCCTGGGAATGGCAGCCGGACCTTAAAAAGGAAGCGGAGAAAGCAGATATCCATCTTTTTTCAACTCCTTTTGACCCGACTGCCGTGGATTTTCTTGAAAAGATGGATGTGCCGGCATACAAGGTGGCCTCATTTGAGATCGTGGACATACCCCTTTTGAAAGCCATTGCACAAACCGGAAAACCCGTGATTGTCTCAACCGGCCTTGCCTCTCTGGCCGAAATTGAGGAGGCTGTAAAAGCCCTTAAACAAAACGGTTCCGCCCAAATCGCGCTGTTAAAATGTAGCAGCGCCTACCCTGCGCCGCCCGAAGAGGCGAATCTGATAACCATCCCCCATCTGTCTGAAACTTTTGATGTCGTATCTGGATTATCGGACCACACCCTGGGCGGCGTCGTGGCATTAGGTGCTGTGGCCCTTGGCGCATGCATAGTGGAAAAACATTTTACCCTTTCAAGAAAAACACCGGGACCTGACAGTACCTTTTCAATGGAGCCCGATGAGTTCAGACAGATGGCGGATGACATCAGAACCCTGGAAAAGGCGCTTGGGGAAATATCCTACGAGATAACAGAAAAACAGAAAGAAAGCCTCGTCTTCAGGCGTTCCATATTTGCCGTGTCAGATATTGCCGCAGGCGATACGTTTACAGAAGAAAATATACGCGCCATCCGTCCGGGAGACGGGCTTCACACCAGATACCTGGAGCAAATAAAAGGACGAAAGGCAGGTGCTGACATAAAAAAAGGCACCCCCTTAAACTGGCGGATGGTGATATAATGGAGAAAAAATACGTGCTGGCGACCTCAAGAAGCTGGAACATTCCCATGAAGGAGCGCCTCGAGAAAAGGACAGGGACCGCATTCAAGCTGATTTCACGCAAAGAAGCACTCACATATGAAACTTTAAAGGCCTTCACACCTGAATATGTGTTTTTCCCTCACTGGTCATATATGATCCCTGAAGAAATATTTTCAAATTTTAACTGCATCATATTTCACATGACAGACCTTCCTTTCGGAAGGGGGGGGAGCCCTCTGCAGAACCTTATTGCAAGGGGAATTCATGACACCAAAATTTCGGCGGTCAGATGCGTGGACACTCTTGATGCCGGGCCGGTTTACATGAAGAAAAATCTCTGTCTTTACGGAAGTGCTGAAGAGATCTATCTCAGGGCGGGCGACATTATCGAAGAGATGATCGTTGAAATTATAGAGACAAGCCCTGAACCTTCTGCTCAAAAAGGCAAGATCGTTGAATTCCAGAGGAGAAAACCCGAAGACGGGGATATATCCCAACTGGACTCCCTTGACCGGATTTTTGATTATATACGGATGCTTGATGCTGACGGCTATCCAAAGGCGTTTCTGGAAACCGAAAAATTCTGTTTCCGGTTTTCAAGAGCTGCAAGAAAGGATGGGAAAATCATTGCGGATGTGACAATAACCCAAAAAGAGAGTTGAACGCTTGTCTGATGTTTTTTTACAAGCTCTTCAAATATTCCGTCATCTCTTTGACAGTTAAAAACCAGGGATTGTCACCTGAACTGTATTCAAAACCTTCAGATACGGGTTTCCCGTTACATTCATTTTTTCTTTTTCTGTAAAATCTCAACTCCGGTTCAATTATATATCTATCATCAAATTCCAGCACCATTCTCGATTCATCCTGGGGGATCATAACCTCATGAAGTTTGTCTCCAGGCCTTATACCGACAATCTCAGTTGTGCACTCAGGACAAACTGCCCTTGCAAGATCCGTTATCTTCATACTCGGCAGTTTCGGCACAAAAAGCTCCCCTCCCACCATGGTATCAATACAGCTGAAAACAAAATAAACAGCCTGATCAAGGGTTATCCAAAACCTCGTCATCCTTGAATCCGTTATGGGAAGCTTGCCTGTTTTGCTCTTCTCCCTGAAAAAGGGAATAACGCTCCCCCGGCTCCCCACAACATTCCCATATCTTACAACACTGAAAATTGCCCTGTCTTTTTTCCCTGTATAGGAGTTGCCTGATATAAAAATTTTGTCTGAACAGAGCTTAGTGGCACCATATAAGTTTATAGGGTTGGCTGCTTTGTCAGTGCTGAGCGCAAG
>CAYZHB010000196.1:0-4118 GCA_964478245.1 uncultured Desulfobacterales bacterium | reverse complement strand
CCGGACAAGTATGTGCAGGGAGGCGCCGGGAAAACGATTGCTTTGTAACCTATAAACGGGCCATCGAGCGGAAAGTCGGTTCATCCAGGACACGGACACCGAGTGCCCGGGCATTGTCCAGTTTGCTGCCGGCGCCCTCGCCGGCGATCACGAAATCGGTGTTGGAACTGACACTCGAGGTGACTTTTGCCCCCTCCTCCTGCAGGAGTGTCTTTGCGTGGGCGCGGGTCATCTGCGCAAGGGAACCGGTCAGCACCACGGTTTTCCCGTAAAAAGGGCTTTCGGCCGCATCATATTCCGGTCCGCCCGGGGCTTTTTGAACGCGGACCCCGGATTGGAACATCTTTTCCACAACCGCTCTGTTCTCCGGCGAGGAAAAAAAATTCACCACTGAGGCCGCCGTTTTGGGCCCGATACCGTCTACGGCTTCGATGGTCTCCCTCGCGGCCGCCATCACCGAATCAATATCTTTAAAAGCGGCGGCCAGGAGCCCGGCGGCGTTCTCTCCAAGGTACCCGATGCCCAGGGAATAGAGAAACTTTTTCAGGGGTATTTCTTTTGACTGTTCAATGGCGGAAATGAGATTTTGTGCCGATTTTTCCCCCATTCTTTCAAGTGCGGCAAGGTCGGCTTTTCCGAGGGTAAAAATATCGGCCACAGAGTGAACGAGTTCCTTTTCCACAAGCTGCTCGGCAAGTTTTTTCCCGATCCCCTCGATGTCGAATCCCTCCCGTGACACAAAATGCTTCACGCGTTCCTTTACCTGGGCGGGACAGGCCGAGTTGACGCACCGGTGAGCCACTTCCCCGTCAATCCGGACAACGGTGCTGCCGCAGACCGGACACGCTTGGGGCATCCTGAAGGGGGGCTCGTCCGGCCAGTGGTGTTCGTTCACCCGCTTCACCACCTTGGGAATCACGTCACCGGCCCGCATGACAAGCACCTGGTCCCCTTTGCGCACATCCATTCTCCCGATCTCGTCCGCATTGTGAAGTGTGGCCCGGGAAACGGTGACCCCGCCGATACTGACGGGCTCGAGTCTGGCAACCGGTGTCAGAACGCCCGTCCGGCCCACCTGCACGTCGATTTCATGTATCATGGTCCGCTCCCGCAGGGCCGGGAACTTGTAGGCCACCGCCCATCTCGGACTCCGGCTCCGGGTGCCGAGCGCCTGCTGCCGGTTCCTGTCATCGACCTTGATCACGATGCCGTCGATCTCATAGGGCAAAGATTCCCTTTTCGATTCGAGTTCATCATAGCAGGCAAGCGCCTCCTGTATGTCCACACCGGTTTTCACCAGTGGATTGAGCTTCAGTCCGAACATCTTCAGCGCTTCGAACATCTGCGTTATGGAATCGAATGCAATCCCCTCGAGGCTGCCCACACCGTAAACAAACATATCCAACGGCCTGCCTGCGGTTATGCGGGAATCCAGCTGCCGCAGGGAACCCGCCGCTGCATTCCTGGGATTGGCAAAAAGGCTTTCTCCGCGCTCGAGACGCTGCCGGTTCAGGGCGGCAAAATCGTCTTTGCTGATGATCACCTCGCCGCGCACCTCGAGAAGAGACGGCACGGGAAAGGTGCTGTTCTGAAAAAGCCGCAGCGGGATGGTGTCTATGGTGCGGATATTGTCCGTGACCACCTCTCCGGTATATCCGTCGCCCCGGGTGATGCCGCTGGTGAGGGTGCCGTTCTCATACCGAAGCTCCACAGCGACCCCGTCGAGCTTCGGCTCCACGGTGTACACAATCTCTGTTTCTTCCAGGGCGTTTTGAATCCGCCTTTGAAAATCGCGCACCTCCGAGGAAGAGAACGCATTGTCCAGCCCCAGCATGGGGATGGTATGCAGTGCCGTGTCAAATGCCGCCAGCGGCGGGGCGCCGACTCTCCTGGTGGGGGAATCGGGAACGGCAAGTTCCGGACGGGTCTCTTCAATCTCCATGAGCCGCTGCATCATCCGGTCGTATTCGGCATCGGAAATCACGGGATCATCCAGCACATGGTACCGGTACCCGTGTTCCAGGAGCTTCTCCCTGAGCTCCTGCGCCTCTCTCTCAACGGCCTTATCCATCCCTGTCCAACCTCCGTACAAACCGAACCAGAGAATGGCAGGCCGTCTTTCTCGCTCTTTTAAACGCATCGCTTCTGAAACCCGGCTCCCAACGGTCAGAGGAAACTTCGTCGGAAACCACCATCAGGGCGGCTATTTCCGCGCCCCGGTACCGGGCCGCTGCAAAAAGGGCCGAGCATTCCATGTCCACCGCCTTTGCGCCCCTGTCACGGAAAAACGCCACCCGGGTTTCGGTTTCCCTGTATATGGCATCCGTTGTCCATATCCGCTCTTTTTTAAAATCGACATCCGCCTCTGACAGCGCATATTGGAGCGCAGCCGACAGGCTTTCAGACGGCCTGACAACAGGAAAATCATCCGTGTCTCCGAGATAACTGCGGGAAGTGCCTTCATCCGAGAGGGCGTCTTTTACAACGACCAGGTCGCCTGTCCGAAGCGTTTCAGAGACCGCCCCGCACCACCCGAGGACCACCACCTGTTGGGCTCCCTTGGCGATCAGTGACTCCAGGAGCATCACACCGTAAGGCGATCCGATAAAAGGCCCGGAACAGCAGAATCCTTTCCCGCTTGACGGGACCTTTAAAAGGGTACTGATGAAAAAAGGGCGCGATTCTCCCTGGGCAAGCAAAGACCGGATTTCACTGAAATCTTTGCCCGTGCTGACAAGCAGGGCCGCGGGACCGATATCCGGAGCCTTCCGGGCACCCAGCGGCGGAATCAGGGACTCGCTATTCAGGTCCGACAAGGTCGGATAACGCATCCTTTACCTCATCAATGATATCGTAGAACCACATCAGATCCTCTATGGAAAGGCGGCCCGCCTTCATTGGCGCCCGGTCGGTGCCGTCCTTTTTTTTCAGGATCCGGGGCCCTATCTGGAGTTTGGGCTCGCCCTCTCCGTACTGATTGATGGAAACCCGGAGTCCGGTCTCCTCACACTGCCACTCTTTCAGTTTTTTATCTTTCTCGGGGTCGTATCCCGGCATACATATCTCCTTCAAAGGTCTCTTTTGTTTATCCGAACGGCCTGGTTTTCCAATCCCACCCCCCGGCCGGACCGGAAGTCAACGACCACCCGCAAAGCGGGTGGCTTGGAATGTATGCATTCGCATACAAAACAAAAACACGTCAGTGTTTCAATCGTTGACGGTTGTAACCGGGGGCATAGCCCCCGGTTTCGAAACAACCAATGAAATGCAGGCATACGGCTCTGCAGAAAAGTCGTGCGCCTCTCCACACCGGATACCGGTCCGTTATATTTTTGAAAAATCCGCGATGTTCCTGAAAAGCGCCGACACCTGGAAAAGGAGCGCAATCCGGTTCTTTCTCAACCGCTCATCTTCCGTCATCACCATGACGTCGTCAAAAAACCTGTCCACATCCCCCCGAAGATCGGCAATTTTCTTCAGCGCCTCGTCATAATCCCCTGTATCGGTCAGGGTGAGGATCTCAAGCGACGTGCTGCGGCACCTATCGTAGAGATCTTTTTCCGCATCGCTTTCAAAAAAGGCCGGATCAACCGCTTCAACGGTGTCCACCCCTGTTTTCTTCAGTATATTCTCAACCCGCTTGAAGGCGATGGATATGGGCTCGAAATCCGCCCGTTTCCTGAGGTCATCCAGCGCCGTCACCCGCAGAAGCACGTCCGGAACATTGTCAAAAGACACGGCCAGGGCGGAGTTGACAGCCTCTTTTGAAAAACCCCGCTCGGTCAGCATATTCACCAGCCGGGCCTCCAGAAAATCCATGACCTTCTCCAGCACCTGGCTCCTTTCCGGATCTTCCTTGATAAAGGGATCCAGCCCCCCGTCCACGAGCCCCCTCAACGGAAAGGCAAAACCGCGGTCAAGGATTATCTGCAGGATGCCCAGTCCCTGCCGCCGCAGTGCATACGGGTCTGAATGGCCGGTGGGAATCAGTCCCACGGAAAAGCATCCGCAGATCGTATCGATTTTATCGGCAATGGCAAGGATTCTCGCCGTATCATTTTCCGGGAGCGCGCCGCCCGAGTGAACCGGCCGGTAATGCTGTTCGACGGCATCCGCCA
>CAYZHB010000195.1:3136-4152 GCA_964478245.1 uncultured Desulfobacterales bacterium | reverse complement strand
GGCGTGTTCATTGCACTGCCGGTCCGGAGAAGCGGGTCGGAAAAGGGGGTTGTACTGGGAGAAGTCAATACGGGTTTTCTGTGGAAAATCGGGTCCAGCAACATACTCCCGCCGCAGACGGATCTGCTGGTCGTGGACGAAAACCGGAAGGTCATTATCACCTCGCTTGACACCCCGGCAGCGTTTGTCAGTGATATGCCGGCAAGACTTGAAAGCCCCCGGTCCCGCCAGTTTGAATGGTCAAATGCGGATACGGACTACCTGGCCCGCTACTGGACCATATTCATGGCGTCCCGATTTCATTCCGACAACTGGACGGTTTTTCTTGTCAAGTCAAAGGGTGATCTTTATTCATCGGTGGAGGCTTTTCAACGGATTTTTCCTCTGATCCTCGTTCTGGCGTTTTTCATCGTGGTGCTGTTCAGCATGATCAACATCCGCCTGATCCTTGATCCGCTGGACAAGATGAAGCTGGGAATACAGCGGATTACCGACCACGATTACAAGCATCAGATCGACGTAAAAAGCGGGGACGAATTCGAGGTGGTTGCCGACACCCTGAACCACATGGCGGAACAGCTTGACCGCCGGTTCCAGGCGATTCATACGATTTCGGAAGTAGACCGGGCCATCCTCTCCTCGCTGGAGCCCAGGGTAATTATTGACAAAATGCTGGCCGGCATGCAGGAACTGCTGTCCTGCAGTGCGGTGGCCATGATCCTGGTGGATATGGAATATCCTGAAAAAGGGAAATTTCACAAACCTTCCACGACAGAAACCGGACCCGGCAGTAACAGGACCGCTGTTTTTTTTGACACCGCAGATATGGCCGCCCGTCTGGGGGGGGCTCGGTATATCCGGTTTGACCGCAGTGATGACGTTCCCGGCTATCTGCGGCCGTTCGGTCCGGATGTGGGGCAGTGGTTTGTCCTGCCGGTGTTTGTCCGGGAGAAACTGAGGCAGGTTTCGAACTGGCGGCAAAAAAAGTCGGCCTTGGCCCGCTCTTCGGCAGAAAA
>CAYZHB010000195.1:0-3126 GCA_964478245.1 uncultured Desulfobacterales bacterium | reverse complement strand
AAGATCTGGGCCAGGCCATGCAGATGGCCGACCAGATGGCCGTGGCCCTGGCCAATTCGAATCTGGTGCGCGAGCTCGATCAGTTGAATGAAGGGGCGCTGACCGCTCTGGCAAGAACCGTGGATGCCAAATCCCCATGGACGGCCGGCCATTCGGAAAGGGTGAGCCTGATGGCCCAGCAGCTGGCGTCCGTTCTCAAACTGAAAAAGCACCGGCTCGACATTGGAAAAGTCGGGATTTCAAGCAGCATACTTGACAAACCGGGCAATCTCACGGCGGAAGAGTATGCGGTGATCAAAGAGCATCCCGCCATGGGCGCCCGGATTCTTGAGCCCATCAGGGTGTACCGTGAGGTGGTACCGGTCGTGCTGCAGCACCATGAACGGTTTGACGGCAAAGGCTATCCCCACGGACTTGCAGGTGACGATATCGTCTATGAAGCCCGCATTATGGCGGTTGCCGATGTCTATGACGCACTGATTTCAGACCGGCCCTACCGCGGGGGCTGGCATCGGAAAGATGTGCATGCGTTTATCCTGGACAACTCAGGTGCGCATTTTGATCCGGAAGTGGTCGAGGCGTTTGCATCTCTTACCGGGAAAATATAGGAAGAGTTTGAGAACACAAGATGAAATTGCCCCTGAAAGAGCGCTAGACCCGAAACAGACCGTGGAAATCGGGTTCCATCTCCAGGCGGTTGACAGCCGGGCTTACAGCAACCGGTGTTGTGGTGGCCGCGCCACCAGCGGGGCTTTGGCTATTATGAACCGGAGCCCGGGTATGTGTCGGTTTGACATGGCGAAATCCATGAATAATGTTTTTTGTATAATATAAGCGGGATATCAGGTGATGTTGCCCCGGGAGATGATAACTTGATCTGACACCTTCATTCCAAGCCACCCGCTTTGCGGGTGGCCGTTGACTGTTTGTTGTACTTGATTGAAATGTAAAACGCTCAATTCAGAACCTGATGAATGGGAGACAATATGTGGCTGAGATGGCTTCCCTGGAAATATCTGATAAGACGCACGGCAAAAAGTTACCAGATACTGGATCCGGTCAGTTTCCTGGCCAGGCTCAGACAGTTTGCCCAGCCGTCCGAAGTCCAGGAGCCCATGGAACTGCTCCGGGCCGGTATCGTTTTCCACGCCAGAGGGCTGATCAATACCCGGGCGATCCAGTACAATCTGGACTGGGTATGGCCTTTCTGGGTGGAGAAACAGTTCAATCCCGACGATGCCTCCTTTGTGCCCCGCGGCTTTTCATTCAGCCATGTGAACCTGACCCACCGGAACTGGACAGCCATTGGGCATCCCGATGTCCCGGTCTATCCCATCATAGACCCGCGGGGGCTTCTCACCCCTTTTTTTGACGGGTGGTCTCTCGATTTCTGGATCGTTTCGGATACCGGCGGCCACCTGTTTCCGTCAAGGGCGCCGGATGCGCACCAGCAGCTGTTGATGAGCGAAAATCAGGCGGTTCGCACGGTAAGCAGCCGGGACAACCTGCACCTTGAAACGGTGGCCGCGCTTGAGTTTCGCGAAAGGCGGCCGGAAGTCTCGGTGAATGTGAAAGGCAGCGCCGGCAAGGGCGGGTGGATCGCCGCAAGTCTCAGACCGTATAATCCCGAGGGAATCCAGTTTATTGAAAAGATCGCCTATATCGCCGATCGATCCTGCTTTATAGTGAATGGGGAGCCCCGGGTGATCATGAGTGAAAATCCTTCCAGAACCGTATTGTCCGATTACCGTAAAGGGGACGCGGCGCTTTTTTTTAACAGTTCCGGAAACGACACCGCCGTGGAATGCAGTATCGGGATGGCCACGGGTACCGCCCTTTTCAGGATACCGGACAACGGGTCGAAGACGGTAAAGCTGCGTATTCCAATGGCGGACAAGTCTGAGAAAGGACTGAAAAAGATACCGGTTCCTGCCCGGAATTTCCGGGAGTGCCTGGCGGAGAAAACTTGTCTCGAGATACCGGATAACCGGATCACGTTTCTTTTCAATGCCGCCTTGAGAACCCTGGCCCTGCTCTCGGCCGGCGACGTGGTGCCCGGTCCCTACACCTACCGCCGGTTCTGGTTCAGGGACGCCTGTTTTATGATAAAGGCCCTGATTTCCGCCGGCTTTCTCGATCGCGCTTTTCAGAAGCTTTCCACTTTTCCCTCCCGGCAGAAAGGATCGGGCTATTTCCAGTCCCAGGAAGGGGAATGGGATTCCAACGGGCAGGTGCTCTGGGTTATCAGCCAGTATCAAAAGACTGCCGGCTGCCGGTTGAACAAACGACTGGCAGAGGGCGTTTTCAAAGGCGCCCGCTGGATAATCCAGAAACGGACACCCCGCGGCATGGGTGCCCGGCATGCCGGCCTCTTGCCGGCGGGTTTCAGCGCAGAGCACCTGGGCCCGAATGATTATTATTACTGGGACAATTTCTGGGGCCTTGCCGGCCTGAAGGCGGCCGCTTCCCTGGCAAGTTCCATGTCCCTCGATTCAAAGGCGGCGGAACTTCAGGCGGCCGCATTTGATTTTGAAACGTGTATTTTTAAAACGATCCGGGAAATTCCGGGAAGATCGCCGGAGGGAGGGATTCCCGCCTCCTGTTATCGCCGGCTGGATGCCGGCGCGGTGGGGTCTCTTGTGGCGGATTATCCCCTGCGGCTGACACCGCCGGGAGACCCGGCCGTCATGAACACGGCGGCGTTTCTTATGGCAGGTTGTTTTCACAACGGGGCGTTTTTCCAGGATATGATTCATTCAGGCATCAATGCCTACCTTACCCTGGCAATTGCGCAGACGCTTCTGAGGGCCGGGGACAAACGGTATATCGATTTAATAGAAACCACGGCCGATCTGGCCACCCCTACGGGGAACTGGCCCGAAGCCATCCATCCGCACACCGGCGGCGGGTGCATGGGAGACGGTCACCACGGATGGGCGGCAGCGGAATGGTTTATGATGATCCGCAACCTTTTTGTCCGTGAAGAAGGAAAGGGTGTTATTATCGGTTCCGGCATATTTCCGGAATGGCTGAAACAGGGAACACTGGTTCGGTTCGGTCCGGTATGGACCGAGAAAGGCCGGATCAGCCTGGTGCTGCGGCTGATCCCGAACGAGCTGATGTCGT
>CAYZHB010000194.1:0-4177 GCA_964478245.1 uncultured Desulfobacterales bacterium | reverse complement strand
AAATAGAGTCAGCCGCAATAAGCACCAGAATTTTTAATCAAAAAACCGCCGGAAGTCAAGACGTTATAATAAGATATCCGGGATCTTTTCAATTTTATTCTTCCCCACTTCCACACCGGCGAACTGTTGTAGCGCCGGGATGTCCACGACAACCCGTTTTTTCCCCCTGTACTTGACAAATTCCCCTTTGAGCCCTGCCAGCGGCCCCTCTGTTATCAGTACCGAATCGCCTTTTATCAGTTTTTCCGAACTGCCCGTGACAATATCCGTGGTCGACTTGGTCAGGATTTTCAGGGACTCGATATGGTCGCTCCTTACCGGCACGGGGCCGTTCCTGTTGCCGAGCAGCCGCACCGCCCCGACCGTCTTCAGAATCGAAAGCTGGCTGTCGGGGTCAGGCGGTGTCCTGACAAAGAGATATCCCGGAAAGAGCGGCTTGTCAATCAGGATTCGCCTGTCTTTCCGCCGGCTTCTTGTCTTGATTTTCGGAAGAAAGACCTCGATCCGTTTTTGAGAGATGCCTTGCCAGACAATGTTTTCATAATTGCTTTTTGTGAGCAGGGCATACCAGTGTACATCAGCCGTCATTTTGTTCCGAATTCTCCCAAACCGTGCAGTGTGACAAGAAAGGCGATCTCTGTTTCATCCTGCGTCTCTGTAAAGGACGTGTCAAAGGACCAGCACGGCCCGGTCACCGTCACACCGGCAGTGGTTTCCACACTTTCGTCTGACACCAGGTCTGCTTCGTGTAAGGCATATACGCGCAATTTTTCGGTTATTTTAACGCTGATTTTGCCGTAAACCGTTTCGGATTCGTCGGTTTCGGTATCGGCCTCTTCTCCTCTGTACTCGGCATAGAGCCAGTCTCCCCGGTTATCCCTGAGTGTCACGCCTGTTTCATAAGATGTGAGCCGGTTGTCGTAGGGCGACCAGCTCAGGTCGGCATTCAAAGAGAGACAGCTGGCGGGATTGAACTCACTTTCCAGAAAAATATCGGAAAACGCGTGGTCCTGCCGATCCGCCTCTGCTGCTTCGGTATCGATGTAATAATGCTGGTACAGCTTGATCCATGCAAATTCATGATATGCATGCCGGTTTTTATCCTTTTGCCGCACGGTTTTTCGCGATGTCAACCGGTTGGTCAAAGACCAGGTCACGGTGTTTTCCTGATCGATCCTGTCTATGGCGTCGTCATCCGCCGGGATTGCCTCACTGTCGGCATCATATTCAAAAAGGGGCAGGTCTGACTGGTCCTTTTCCGGGATATAGGTGTAGGCAATTTCCGGGATGATGTCGTGTTTGATTTTTTCAGCAGAGGCAAACGGGCTTTCGAACACATTATCGAGCTGTGATGAAACCCTGAAATTGAGATCGTACAGCTCCCTGTGGAAAGAACTGTCTTCTTCATCCGAAAGCGCACCGAATGTTTCCGTCCACCACAGGGTCTGCCTGACACCGACTGACGGCTCCATGTACAAATGCCTGTCGATTTTCAGGGGCACCGATACCGTGGGATGCAAATCGGCCCGTTTGCCCCGGTAAAGCATATCGGTGGTCTCTTCCCGGTAAAAGTAGTCAAGCCGGGAATCCATGGTATAAAACAGCGGTGTCCCGCCGATCCGCTGTTTGGCAGCATAGAATCCGACGCCGGGCAGACGCTGAAGGCTGGTGTTGTCACTGTCTTCTATCTCGTCATACCACGCAAAGTCGATATTGAGGCTGTGCGCTTCCCATGACCGGTTGAGGTGAAGGATGTTCCGCCGGGTGGTGTCGTCATAATCGTCAAGGCTTCTTCCGAAAGTGCTTTCAAAGTATTCGTTGGCGGCGTTGAATCCGGTGACGCCCTCTTTGAATTCGTGGAGATAATCGGCATCACTGACAATGTCGATATCCAGTCTGGCAGTGACATCAAACCAGAGTCCCTGGTCCGCCTTTCCCCTGATCCAGTAGCGGTCCGAATTGGTCCGGCGGGGCGTGGCATCAAAGCTGTAGTCGGATGTGGCCGGCGTGCCGTCGTCGATTTTCCGGTCATCCAGAAAATCGAACAGGAGGGCGCCCTTTGACCGGCTGTCGAGAACATACCGGTATTCGAGGCCGGTTTTGACGCCCCGTTCTCCCATATAGTCGATGTTGATTGTGGCATCCTGATTTTCGGCAATGGCGACAAAAAAGGGCTGTTCAAATTCAAAACCCTGCCGGTCGGAAAATGAGATCCTGGGTGCGAGAAGTCCGGTCTGGCGTTCGGTTTTGGCCGGGAAAACGATATAGGGGGTGTAAAGGGCGGGCACATTTTCGGCCCAGAAGGTGGCGTTTCTGGCCATCCCGTACCCTTCAATGGTTACCCGGACATCGGTTGCCGATATTTTCCAGTCCGGGTTTTCCCCGCTGCAGGTCGTGATGGCGGCTTTGTCCGCCCGGTAGGTGTCTTCTCCCTCCTTTACGATTTGATTGCCCCGGATATAAAAATTGTTTTTTTTGATAAAGATGGTACCCCTGTAAATGGTCCCTTCCCGTGTTTCAAGATTGATAAAAACCGCGTCGCAGGTGACCGTGTCGCCGCCGGAGACAAGCAGGACAGATCCGGCGGCATACGCGTCTTTTGTCCGGTTGCTGAACTCGACATAATCCGCCTCGAGTCTTGTTTCTCCGCCGGTGATGACCACGTTGTTTTCAGCGGTATAGATTTCTTTTTTGTCATCATAGGTTAGCTTTGAAGCGGAGATATGCCATGTGGTTTTTTCGGCATTTTCCGGCAGTCGCTGGGAGGCGGAAACGGAGCAGATGGGAAAAAGTACTGAAAGTAACACTGCTGCTGAAGCCCGGACGCATGCCGCTTTAAAAGAATAATATGGTAGCATATTTGTATTTGAATTTGCACATAAAACAGAATTACTGTATAAATCATTTTCAAACGCAAAAGTCAAGTCATGATGAACACAGGGCATCGGCAGAGTAAAATGAATTATTCAATATTTGATTCCATCGGCAACACCCCGCTTGTTGAAATAAAACGGATGAACACCCCGCCGGATGTAAAGATTTTTGCAAAGCTTGAGTATCTGAATCCCGGCGGATCGGTTAAAGACAGGGCCGCCCTTTTCATGATCGATGAAGGGGAGAAATCAGGCGCCCTTACCAGGGACAAAACCGTTATTGAAGCGACCAGCGGCAATACGGGTATCGGACTTGCCATGATATGCGCGGTAAAGGGATATAAACTGGTACTGACCATGTCCGAATCGGCCAGTGAGGAGCGGAAAAGCATCCTCAGGGCAAGGGGGGCCCAGATACTCCAGACACCGGCCCACCTCGGTTCAGACGGGGCCATAGAGGAAGTTTACCGCCTTGTCCGGGAGAACCCGGACACCTATTTCATGACCGATCAGTATAACAATGATGCCAACTGGAAAGCCCACTATTTTACCACCGGGGTTGAAATATGGGAGCAGACCGGCGGCACGGTAAACTGTGTGGTGGCGTCCATCGGCACCAGCGGGACGGCGATGGGGATATCCCGGAGACTCAAAGAACTCAATTCCGATGTGAAAATTGTCGGAGCGGAGCCGTATCTCGGCCACGGGATCCAGGGACTGAAAAACATGAAAGAGTCCTACAAACCCGAGATATTCGAAAAGGACCGGCTTGACGGAAAAATAAATATCGCGGACGAAGAAGCATTCGAGACAGCCAGGCGGCTTGCAAAAGAGGAGGGACTCTTTGTCGGAATGAGCAGCGGGGCGGCCATGGCCGCTGCTATAAGGGCGGCCGGTGAGATGCGGCAGGGCACGGTCGTGACCATACTACCGGACAGCGGTGAGCGGTATCTTTCCACGCCGCTGTTTCAGATCAAGAAAAGTCTGAACCTCCATGTCTACAATACCGTGTCAAAATCCAAGGAACGTGTGGAACCCGCCTCCCAGGATGAAGTTTCTGTTTACACCTGCGGTCCCACTGTCCATAAACGCCTGAGTATCGCCGATCTCAGGCGCTACATATTTTCCGATCTCCTATGCCGCTATATCGCGTACCGCGGATTTTCCGTGAATCACGTGGTGAACATAACAGACCTTGACGACAAGACCATCAGCGGATCAAAAGAGGCGGACACGTCCCTTGAGCGGTTTACCGAAGAGAATATAGAGAAGTTCCGGCACGACCTTGAAAAAATGGGGATAAG
>CAYZHB010000193.1:3722-4190 GCA_964478245.1 uncultured Desulfobacterales bacterium | reverse complement strand
TGCCTGTTCTCCTTTTTACGTTTCTGTTGAAAGGTCATCAAAACCTGTTGCCCTGTTTTGACCCTTTAGACAAAAAGAAGCGGCAAAAGTTCCGGATTGGGATGGTTTTTTTCGCTGTTTTTATGAAAACCCGGCAGGGATACCGGTCAGGCGCCGGGTGCGTCCCCGGATGCCGCCTTGAGCGGACAGCACTGCTCGCTGGTGCAGTGGCGGGCGATGGCGCAGGAGGCGGTCTGATGGTCCCGACGGAGATGAAAATTGAGCCACGAGGAGGTAAGGTTGCGCTCCCACATCCGGGGCGGGACGAATTCCCCGGCCATGGTGTGCGTTTCCCCGGAGAGGGCGAGCCGGTTGTAGGCCCTTACCCACACGCAGGGCCTGTCCGGGTAGACCTCGCACATGCCGCTGCGGCTGCCGCCGCACTGGCCGTTCCGCATGTGCTTGGGACACCCGCTTTCCGGACAGCGA
>CAYZHB010000193.1:0-3712 GCA_964478245.1 uncultured Desulfobacterales bacterium | reverse complement strand
CACGTGCCGGATGCCGCAGTCCCCGCACCGCACGCAGCCGAGCAGCAGCTTCTTGGCCGGGTCTTCGGTGAGATGCATGAGCAGGCGGCCCGATGCGGTGCCGTCGATGGCGGCGCAGAATTTACCGATGGCCGGGGCCAGGGGGGAGTCAAAGCTGAAAAAAAGATCGTGCATCCGTTTCATGACGTGGTAATGCACCTTTTCCCGCACTGCCCCCCGGGGGGCCGATACAGGGGCTGCCGGTGCTGCCGCGGATGCGGCCACGGGATCGTCTTCGCCTGCCCGGCTGCGGTTGTTATACAAATAGAAACCCGCTTCCATGGGAAAATCGAACTCGGGGAGAAACGCGCGCCACTGGTCGCGGATCTCATCCAGCCGGTCCAGGATGCGCGCCAGCGTGGAAAAACGCTTGTGCACACCGCCCACGTGGATCCCCCGGTATCCCAGGCCCTGCATCACCGCCGCCAGCCGGGCCGACCGTTCCACGGCCGCGTCTTCCCCGGCCGTCCTGTCCCGCCACTCCGCTTCCACGGTCTGAAGCAGCTTGTCCGTGACCACGGCCCCGGGAATTTTTCCCCGGTGCATGAGCCGGGCCGCCGGCGGCCGCAGCACGTACACCGACCCCAGGGTCGGACGCGTGATCCCGTATTCCGCCTGGAACCGGATCAGCTCCTCGAACTTGGCGGCATCGTAGCCCACCTGGGTGATCACGAAACCGGCGCCGGCACCGGTTTTCTTGCACAGCTTGTAATACTGGGCAAAGGTTTCCGCCTCTGTCTGCTTGAACGGCGAGACCGCACACCCGGGAAAGAAATCTTCCGAAGGGCCCTCCTCGCGGCGGGTCCGTTCCTGGAGCATTTTCAACAGACAGATCAGGCTGGTGGAGTCGATATCGAAGACCGGCTTGCCCTGCCCGCCGAATCCGGTCCCGGAATAGTCGCCGGTGAGGGCCAGGATGTTGCGCATGCCCATGCGGGCCAGCTGGAGGCCGCGGCTTTCCGCGCCCCCGCGGTTGAGGTCCCGGCAGGTAAAGTGCACGATCACGTCCATGCCCTGGTCCACGATCTCGCTGCCGATGACATCCGGACTGAGCGCGGGGTTGCCGCCGGGGTTGTCCGTGATGGTCACCGCCGACACCCGGCCATCGGCCATCGCGTCCGCAGCGATCCGTTTCACCGTTTCCAGTCCCAGTCCCTGGTAATCCGATCCCGGCACCAGTTCCAGCGTGATCACGAAATGATCCGGGTCGGATATATCTTTATAAAATGAGCGGGCCATGGCCGTTCCTCTGTATCGGTCCTGTCATCTGCCCTGCACTATACAACAGGTCCGCCCTTTATGGAACAGGTATTTTACCGGGCGGAGGATTCTGTTCATCAGCAGCCGGTAGTGTGCCATGTACAGCCAGACGCCTACTTGACAAGCCGGCCCTTCATGGTGCCGATGGCCGGATACCCGAAAAACTCGCCCGGCACCACCCGGAAACTGATCCCGTCCACCGCGGTAAAGCCGTTGAACCGCTTGACAATGTCCTGTGCCTCGATAATACTCAAAACCGTCCTTTCCTCCCGATCGTACCCGGCTGCGTACTTCCGTTGCCGGCTCTCCGGGTATATGCGCAAAAATCCCCGCCATTCGCCTTAAGATAGGCTGCCATATTTTTTTTATCAAGATAAATAGGTGGCGTTATGAATCAAAAACCAGTATAATTGCCATTTTCATGAAACGGTCGCCCCGGTTCATCAGATCGCGGAAAGCAGAAGAAATTCCCCGGGGCGCAAGGAACAACCCGGGAAACAGGATTTGAAAGAAGGACAACCCATGAATTTCTGCAGCAACTGCGGGAACCCCGTCACCCGGTCAATCCCGGACGGTGATGACCGTCTCCGGTATGTCTGCCGCTTCTGCGGCATGATTCACTACCAGAATCCCAAAATGGTGGTGGGATGCATTCCCGAGCTCGACGGCCGCATCCTGCTCTGCAAAAGGGCCATTGAACCCCGCCTCGGGAAATGGACACTGCCGGCCGGGTATCTCGAAAACAACGAGACGGTTGCCGGCGGCGCCGTCCGGGAAACCTGGGAGGAGGCCCGGGCCCGTGTAAAGAATCTGGTCCCCTTCGGTATTTTCAACCTCGCGTTTGTCAGCCAGGTGTACCTGATGTTCCGCTCGGACCTGGCAGACAGCAATTTCAGGGCAGGAGATGAAAGCCTTGAGGTGGAACTGTTCCGGGAAAATGACATCCCCTGGGAGGAAATGGCTTTCCCGGTCATTGAAAAGACACTCGGGCTGTTCTTCAAAGACCGGAAAGCGGGGGCATTCCCTTTCCACATGGAAGACATACAACCGGAAAACCTCGACAAGTCTATCGGGGAAGACTGATACGGACCCGCACCATTGAAGGCCCTCTGGGCGACGTCCCGGTCACCTTCCCGGTCCCGGCCTCTTTCAGCGCCCGGCAGAACCCTTCATACCGGTCCGAGGGGATATCCACCGTCATTGTTTCCGGGACACCCGTCCCCTCCCTGTATGCCACGGACACCACTTTTCCGCTGACCTTTCCCGCAAGGGCGGTTACCTTTTTCACCACCGGGTGATCCCTGCCGGATCTCTCCTGTGCCACATACCGTTTTTCCTCTTTCAAGGAAGACGCATCCGGCCCGGCCTCATGGAACAGGGCCCTGCCTTCTCCGGCCTGACCGCGGGCCCGCGGCGACAACTTCCGGCCCTCGGACACAGCCCTTCCGGCTCTTTCCGGTCGCACCGTTTCTGCGCCGGCCGCCGGCTCTTTTGCTTTCCCGGCCTGTCCCGCCTCAGGCGCAGGCGCCCTTCTTTCAGCCGGTGCCGCTGCTTTGCCCGCAGGCGCAGCCCTCTCTGTCATTTTCTCCGGGGCTGTTTTCAGGGCTTTCATTTTTCCGCCCGCCGACCCGGTAATTTTTTTGTCGGTTTCGGCGGACCTGTCCGCGGCCGCCCGACCCTCCGCGGCCTGCTCCATCATCGGTGCCGACGGCGCCGGCGCCTTTTCCCGATCCGCAGACATCACCGCGTCCCCGGCCGCTTTTTGCGCAGCAGGCGTCTCTGCCGCCCCTGTCTCCTTTGCCGCATCTGGCTCAGGCAACGGCACAGCATCCCCGGCCGTCTGCCCATCATATGCCTGCTTTTCTGCCACCCGCTCCCGGACCTGCATCTTTGCCGGTCCCTGTTCGAGTTCCTTCTGCATCTGCGGCGTCTGCATCACCAGAAAGACCAGCACCGCCACCGCCCCGGCCGCGGCCGCCTGCAGCGGGATCTTGATCCGGAACGGCACGAACATCTTTTCCAGGGCCTGTTTCAGCCGGCCGCCCCTTTCCATGCGGTCATGGAGCTGCCCGAGGAAATCCGCCGGCGGCGCAGCCGGCGGCAGGTCCCGCACTCCGGCCACCACCGACTCGAGCGCTGCAAGTTCATCCGAACACCTGCCGCACGTCTCCAGGTGCGCCCGGACCGCGGCCTCGGCAGCCTCATCCAGGGTGCCGTCCATGTATTCGGACAGATATTGCTGTACTTGTCTGCACTTCATCTTATATCACGCCTGAAAGTTTGTTCTTCAGTTCCGCCCGCGCCCGTGCGATCCGCGACTTGACCGTCCCGGCCTTCAAACCCGTTATCCCGGCAATCTCGCTGTAGGAAAGCCCCTCCATGTCCCGAAGCACGATCACGCTCTTCCGGTCCG
>CAYZHB010000192.1:0-4298 GCA_964478245.1 uncultured Desulfobacterales bacterium | reverse complement strand
TACGGCACTCTGGCAGATTTTTCCCGTCCGCAAAGAGGACGGGGTGAAACAGTTGCCGCCGCATCTCCGGCGAAACCGGCCGCAGGCCGGAAAAGCAAAGCCGGCTGATATAAAGATGTAAAGCGGAAATGTTTACCCGGTCAGCCGGGACGCGATGCCCGACGGCAGTGAAGCCGCCGCCGTGTTCCGTTTCTGAGCCCGACAGGGATCTTTTCTGCCGGTCCATATTAACCATGCAGGGTAAAAGGAAACACACAGAATGACTATATCGCAGAAAAACGGCACCGTCCGCATCGGTACATCGGGCTGGCAGTACGATCACTGGCACGGGCCGTTCTATCCGGCGGACCTGAAGAAAAAGGATTTTTTTTCATTTTATACCCGGTATTTTCCCACGGTCGAAATCAACAGCTCATTTTACCGGCTGCCGGGAGAAAAAAGCCTCCAAAGCCTGTATGAAAATTCGCCGGAAGACTTTCTCTTTTCAATCAAGGCGAGCCGGTACATCACCCACATGAAAAAACTCAAGAATCCCGAAGAGGCCATCGGCCGTTTCTTCGACCGGATCAAACTCCTGAAAGACAAATGCGGACCGGTCCTGTTTCAGCTGCCGCCCAACTGGAAAGCCAACCCGGAACGGCTGGTGGATTTTACGGCCGCCCTGCCAAAAGGATATGCCTGTGCCTTCGAGTTCCGGGACCCCACCTGGTTTAACAAGGAAATCTATCAGATCCTCAACCGGCACAATGCCGCTCTGTGCATCTACGGGATGGGGAAGTACGAATCGCCCCGGGATGTCACGGCCGATTTCGTCTACGTGCGCCTCCACGGCCCGAAACAGAACTACCGGCGACAGTATACCGACGAGGCCCTCGGGAAATGGGCGGCCGCCTTTGCCAGATGGACCGGTTCCGGCAAACGGGTATACTGCTATTTCGACAACGACGAAAAGGGGTACGCCGCCTCTGACGCCCGGCGGATGGCCGCCATGACAGAGGAGATCAGATCGGAAAGTGCCGGCTGAGACCGATGGTCAGGTCGTAAAGAGACCCTTTCACCCCGATTTTCATGATGTTTTCCCGGCTGGACTCCAGTGTGACGGTACAGATCTGCGGTGTGGTCTCGAGAGAGATGGTGCCGCCCCGGTAGCGAATCCGCATGTTCAGTTTTTCCAGTGTTTCCGGCAGGCTGGGATTGATCCATAAAATATCCTCCCGGGTCTCGATCCCCATGTAGGCTTCCTGGAGAATATTCACGGAGCCGGCCATGGCCCCGAGGTGAATGCCTTCCTGGGTGGTGCCTTCCTGAATGTCGGAAATGTCGCTTTCAAGGGCCTCCAGGAAAAAATTCCAGGACTGCGTACGGTCTGACCGCGCCAGCACCCAGGAGTGCACCACCCAGCTGAGGGTGGACCCGTATGAGGTACAGTTCACGTAATATTCGATATTCCGCGGAATGGTATCCGAGTCAAAGGCGTAACCGAGCTGGTTAAAAAGAAGCTTCAGCTCTTCTGCGGAAAACAGGTAAAAAAGCATGAGCACATCCGCCTGCTTGGTCAGTTTGTACCGGTTGGGCGAATCGCCCTCCGCCTCCAGCACCCGGTCCATCCGCTGGACATTCCCGTACTTTTCGCGGTATGTGTCCCAGTCCACCTCCGCGAGCTTTTCAAATCCTTCAAACTGGCTGATGATATCCTCATCATGGAAAACGATCCGCATTTTCCGGGTGATATCCCGCCAGAGGGAAAGTTCCTCCTCGTCCAGTGACAGCCGGTCACATAGGATTTCAACCCGGTCCCGGGGAAGGGTTTCAAAAAGGTCCAGGGCCCGGGTCAGGACCCATGCCGCCATCACGTTGGTGTAGGCGTTGTTGCTGAGGCCGGGCGTGTCACTGTCCGGATAGGCTTCGTGGTATTCGTCCGGTCCCATAACCCCGTGAATCTCGTACCGGTCCAGTGTTGCGTTATACGTGGCGATACTGGACCAGAACCGGGCGATTTCCAGGAGCATTTCCGCACCGTAGGCGGTCATGAACTGCACATCGCCGGTGGATTCATAGTATTTCAGGATATTGAATGCCACCGCCGCATTCACGTGCTTCTGCAGGCTGGAATGATCCGGCAGCCACCGCCCCGACCGGGGATTGAGGTGCACCTGCTGGGTCTCTTCCCGGCCGCTGCTGCCGCTCTGCCAGGGAAACATGGCGCCCCTGTATCCGGCGGCTTTGGCCGCCTCCCGTGCGGCATCCAGCCGGCGGTACCGGTACAGCAGCAGGGAACGGGTGATTTCCGGATACTGCAGGTTCATATAGGGGAGAATATACAGTTCATCCCAAAAAATATGACCCCGGTACGCCTCGCCGTGCCAGCCCCTGGCAGGCACCCCCGTGTCCAGATCGATGGTGTGGCATGACACGGTCTGAAAGATGTGGAAGGTATAAAGCCGCAGTATCATGGCCGGCCGCTCATCCTGCCGGCTTTTCCGCCGGTCGGTCATCCAGATGTCGGCGGACCGCCATATATGCTTCCATGCGAGTTTATGGCTTTCCAGCAGTTCGGCAAACCCGCCGGCCCTGGCCAGGGTATCCCGGGCCGCCATCCCGCATTCGGAGATGGCGCGGTCCCGCGATGTATGCACGGACACCGTTTTTTCGATGCGAACGGCTTCCTCTTGCCCCAGATTCACCGTGATCCGTTCGCCCACATATCCCCTGTCACGGAACGGCTCACGGGCCGGGTGCTGTTCCGAGGCCTGTTTGTACAGCCGGGTCCGGGCCGCCATGGCGACCCGCATCTCGGACTGGAGCGTCTGCACCTTGAGATAGCTGATGCCTTCTTCACTGTTGTCTGTTTCAAGCACCTCGAGATGCCGGCTGTTCAGCTGCCGGTACCGTTTCACCCCGCTGTTTATCACATTGCCGTCCAGCGCCGACTCGATTTCCAGTGCGCCGGACCAGTTTTCCGCGGTCACGGTCATTTCAAGGGCCGCCGTATGGGGATCGGCCATATGCACAATCCGGCGCTCCGCCATCCCGATCCGTCTGCCGCCTTCATCCGCGAGGCGGACGGATCGCTTGAGCATACCGGACCTGATATCCAGCTCCTTGCGGCAGGAGAGAACCTCGGCACTCCGGCAGGAGATCCAGTTCCCGCCCTGAATGCGGAATCTCAGGCAGAGCCAGTTGGGGAAATTGACCAGGTCCTCATTTTCGATATCCCGTCCGGCCATGTCGGTAACCAGGCGGTTATACCCGGCGGCCACGTAAGTGCCAGGATAGTGTACATCATCCGCGCATGCTTCCGCATCCGCCCCTCTTGTGGCGAAATACCCGTTTCCAAGCGTGCACAGGGCCTCTCGAAGCCCTTCATTTTCAGGATCAAACCCCTTGTAAACCAATGTCCAGCCGTTCATGATGTTGCCTCTCTTTCAAGCAGTGTTTTCAGAAATGATGCCACCTCTTGGGTGTTTTCCAGTGTGTACAGGGCGGAAGTCGGATGGGGACTGCCCTTGACCGCGATACCCGTACCGTCCCGGTCGAGAAGAGATTCAAACGCATCCTCGTCCGTAATGTCGTCCCCGATATAGATCGGGTGAAAGTCCTGCTCATTGATGTTGAGCGCCTCCATCAGCCACAGAACCGCTTTGCCCTTGTGCCATTCAATGTCCGGCTGCAGTTCCATCACTTTCTTGCCGTGGGTGGTCCTGAGCTTGGACACGGTCTCCCGGGCCTCCCGCACAATCTTTTTAACAGCAGCCACCTGATCGTCGGCCACGTTCCGGTAATGAACGGCAATGGAAAACTGTTTCCGTTCCACGAAAGCGCCCGGGATATCGGAGAGCCGGCTTTCAAGCTGCGCTTGGGCCTTGCCCAGCGCCGGCAGAAACGCCTCCCCTTTCTGCATGCTGATGGTGAGGCCGGCGGGCCCTGAGATGTCAAATCCGTGGCTTCCGGCAAAATAGACCGTTTCCAGCTGCACAAAATTTTTCAGAACCGAAAGATCCCGCCCGCTGATAACCGCGGTGAAATAGCGCTGAGATACCTTTTTGAGGCACTCTTTCATACAGCTGCCGATGAACGCCTCTTGAGGATTTTTTACAATCGGCGTCAACGTGCCGTCATAATCCAGGAAAAGGGCTGGCTGCTTTTTCCCCATCCGTTCGCTGATGTCCCGGACATTTGCCATGGCAGACGGCAGCTGCCCCATTGTTTTTTTCCTCACCGGCGCGCAACCGGCCACCCGGAGCCGGGAAAGGTCATCCAGCACCAGATCCGCCCCGCTTTCCAGCAGGGCCTTTTCA
>CAYZHB010000191.1:0-4339 GCA_964478245.1 uncultured Desulfobacterales bacterium | reverse complement strand
GACTTTAAAAAAAGATGCCGGTCAAACCCGGCATAGAAAGCACCCCGCCACCTGCCTGTCCAAAGGTGACCCGTAGAACAAATTAGCCGTGCGGTATATAATCGGCTGTTGTATTTTTTTCTCCGTAAATGATAAAATTATGTTTAATGGCTGTTTTCAAGGCCGGGGGCGGCCCGGGTAAAACCGTCAGCGACCGGAACACCGACGTGTTCCGTCCCTGGTCTTTAAGCACAAATCGTAAAAAAGGAGGCGATATGGCAGAGGAAGCAGGGGTCGGGTGCGCCCGGCCGACAGGCGGACCTGTGGGTGAAGAGACAGCGCCTGAAGAGAAAACTGAAACGGTTGAGACAAAGAAGGAGGTGACAAAGATGGTACAGGTGGGCAAAAAAGCACCGGATTTCACGGCTCCGGGATATCAGCAGGGAAAATTCATCAATGTGAAACTGTCGGACTATCTCGGCAAGTGGGTCCTTCTTTGTTTCTATCCGGGCGACTTTACATTCGTCTGAGCAACCGAAATTTCAGCAGTTGCTGAAAAGTATGAGGCGTTCCGGAAACTGGGTGTTGAAGTTTTTTCCATGAGTATTGACAGTATGTTCGTTCACAAGATGTGGGACGATCATGAACTGTCCAGGATGAAAGAGGGCGGTGTCCCTTTTGCGATGCTGTCCGATTCCGGCGGCAGGGTGGGGAAAATATACGGCGTGTATGACGAAGATGCCGGCGTCGAGACAAGGGGCCGGTTTATTATCGATCCCGACGGCGTCATTCAGGGATATGAAGTGCTGACCCCGCCCGTTGGAAGGGATGTCAGTGAAACACTGCGGCAGGTTCAGGCGTTCCAGCTTGTCAGGGAATCAGAAGGCGCCGAAGCTACGCCGTCCGGGTGGAAACCGGGAAAGCAAACATTGAAGCCGGGGCCCGAACTGGTGGGGAACGTGTGGAAAGAGTGGAAAACCGACATGGCCTTTGACTGATCGTCAACGCTGCCTTCACCGATTGAAACACCGAGGTGTTTTTATCATGCATGCATTCGCATCTCTTCGGGCCCGGCCCGTGACCGGCGGGGAAGAGTTGATCAGGCAGGCGGATGTGAAATTGTTCGAGGCGAAGAAGCGGGGTAAAAATCGTGTGGCATCATTCAGCCGAACGGCACAATCGTGACGCCGGGAGCATGGACGGGAAAATAGCGGCACTGAAGGTGCATGCAGAGAAATCAGGCGCCACCGGGGTTGTTGTTTTCCCGGCGGAAGAGATTAGAGTTGACGACGAACTGGCAGAAATGTGCCGGGACGGCCGGTGCGCCTATTACGGATTGTCCAAAAGCTGCCCGCCCCACGTGAGCGGTCCGGATGCATTCGGAAAAAAGCGTGACATCTTTTCCAGGGCCCTGTTTTTCAAGATCGAAGTGCCGTCTGAGATCATGTATTCCAGCGAGCGCCGGGAGGTTTTTCAGCTGCTCCATGAAACCGCGGCAGGGATTGAAAAAATCGCCCTGGAATTGGGCTTTGCTGATGCCGAAGCATATGCGGGCGGCTCGTGCAAAAATATTTTCTGCAGTGACCATGCGGACTGCCGGGTTTTGTCCGGAAACGGCGAGTGCCGGAATCCCGGACGCGCCCGGCCCTCCATGTCCGGCTTCGGGATCGACGTGGCAAAACTGATGGCAAAGGCAGGGTGGTCATTGAAAGAAAAAGAGGAAAACGGCACGGCAGATACGCCTCAAATGGCCGGCGTGTACGGTCTGGTGCTCTTAAAGGATCGGTAGGCGAAAGACTGCCTGCACCGGAACTTTCCCCTTTGTCGGCGCAGGGGTTCAGACGGGTGAAAAAGGGGGCGCGTCATAGTCACCCCCTTTGCGGGTGTTCCCTGATGCAGGGACAACCGTATCAGCGCTTGGTATCGACCGGTTTCAGGTAGCCGTCCTCCTGCTGTTGCTGGCCCTGACCTTGACCGCCGCTGTTTCGGTTTCCGCTGTTGTAACCCTGCTGCTGGCCCTGGCCGCCGTACTGGTGCTGCTGGTGATTTCCCGTTCCCTGCTGGTAGTTTCCTGACGACGACGACGACGGCTGCTGCTGCTGCTGCTGATTTTGCTGATACTGCCCGCCTTGTTGCTGCTGACTGTTGCTCTGGTTATAACGGGGTTGCTGCTGCTGCTGCTGCTGTTGCTGGTGCTGGCCCGGATCTTGACCGGATTGCTTCTGTTGCTGGCGGTTTCCTTTGTCCTGCTGATAATTTCCGGTCTGCTGGTGCTGTTGTCCGCTAGGCCCCTGGTGCTGCTTCTGCTGGTAGCTGCTCTTCTTTCTCTGCCCCTGGCCGGCATGTCCCGGTTCCGGCTTCTTGGTGTGCGGGGTGCCTTTTTTTATGTTTGCTGGTTTTTTCCATCGGCCCGGTTTCCATTTGCCGTGTTTGTCGTAATAACCGCGTACCCACACCTTGTTTTTTTTGGCTTTTTTCCAGTACCCCGCTTTCCAGCGGCCCTGATTGTCATAATGCCCCCTGATCCAGATCCTGCCGCTGACAGGCTTGATCGTTTTCCAATGGCCCGGCACCCACTTGGCGCAGTGGCCGGGGATCCAGACCTTGTGCCCCGCCTCCGGGCCTGTATACCGCCAGTGACCGGGAACGGTAACCCCGGCAGGCGTGACATAAGGCGCGACCCAGACGAACTCGGGCCCCGGTTTCGGGGGACGTGCGTGCCCTTGTGAGACCAGTATAAACGGTGATAGAAAGGCAAGCATCAAAATGATTGTGTTGACCTTTTTCATGGCTTCCTCCTTTTCGGACTGCTTGAGGTGCAAGCAGGAATAAAGATGAAAAATGGCGGGGATTTTCCCGCAAAGAGTCATACGATCAATTCTATAACCGGAGACGGGGGGATGTCAAGGCATGAGTGGTGTCTTGACAAGCAACGCTTGCCTTGATTACTATTGTGGCGGAGGAACGGATCATGGACAATTCGTATTACAGCCGAAATGCCGACGCATACGTTGACGAGACGGTAAACGCGGATATGGAAGACTTGTATACCCCGTTTACAGACCGCCTGCCACCCGGCGCAAGGGTGCTGGATGCCGGTTGCGGTGCGGGGCGCGATGTGCGTTTCTTTTTGAAAAAAGGATACCGGGTCGAGGCCGTCGACATCTCGCCGGAGATGGCTGTCCGTGCCGAGGCGCTGACAGGGATACCAGTGGACCGGAAAAGTTTCGAAGCGGTGGATAAAATCGATTATTATGACGGCATCTGGTGCTGCGCCTCCCTTCTGCATGTCCCGTTTTCAGGCCTGCCGGCGGCACTGTCCGCACTGGCACGCGCTTTGAAACCCGGCGGGGTGCTTTATGCCTCGTTTAAATACGGGCGCGGCGAGCGGGTGAAAAACGGCCGGCATTTTACGGATCTGGACGAGAAAACGCTTCAGCGTCTGGCGGACGGTATCAATCGCCTTGAGCTGCGAGCGGTATGGTGCACCCCGGATGTCCGGCCCGGCCGTTCCGATAAGTGGCTCAACGCCCTGCTGAGGCGGGCCGAGACCTTTGAATAATACCCTCTTTTGCCCAATTGCGCCGCCAAACGCAAATTTTAATCCGCAAAATATTGGATATATTCCTTCAGTCAACGAGCACCCGCTTTGCGGGTGGCTTGGAGTGTATGCGACTGCATACAAAATAAAAACACGTTAGTGTTTCAATCGTTGACGGTTGTAACCGGGGCATAGCAACCGGTTTGAAAACAACCAATCAATGCCGGGGCAGGGTATCCACAATAAAAGGCGTGCACTGGATCGCCATGCACTGCCTTTTTATCCAGAGACGCGCCATGGGAACCGAATCGCCCTCGATATTGGTGATGTTGGGAAGCTCCTCGGCAAAAGCGATATCGTCCACCCGGAATTCGTAATAGATCGTGTTGTATGTGAACGGATCGGTTATCAGGATGATCCGGTTTTGTGCATGGGGATGTTTTTTTGGAGAACCTGAAAACGGCACGTGGTTGTGTTTGTCCACATCCCGCGGGCGGCTGTATGTCTGGATTTCAAATTTTTCTTTGAGTTTTAGCAGATTAAAAACTGACATGGCGATACCCCTCCCTGATACGGATTTGAAACACACTGTTCCGGTACTTTATACCATAAAAAGAGAGTTTTTTTAAGTTTTATCACCGGTTAAATCTGTTCTGCGAATTCATCTTTCAGAATACCGGAAGTTTTTAAATGCTGGGGGGGTGTTCAAGCTGTCAGCATTTAAAATTCACATTTCATTTCCAACCTGACAGCTAACGGCTAACAGCTAACAGCTAACGGCTAACAGCTAACAGCTAACGGCTAACAGCTAACGGCTAA
>CAYZHB010000190.1:0-4384 GCA_964478245.1 uncultured Desulfobacterales bacterium | reverse complement strand
GATGCCGGTCAAACCCGGCATAGAAAGCACCCCGTCACCTGCCTGTCCAAAGGTGACCCGTAGAACAAATTAGCCGTGGATAACCAGCACATATATTACCCGGCGGCCGCCAGGTGCTTTGCGCCCATGCGGACCGGGACGACCGTGCCGATAATGGATATCACGGGCACCAGACTGAAGGCGATGATACTCCAGGCAACTTCAAAAGCGGTCAGGGCCCGGTTTTTTATGCCGGCCATGAAAATGGCATATACGGGACCGGCCTCCAGCATGATCACCAGCCCTATCATAATTGCGCACAGGATCATGTAAAGGACACCGCCGAAACCGGTGACGCTCTTCAGCGGATTTTCCGATCTGAAGTCCGCGTAAATGCTGCCGATTCCGACGGCAAGCATCACCACCGGCGGGACCAGGAAGAACACGGTCACGACGGACAGCAGCATGATAAACGGGGTGACATCGAGCAGCAGGTTTGTCACGATCACGAGGAATTCGGTCAGGAACAGCAGCGGAATATAATGGATGAAAAACTTGATCCAGAGAAACCTGGAGATGGATACAGGAGACGACCTGATGATCCAGAAAGATTCAGACTCCAGGCTCACGGCCGGAAAGGCGAACCGCGCCGCAACCGACGTGAGCACAAACAAGGCGAGTCCCATATTCAGAAAGCTCAAAAGATTCTGAAGGTAAAGCTCTTGAATGGGGGCCTTTTCGATGGGCAGGACCGTGAAATTGTACAGATAGATCAGGATCAGGGCGGCCACAAGAAAAATCTGGCTCCACTGGGTCTGGTCCCTTAAAAAGGTTTTTATTTCCTTTACGGTCAGGGCATGGACCGGGGGCGACAGGAATTTGGTAGAAAGCGCGATTCTTTTTTCCGGTCGTGCCGATCTGTCAGCTGAACCGATATTTTTGGAGACCCCTTTCCGGTAGAATTTTTCTGAAAAAAACACGAGAAAATAGACCAGCAGAAGGGAAAAACTCCAGGAGAGACAGGTGCCGAGAACAGCAGAAACAGTGGAGCCCCGGAGGGCGGCCTTAAGACTGTCAAAAACCCAGCTGCCGGGAAAAAACGGTGAAGAAGGGGTCTCAAGCGAGGCGATATAGGCCAGAACGGTCTGGAATGCTTCCGGGTCCACCAGCTGCTCCGGCTTGAGCATCCGAAAACCGATGTACAGGAAAACAAACAGCAGGAGTCCGGAAATCAGGACAATGCGCTTGAGCCGACCCGCCGGAATCACAATGACAAGGATGATAACCGCGATGGAACCGATGGCGGAGGCTGTAACGGCGAGAGAGAAAGTGGCGAAAATCATGATGACAAAGGAAAATACGCCTTTGTCAAATACCATGATGTACGAGAGCAGAATCGGGAATATATAGATCAGGACCATCCATGAGCTGTCCAGAAGACTGGTGAGCCACCTGGAAATCAATAGTTTATGGGCGGGCACCGGCATGGAATGCAGCCGGATCAGATCTTTTGACAGGTAGAAGCGGGAGACCGACGTGATGATGCTGCTGATCAGAAAAAGGAAAAAGGCCACGGTCACAATCATGGAGAGCAGTTTGAAAGACAGGAGCTCACCGATTTTTTCGATGGAGGAGAAGTAGAGCAGCACCCTGTGGGACACCCAGAACACGGCGTACCAGAAACAGATCCCCAGGGTGAAAAGGGCGGCCACTCTTACTGAACTTTTGTCCTGCCCTTTGCCTTTTAATCTGTTTTTAATGCCGGTTATGGCCGGTCTCAGCAAAAGGATGATGTCGTTCATATATTCCGTATCAGCCCGCCGTTCCCGTGAGTTCCAGAAATCGCTTTTCCAGATACGCCCTGTCTTCTCCCAGGGCGCTCTCCTCTCTGAGCCCGGCCAGGTCCTCTTTTGCAACGATTTTCCCTTTGTGTATGATGGCGATGGTGTCACAGATCTCCTGGGCGATTTCAAGTGTGTGCGTGGACATGAAAATGGTTTTCCCTTCGCCGGCAAGATCTGTAAACAGCTTTTTCACAAGTTTGATTGCGGCGGGATCGAGTCCCACCATGGGTTCGTCCACGATAATGACCTCGGGATCGTGGATAAGGGCGGACGCGATAATCAGACGCTGTCTCATCCCGTGAGAGTATGATTCCACAAGATTGTTCAGATACTCGTGAATGGAAAAAAGGGTCAGATACCGGTCGGCCCTTTTTTGAAAGTCGGCAGGCGAAACGCTGTAAATGTCGGCGCAGAATTTGAGAAAATCGAGACCGGTCAGCTTTTCGTAAAGAAACGGTCTGTCCGGAATAAAACCGGTCCGCTGTTTTGCGTCTTCAGGGTTTTCTCTCAAATTGATCCCCGCGATTTCGATCTGTCCCGCGTCCGGCAGCAGCACCCCGGCGAGAATTCGTATGGTGGTGGTTTTGCCGGCGCCGTTGGGACCGATGAAACCGAACAGGGACCCCTTGCCCACCTCGAGATCGAGGTTGTCAAGTGCTTTGAACTTTCTGTAATTTTTTGTGACGCCTTTGAGTGTAATCATGATGGATCAAACCGGACTATTTGTATTTGAATTTTTCCGATAATCCCGGCAAGTTCCGATTCCGACCCCATGCCGGCCGACGTGAGACTGATATGGGTGACATCGGCCGGCATCTGCCGGAAGACCGCATCGGCCGTCACCCACTTTCCGACAAAAAAAGCGTTCCATGCATGGTATCTGAATTTTCCCTTGAGGTAGCAGAGCCCTGTTTCCACCCGGGCGGGGATGTTGACGGCTCTTGCCAGGGCCGTCAGCAGAACGGCGTGTTCATTGCAGTCCCCTTTTCGCCTTTCGAGGGTGGAAAGGGCGTCCGGTACCGTAATAACCGGGGTTTTTACGATGTTTTCATTGACCCAGATCATCAGGTTTTCCACTTTTTCCAGTGCCGTGTCGGCACCCCGGGTTATGTTCAGGGCTGTTTTTCTGATGGTGTCATCGTCCGACTGGATAAACGGGGAGGGGCTTTTGAATTTTTCAAAACCGGTGATGTCCTGCTGCGGCTGCAGGTCTGTCAGGTTTTCTTTTTCGATGGTGAGCGTACTGCCTGAAAGTGTCTGCCTCGGGGTGTCAAAGGCCAGGTCGGCCGGGTTTATGCCGGAAATTTTCAGGGTCAGTTTTTGCAGTTTCTCAGGCGCCTGAATCTGCTTTTCCACGGGAACGGCGGCCAGTTCCGTAATGTCTTCAGACGGTGACCGACCGATGCCTTTAAGGGCCCGGCTTCTGGAACAGGCCACCAGTTTGATGCCCATCAGTCCCTTTTCCATGAGGATGTTGCCGGTATCATTCGTAAAGAGTTCCTGGGTCATGCCCTTGAATTCGATTGAAAAGGCGAGGGCCTTTCGCTTTTCCCCGTTCAGTTCAATCGTTTTGTCACCGCGTATTGTCACCCGGGCGGGGGAAAGGGTCATTGTCACGGGATCGAAGAGGGGATAGGAGAAGGTGTCGCCGCCGGCCCAGTCCGACGTAAGAACATCCTGTATGATGCCCGCCGGAAGGTAGGGCGCCTGGCTCATCTTTATCTCATAGATGTTGCCGGTGCCGTTCTGCACGTCACGACTCCCGGAAGACGTAACGGTCAGTTTCCCGTTTTCATATTGTGCTCTGGCTTCAAAGTTGAATAGCCCCGAGCGGATATCGATCTTGAAATTGTTCAGGGTAAAGTCGCCGTTCAGATTGCCGGTGGTTGTCATGTTCATGTTCTGGACCATTCCCATGGCATTGAGCCTTAAAAAGACCTTTTCGCGTGTCCGGTATCCCGATTCGGCGGGTGAAAACGCGGAAAAGGCATATCCGATCTTTTCTTCGTTCAGGTATATGCTTTTCCATGTCTCATGTCCGGCAGCAGTTGCCTGCCGGACATTTTCGGTGTTTAGATTGGTCTGAAAGGAGGGCTTGCGATAATAGGTGCGGACAAAAAAAAGGGAGACAAACAGAGCCGCCAGAATGAAGCCTGCCAGATAAAACCGTTTTTGTTTCAAGAGCGTCATATTTTTCAAGAAACCATCACCGCATTGATGACAAGGGTGAAAACCGTTCAGCATCAGCGGTTTTCAATTATTTTTATGCGGGTCATTATGGGCCACTTTTAAAATAAAGTAAACAGGTATTTTTTCCGGTACGCCGCCGGAAAGGGCCTGATAAAATTTTTATTCAGGCAATCTTTATCCGCGCTGCTTAACCTGATATATTGACACCACACGGACAGGCAGACTGTCCGTGTGGCAGGGAGACGTCGGACCGGCGCATCCGGGGCCGGGCGTTACAGAAAAATAAAAAAGACCTTTGAACGATGTGCCATTTTTTTTCCGGCCTACGGCCGGGCTCGATAGAGATGCGAATGCATACATTCCAAGCCACC
>CAYZHB010000189.1:0-4391 GCA_964478245.1 uncultured Desulfobacterales bacterium | reverse complement strand
TTGCTTGTTTAAATCAATTTTAATTCGAGATTTGTCATGATCAATAAAAAAGTATGGCCCGATGTTCTGCCCCGAAAGGGCAACCACGGGTTTGAAAAAGTGGAAAGCGTTTCGCCCTGGTTTGTGATCTACCGCATTAATGATGATACCTTCGGCATCTTAGAACCCCGGCACAGGGAAGAGCCCATGACCTATCTGATCATGGGTGATAAATCTGCTGTGTTATTTGATACGGGAATGGGTATCGCAAATATTCGTAGTGAAGTTGAAAATCTCACCAACCTTCCTGTTGTGGTTGTCAACAGTCATTCCGACTATGACCATTTGGGAGGCAACCATCTTTTTGAAGATGTCTGGGCCTTTAATGACGACTGGGAGATCAAAAGGATTCAACGCGGATATGATATTGCGCGATGTGAACGATATATGAATCCAAAGGATTACTTTGAGTTTCCAAAACAATTTGATCCTTTAACCTATCAGATATTGCCGTCCAGGGTCACGCGCAGGTTAAAACACCTGGAAACCATTGACCTGGGAAATAGAATTTTGACCATACACAATACCCCCGGGCATACACCGGGCAGTATCTGCCTGACGGATGAGAGGGACGGCCTTTTTTTTACAGGTGACACCTTTTACCAGGGCCTCATGGAGGTTGCCGATATCCCGGTTTATTGCAGGTCTCTGGAATATATGATCACATTGCTGGATCGGATGGCACATCTTTGCCCTGCCCATAATGAGGTCTATGCGCCAAAAGAAATGCTCCATGAGCTGCTCAAAGATTTTAAGCGTATTATCAAAGGAGAAGTGCCCTTTAAGAACCAGGGAGAAACCCGGACATATTATTTTGACCGCTATAGCCTGAAGATGCCGCATTCAGTGGCAAGGTGATCCCCTGGGATATCCTTGGAACAGGACAAATTTTTATAATTCTGGAGAGATACCATTGTTTGCATATGCCGCAAGAAGGTTATTACAATTTATTCCCACAATTTTAGCCATAACCGTCATTGTGTTTTTTCTGCTCAATGTACTGCCGGGCAGTGCCGCGCTTATGGTAGGGGGCAAAAAAACTCTACCTGAGGAGACCATTGCCAAGATGGAAAAAATGTGGGGGCTCCACAAGCCTGTTCACGTTCGATATATGGATTACATGAAAAAACTTGTAAAAGGCGATCTTGGCACCTCGTTTGTCAGGAATGAAAAGGTCAATACGATTATTGCCCCGAGGATATGGCCTACTTTGAAGCTGGCATTCCTTGCCTTGTTCATTGCCTGCGTCCTTGGTGTCCCCCTGGGATTTTATTCGGCATTAAAACAGGGCTCCTGGATAGATACCACGACCATGGTTGGTGCAATTTCAGGTGTTTCTATGCCCCAATTCTGGCTGGGGCTCCTATTGATGTATCTTTTCTCGGCAAAGCTAGGTTTTTTACCGACATTCGGCTACGGAGAAGGCTCGCCTGCCTATATGGTCCTTCCTGCATTTACCCTGGGAATCGGGCATACCGCCCTGCTTGCAAGGACAACAAGGGCCGCAGTCATAGAAGTCTTGAATCAGGATTTTGTAAGAACCGCAAGGGCCAAAGGACTTTCAAAATTGTGGGTAAACCACCGCCATGTTTTTCCCAACACACTTGTGCTGCTGCTGACTACGGCGGGTCTCCAATTCGCTTCTCTGATCGGAGAAACCGTTGTGGTTGAAAAACTTTTTGCCTGGCCCGGGGTCGGCTCGTTGTTGGTGGATTCGATTTTTTTCAGAGACACACCCGTTACCCAGGCATGCATTCTGTTGTTGATCATGGCGTTTTTGATCATCAATCTCGTTGTGGATCTTTTGTATGCGGTGATTGATCCGCGGATCCGGTATTAGAAAAGGGAGAGGGTGATTTTGAAGGTATTGCTTAAAAAATTAAAGAAAAGAACCAATTTGGTGGTGGGAACGGCCATTGTGATTTTGATATCATTGGTGGCAATCACGGCACCCTTGCTGGCGCCCTATGATCCCATTAATGACGCCGATCTGCTTTATTCGGAAATGTCGCCCTGTGCCGAATTTTTGTTCGGAACCGACAGCCAGGGAAGAGATGTGCTTTCCAGAGTGATTTTCGGAGCCAGAATATCACTTGCCGTGGGACTGATAAGTCAGGTGATGAACAGTATTATCGGCATTGTCCTGGGACTTACAGCCGGTTTTTTTGGTAAATGGTGGGATGATCTGGTCATGGGACTGACCAGTATCATGCTGTCCCTCCCAGGTCTTATATTTGCCCTGGCCATCATGGCGGTGCTGGGACCCGGGCTTATGAATATTTTTATCGCCCTGGGCCTGACCAATTGGTCGTATTCGTGCAGGATCACGCGATCCCAGGTTTTGACGGCGAGGGATCTGAATTATGTCAAAGCCGCCGAGGTGATCGGTGTGGGTAAAATCAGAATGATGTTCACCCAGATATTGCCTAATGTGCTGGGCCCCATCCTGGTCATTGCCACCATGGGGATTGCCTGCGCTATTTTAATGGAAGCCTCCCTGTCTTTTCTGGGTCTGGGAACCCAACCGCCAACACCCAGCTGGGGCGGCATGCTGGCCCAGGCAAGAGGACAATTGTTCACCACACCCTGGACTTCAATTTTCCCGGGACTGGCAATATTTGCAACGGTTCTCGGTTTGAATCTGATGGGAGACGGAATGCGCGATTTCCTTGACCCTCATATAATCAGCAAAAAATAAAAGATGGTATCAATGAACCCTATAAAAAAAGAATTGTTGAAAATTGAATCCCTGAAAACCCATTTTTACATGGATGAAGGGGTGGCCAAGGCTGTGGACGGCGTGTCTCTGGCGCTTTTTCCCGGCCAGACCCTGGGAATCGTGGGTGAATCAGGATCCGGTAAGAGTGTAATGGCCCTGTCGGCCATGCGATTGATACCAGAGCCTCCGGGCAAAATCGTGTCGGGAAATATATGGTTTCAATGTCAGGATCTTGTCACTCTTGATGAAAAACAGATGCTGAATATCCGGGGAAATCGTATTTCCATGATTTTCCAGGAGCCCATGACCTCTTTGAACCCGCTTTTGACCGTTGGCGATCAATTGGCAGAGATGTTTATCAGGCACCGGGGAATGTCCCAAAAAGACTCCTTTGACCGGGCAATTGAAATGCTGGAAAAAGTTCAGATGCCAGCCCCGAAAAAAAGAGCCAAAGAATATCCCCACCAGATATCCGGAGGGATGTGCCAGCGGGTAATGATCGCCATGGCCCTGTCCTGTGATCCTGAAATTCTGATTGCAGATGAACCCACAACCGCTCTGGACGTAACTATCCAGGCACAGGTCCTGGATCTCATGCTCGACCTCAAGGAAAAATACGGCACGGCCATCATGATGATCACCCATGATCTGAGTGTCATTGCTGAAGTTGCCCACCAGGTCGTGGTGATGTATGCCGGCCAAGTGGTGGAAACAGGGGATGTGTTTTCCATCTTTGATGCCCCTAAACATCCTTATACCCAAGCCTTGCTCGGCGCAATTCCAAAGATAGGAAACAGAAGCCGCCATGGCCGCCAAAGGCTTGAAGATCTTCCGGGAATCGTTCCCAGCCTATATCACCTGCCAAAAGAGTGCAGCTTTTATCCCAGGTGCAAACAAGCCGTTGCCCAATGCCGTGAAACAAAGGTAGACCTCATCTCCCTTGGCCAAGGGATAAATGTCAGATGCCGGCGCTATGCAAGCAATCTTTAAAGGAACCCCAGGAGGTTGGAAAACATGTTGTCAGTAATGGATTTAAAGGTAAAATTTCCCATAAGAGGGGGACTGTTTTTACAAACCAGAGGGTATGTCCATGCCGTGGATGGCGTGTCTTTTTCCCATGCCCAAGGCAAGACCCTGGGAATCGTAGGTGAAAGCGGGTGCGGAAAAACCACCATCGGCATGGCCGTTCTCAACCTGGTCAAACCCACACAGGGAAAAATCTGCTACCAGGGAAAAGACATCACCGATATGGATAGGCTGACCAAAGAAGAGCGCCATCAATTGCGCAAAGAAATGCAGATTGTTTTCCAGGATCCCTATTCCTCCCTTAATCCCCGGTCAACACTTCAACAGGTGCTTGATCTGCCAATGCGTATCCATGGTCTCTATCCCGGTAAAGAACGAAAAGACAGAATCCATTATTTATTGGAAAAAGTCGGCCTGACACCGGAACAAGCCTGTCGATATCCCAACCAGTTTTCCGGGGGGCAGCGACAGCGCGTCTGTATTGCAAGGGCCCTTGCCCTCAACCCCAGGATCATTATCGCAGATGAACCCGTTTCGGCCCTGGATGTTTCCATCCAGGCCCAGATCATCAACCTGCTGGTGGACATCCAGAAGGAGCGCGGGCTGT
>CAYZHB010000188.1:0-4449 GCA_964478245.1 uncultured Desulfobacterales bacterium | reverse complement strand
CGTTGACGGTTGTAACCGGGGGCATAGCCCCCGGTTTTGAAACAACCAATAAAGTCCCGCCTGCCGGCCTTTTTTCGGCATGTTTTTCATTGTACAAAAAACAATGTTTAAAATTTTCATCGCCTCTTTACGGCTAAATGCCGGCCGGGAGACAGGATTCAGCCCTGAAATTAATTTGAATACAAACATTTTTTATTGACACTATTAAAATATGAATGGTAAAGTAATGAATATCAGGACAACCGTGCTCCGGGATAAGAGGTTGTTTGAATTGCGCATGGCGCCATGCCATGGAAGTTCTCGAAAAGAGGGACCGGTCATTATCATTTACATGTCAGCCGGCAGATTTCGGACAGCATTTTTATCCAAAGCGGGCATAAAATATACTACTGCCTTTAGAAAGGCGACAGCTTTCAAGGAAAGGAGTGGATAAAATGAATTCAGCCGCAAAACAGGAAAGCGAAACCATTGTAAAAGACCTGCCTGTAACCGTATTTCTCCGGGATATGCCCGAACAGTACTTTTTCGGCGTAGCGGACGTATACGGGTCCGGCATGCTGTATCTCTATACCAACGGCCGTATACAGGAGGATGAAAACGTACTTGTAAAGCCCCGGGAAGAGAGTGGAGAAGAAAAGGCGGAAGTGAAAAGTCAGGACTACACCGGCCGTGTCGAGGGCATACAGCTCTCGAGCAATCCCAACCACATGTTCACCTACGAATACAGTGTGGTGTACGGGAATAACGGATTTGCCTGATGTATCTGTGCCCCGGCGGCAGCGCATCCTGCCGCCGGCCCCACCGCCCGGACATCTTTACGCCGAATGCGGCACCCTTCCCTTTCTGAATCAAAATCTACCGTCAAATTATTATGTACGCGATCATGCCGCCAGATACCGGTTTATCCCTGTTCATCAGCAAAGTGCCACTGCAAGGCGACAAGGAGCGACGACTGCGGCGTATACGTCATACGCCGCAGGGAGGCGCGATCGCAGACAACACAGAAAGCGGCCCTTTGATGGGGATCAGGGTGAATCTTTTCTCTTGCAAAGGGAACCTGTTTTATATATAATATGAGAATTTAGAATACTGCTGTCTTGATAAAAATCCCGATGTACGCCTTATGATACCCGGATTCGAAGCCATAGTTGAAGAGCGGATCAAAAAAGCTCAGAAAGATGGGCAGATGGACAACCTGGAAGGTGCCCGCAAACCCCTGAAACTCGAACAGAGTAATGTGCCCGAAGAACTCAAGCTCGCGCACAAGATCCTGAAAAACGCCGGCTTTCTTCCGCCCGAAGTCGAACTCAGAAAAAAAATATCGAGCACGGAAAATCTGTTAAGCGCCATTGAATACGGCTCCCCTGAAAGGCAGCGTGTCCAGAAAAAACTGAACTACTATATGACAAAACTGGACATGATACGCGGTACATCTTCGGGGAAACACCACCTGGTGACTGAAATTTACAGGGAACAAATTATTAAAAAGCTGTCATGAAGATAAAAAAAAGCGACAAAGAGGGACTTTTCAGGAGCATCTTTGCGGCGTACCTCATCCTGATCCTCCATGTGGTGCTGCTGGCCGGCATCGGCATGCTCACGATTCTGTTCAAGGGGATATACCAGTATCTGCCGTGGATTCTTGCGGTGGCAACCGTCCTGATCGTGTCCCTGGGGTTCTTTCTTTACAGGAAACTCAAGAAAAAACGCATGAACCTGAAAGAGGTGCTGTCCGCTCCCCAGTTCGAAGGACGGACGGTTGAAATCAAGCTGATCGGCGGGCTGGCCACGGTTACCCTCTCCGGCGGCAGCGACGAAACACCCCGCCGCATCGGTACCGGCCGGGATACGGCCGGCAGTGAAACCCGGATCGAGAGTACCGAACAGATGACGGAAAGAAAATTGACCGGACTGGCCGCCCTGTACGAAAACAACCTGATAACCCACGCAGAATTCACTGCGGCGAAACAGAAAATCATGGACGGATAGTAAAAGGAAATTGATATGCGAAAAATCCGGCTTGCGCTCCTTTCAGGCGGCGCCTCCTCCGAGCGGGAAGTCTCCCTGAAAAGCGGGGACCAGGTGTATGACGCCCTGGATAAATCCAGGTACGATATTAAACGGTACGATCCCAAAACGGATCTGAAAGCGCTTGTCAACGATGCGGCTGATACAGACGCAGCCCTGGTGATACTTCACGGCCCTTACGGCGAAGACGGCACGGTTCAGGGGCTTCTGGATCTTCTCGGCATTCCCTACCAGGGCGCCGGCGTCCTGGGAAGTGCCGTGGCCATGAACAAGCTTGCCGCCAAAAAGCTGTACACCGGGGCCGGCATACCGGTACCCGACTATATCACCCTCTCCGGCGGACAAAAAACGGATACGGACAAGCTGCTCGAAAAACTCGGACTGCCGGTCGTGATCAAACCGGTATCCGCCGGATCGAGCGTGGGCATGACGATCGTCCGTCAGCCGGCCGATCTGGATGCGGCACTGGCAGAGGCGTTTTCCCACGACACCACGGTCCTGGCCGAAGAATACATCACCGGCCGGGAAATCACCTGCGGTGTGCTCGGAAACCGGAACATTGAAGCCCTGCCGGTGGTGGAGATTATCCCGGGAGAGGGCCATGAATTTTTCGACTACGAGGCCAAGTACGTGCCCGGCGCCACAGAAGAAATCTGTCCCGCACGAATCGATGACCTCACCCGGGAAAGGGCCCAGAAACTTGCGGTAGAATCCCACAAGGCCCTGTTTCTAAAAGGATACAGCCGCACGGACATGATTCTGCAGAGTGACGGCCTGTTTGTGCTCGAAACCAACACAATCCCGGGCATGACCGCCACAAGCCTCTATCCCCAGGCCGGAAACGCCGCCGGATACACGTTTTCCGCCCTGCTCGACACCCTGATCGAGCTTGCAATCGAAGACGAAGACAGTAAATAATAAAAGGTGATCCCATGAACGATTCTCACACAGACCCGCAGGTTGCTGTTGTAATGGGAAGTGATTCCGACTTTCCTGTTATGGAGCAGGCGGTGACGATACTGAAAAAATTCGGCATCTCCTGCTCGGTTACAGTGGCTTCAGCCCACAGAACACCTTCAAAAGCCGCCGAACTGGCCGCCTCGGCCAGGGAAAAGGGGATAAAGGTCGTGATTGCGGGTGCAGGACACGCCGCGCATCTCGCCGGTGTCCTGGCCGCTCACACCACCCTGCCCGTGATCGGCGTCCCCATTGACTCCTCTGCCCTCCAGGGGATGGACGCACTCCTGTCGACAGCCCAGATGCCGCCCGGCGTGCCCGTGGCCACAATGGCCATCGGCAAACCCGGTGCCCTCAATGCCGGCATCCTGGCGGCGCAGATGATCTCTCTTTCCGATCCGGATACGGCGGAAAAGATGACGGAATACAAAAAAGAAATGGCCCTGAAAGTCGAACAGAAGGCCCAAAAGATTGCCAAGTGATACCGTCACGGTGAGAACCGACCCGGAAAGCCCCCGGCCGGAGATCATCCGCAAAGCGGCCCGCACAATCGTCGGAAAAAAGGTGGTGGTTTTCCCCACCCGGTACCTGTACGGCCTGGCTGCGGACGCGTTCAGTCCCGAAGCCGTGAAAAAAGTTTTCTCCCTGAAAAGAAGGCCCTTTTCCAATCCGATGCTGATCCTTATCCACAGCAGAGAGCGGCTTGAAGCACTTGTCACATCCATCCCGTCCGCTGCAGAAAAACTCATGGACAACTTCTGGCCGGGAAATGCGACCCTGGTTTTTGAAGCGGGAAAGGAACTCCCGGACGTGTTAACGGCCGGCACCGGGAAAATCGGCATCAGACTTCCCGGCCATCCCGTGGCAAGAGCCCTGGTCCGGGAACTCGGCACCCCGATCACCGGTACAAGCGCCAACCTGTCCGGCCGAACAGGCTGCCACCGCATCCGGGACATCGACCCGCAGATCCTCGGCAGTGCCGGCATGGTGCTCGACGCCGGCACCCTTGAAAACGGAATCGGCTCAACGGTGGTGGATATTACCGGCGTGGCGCCCCGCATCGTGAGACCGGGGGAAACCCCAGCAGACGCGATCTATGAGGCGTGCCTATAATTTCATTGACAACCCTGCTCATTTTTCATAAAAAGAGAAAAAACAAACGCGTGCCGGAGTGGCGGAAGTGGTAGACGCAGAGGACTCAAAATCCTCCGGGCCCTGTGCCCTTGCGAGTTCAAGTCTCGCCTCCGGTACCAGACGTCTGGCGGTTTTCGACGTAAAATAAAACGGGGCGCGTACCGCAAATTCATCCCACCCCGTTTTTTTTGTTGTTTATTGACGTCACTGTTTGCAGCATTATGCTATTTATTGTTGCATTATGTTGCTTTTTATTATATTATGCTGTCCATAAAACAGCAGGGGGAATAAAAATGACAACATCAGTGAGAATCACCGACGATTTGGTCC
>CAYZHB010000187.1:453-4499 GCA_964478245.1 uncultured Desulfobacterales bacterium | reverse complement strand
GATGGACGGCAAGTCCGCCTCTTGCAACGGCGCGGCAGGATTCGACAAGTTCCGCGGCAATCGCCTTTTCAAGGGCCCTGTAAATACCGATACAGGTGTCGATGTCCACACGCGGGATATTCAGTCCGGTTTCATCCAGCAGGCCGTAGTATTCCGAGGCACCGAGCTCATTGCGGGTACGGCCGATGATGTACACGAGATCGCCCGGCATCTTGGGGTCCATGGTAATGCACCGGGTCACGTCCGCCACGTGGCCGACAACCGAAAACTGAACGGTTTCAAGGGCGGATACCTTGACGGTCTCCCCCCAGGCGCCTTTCAGGTGGCCGTCCACATACATGCTGTCCTTACCGGACAGCAGGGGAATCGAATAGCGAAGGCAGGCCTCTTTCAATCCCCGGCATGCCCTTACGAGCTGGGCCGCCTTGAATCTGCCGTCGGGATTGTGCCGCGGATGATACTGGATATTGGGCCAGCAGAAGTTGTCCACCCCGCCGATATGCGAAAGGGTCCCGCCGACGGCGATGATCCGCCTGACCGCCTCGTCCACCGTGCAGGTCATCATATGATAGGCGTCGATTTTTGAATACCAGGGCAGAATGGCCTGCGAAAAAGCCAGACCCTTGTCTGACGACAGAACCGGCCGTATTACCGATGCATCGGACGGAATATTCCGGTTTACCCCCACCAGCGGTTTAATTACGCTGCCGCCCTGCACCTCGTGGTCGTACTGCCGGACAATCCACTCTTTCGAGCATATGTTGGGCCGCCCGAGAAGCGTCAGTATCAGATTTTCAAAATCACCGGGCTCTCCAAGAACCGGCTCTGTCAGACCTCTTGCCGCAGGCGGAATCCATGCGGCGTCAAACTCCCAGGGCGGAAACCCTTTGTCCGGCAGATCCATATCCACCCAGGCGCAGGTCCTGTTGTGGTGCCGTATATGAAGTTTGCCGCTGTCCGTGTATTTCCCGATCACAGTGCTTTCGACTTCATGCCGTCGGGAAAGCGCCATGAAGTCATCGATATCATCCGGGCTTACGGCAATGGTCATGCGCTCCTGGGATTCCGAAACCCAGATCTCCCACATATCCAGTCCCTGGTATTTCAGCGGCACCTTTTCAAGCCACACCTCGCATCCGTTGCTTATCCTGGCCGATTCACCAACGGAAGAGGAAAGTCCGCCGCCGCCGTTGTCCGTAATGAAACGAATCAGGCCCCTGTCCCTGGCGACAAGCAGGAAATCATGCATTTTCTTCTGCGTATACGGGTCCCCGATCTGCACATGGCCCGCCGGCGTATTTTCGGAATACACTTCCGAGGAAGCCGTCACCCCGTGTATCCCGTCCTTTCCCACTCGACCGCCCGCCATCACAATCAGGTCCCCGGGCGAGGTCTGCTTCTCATGGCTGGGCTTCCCGCCGATGAGCGAGGGCATAATGCCCAAAGCTGTGACATACACCAAGCTCTTTCCCATGTACGAGGGATCGAACAGGGCCTGGCCGAATACCGTCGGGACCCCGCTCTTGTTGCCCCCGTCCTTTACACCCTCCACGATGCCGTCCAGCAGACGGCGGGGATGAAGCGGCGGCGCCAGCGGGCCGCTGTAATCCACCTCGCCCACGCAGAAACCGTAACTTCCCATAATGAGCCGGGATCCGAGACCGGTTCCCATTGGATCCCGGTAAACCCCCACAATTCCCGTGATGGCACCGCCATACGCTTCCATGTTGGAAGGGGAATTGTGGGTCTCCCCGGTGATCACGTAATTGTATTCCTCGTTGAACCGGCCCACGCCCGCATTGTCCCACAGTACGGAAACCACCCAGTCCTTGCGTTTTTTCAGTTCAAGGGTGGGCTCCTGGATATATTTTTTGAAAAGGTTCTCCTCGCGAACGGTCTTTCCGGTTTCAAGATCGGTATAGTGGAATATGCCCCTGAACGTATTGTGGTTGCAGTGGTCACTCCTGGCCTGGGAGATATACTCCAGCTCGACATCGGTCGGTCCGGAAAGCCCCATTTCACGCCGTAAGCGCTTTACTTCCGGATCATTGAAATAGTGTCGTATCACCGGGATATCCCTGGGATTCAGCGCAAGGTTGCGCTCATCGCTTATCCGGCCGAGCTTTTCATCGGATTCGATCGACAGAATATCAAAACCCGGGGTATGATTCAGGATCACCTTGGGGGGCCTTGTCACCAGGCGCTGACTCTCCGCCGTCTCCCACTGGTCTTTTGAAAACACCTGCCATTTCTGAATAATCTCGTTTGCCAGGAGCTCGCCGGCGACCTTTTCAACGTCGGCGCGGTTCAGCGCACTGCCTTTGAAGCAGTAGCGGTCAGCCGCATATACCCCTTCGCCGCTTGAAAATTTTATCCCGAAAAAATCCTCGATCGCCTCTACAGCCGTACTCCCGGGGTTGTCCTTCACACCCGGCCTGAATCCGATCCAGACAGACCAGTCAAAATCGATGTCCAGGTAATTCAGGGCCGACACCTGAATCACCGGATTGGTAAAAATGTTATCCTTTAAAGTGAGAATCTCGCCTGACGAAAGAGACGACTCGATGAGCAGACGCTTTATGCTTCGGGCCTCGGATATCCGGATACCGAAATAGTCGCGTGCTTTCCTGGCAACAGACCAGGCGTCCGCATCAAAAAGGCCGGGCTTCAGCGCCACCTCGACCGCATATATGGCAGTTGGGTCACCCATTGACCAACCTGGCGATATCATTATAGAAAACAAAAATCATCAGCAGGACCAGAACCGCGATACCGAACTGGTTTGCCTTTTCGCGGACCGTATCGCTCACTTCACGACCGGTTACGGCCTCGATTGAAAAGAACAGCAGGTGACCGCCGTCCAGTACCGGCACCGGGAACAGATTGATGATACCGAGATTGATGGACAAAAGCGCAATAAAAAAGGCCAGATTGATCACGCCGGCCTCCGCCTGTTCCCCGGCCATCTGGGCGATCATGATCGGGCCGCCGAGATGTTTTGTGGAGACGGTCCCGTCGATCATCTTGGCAACGGAAATAACGGTAAGCTTTACTATTTCCCAGTTCTTCCGGCAGGAGAGCCCCACCGCCTCGATGGGATTGACTTTTCTGTGAAATGTTTCGCCCGACGCCGCAATACCGATCATGTAGCGTTTTCTGGTTTCCTTGAAAATGGTCTCGGCCTCTTTCAGTTCGGGCCTGAGGGTGACCGCTGTCACCCGGCCGTCCCGCTGAATCAGTATGTCAAGCGCCTCTCCGTCGCTGCTGCTGATGATACCGGCCAGGTCACCCCAGGAGGTGATCCGTTTCCCATCGATCTTATGTACCCGGTCGCCTTTCTGAATACCCGCCTGGTATGCCGGAGAGCCTTTTGTGACATCCCCGACCACCGGCTTCAAGAGATAAACACCTGAAAACTGGTATATGATATAGAAAATCAGTATGGCCAGAAAGAAATTGAAGAACGGGCCGGCAGCCACAATAAGACTTTTCTGGTACAGTTTTTTGTGTGAAAACGACCGGGATATATCCTCGGGCGGAAGGGTTGTCCCTTTTTCCTCGCCGACCATTTTGACATACCCGCCGAGCGGTATGGCCGATATGCAGTATTCGGTCTCCCTGCCCTTTTTCCTCAGTATTTTCGGGCCGAAGCCAAGGGAAAAGGTGTCCACGCCCACACCGCACAGCTTGGCCACCAGAAAATGACCGAGCTCATGGAAAAAAACAAGGACACCGATTACAATGATAAACGCCAGAAGTGAATTCATAATACTCCGTATCTAAATTAAGGAAGCCGCTTTCTCTCTCGCCCACCTGTCCGCATCAATAATACTGGAAAGATCGGGGTTGTCAACCGGTGTATGCGCTTCAATGCATTCCGACACAATCCGCATGATACCCGGAAAATCCGTTTTCAAATTCAGAAACGCCGCCACGGCGACCTCGTTTGCCGCGTTCATGACCGCCGGCAGAGTCCCCCCTTTCCGGCAGACATCAAAGGCCATATTGACGGCGGGGAACTTCTGGTGATCCGGCCTCTCAAACAT
>CAYZHB010000187.1:0-443 GCA_964478245.1 uncultured Desulfobacterales bacterium | reverse complement strand
GCCCTCGTTTACAAAATCGGGGAACCCAACGCCCGTATCCAGACGTTCGGGAACTGACAGGGCATAAGCGATGGCACTTTTCATGTCCGGTATCCCCATCTGGGCCATGATGCTGCCGTCTTTAAATCCCACCATCGAATGGACAATGCTCTGGGGATGCACCACCACTTCAATGGCATCGGGCGGGACATCAAACAGGTGCACCGCTTCGATGATTTCAAGTCCTTTGTTCATCAGGGTGGCGGAATCCACTGTAATTTTGCTGCCCATGTCCCAGTTGGGATGGTTCAGCGCATCGGCCGGCGTAATATCTTTGAATTCCGAAAACGGTTTCTGCCGGAAGGGACCGCCCGATGCCGTCAAAAAAATTTTACAAAAATCGCTTTTGCGGTTGCCCTGGAAACACTGAAATATCGCACTGTGTTCACTGTCAACCGGATATA
>CAYZHB010000186.1:322-4514 GCA_964478245.1 uncultured Desulfobacterales bacterium | reverse complement strand
CCGGTTCCAGATGCAGTACAGGAAGTATTCGCCGAGACTGGGGCCGGTCTCCCGGCCCCCCCGGCGCACAGTCTCATCGATAATACCGGCGACATCGATGTCCCGGTCGATTTGCCCGGCCAGCCAGAGGGCGCCGAACTCTTCGACTTTAAGATGTTCGATTTGCCCATCCTTTCCGCTGGCAAGCACGGCCACCCGCTCAGGCGAGCCGATATAGGTTTGCGAGACAACTTTGGGCTTGCCATTGACCCTGGCGATTTCCCGTACGTAGAGGTAGGGTCTTCCCTTTTTCTTTTTAATGTGGAAATGTGCCATGCTTCGACAATATATGGCAGGGTCTTACTTGTCAAGTGAAAAATGCACGAAAGGTTGAAAAAATGTGTTTTTCTGAGCATGGCCATGATAAATTGGGAGGGGTCTTACGGGTGCGAAACTCGAAAAAGCCCGTCAATAAAGAGATTTGGAGCTTCTGAAGCGTTCATCTCTGAAACTCCTGTCAAAGAGTATAAAGAAATTTTCCGGAAATGCCTACTATAAGTGCACTAAAAGAAGTTAATCAGGCCTGACGGATCAATGCGGCCTTCAATGTGTTGGAGCGTCAACTTAAAAAAAGATCCTGATTACATCTTTAAATACGATTCAATCGGAAAAGCGGTTTGGCCCCCTGTAACCGGCCCCTTTTTAGTGCCATGCAAAAATGGAAAATTCGAGCTCATGACCTTTAAACTTTTTGTGCGACAATCATATAGCTGTGCCCGAAAAAAGGAGCCAAAAATTGATCCGCCTTTCTCAGCATCTTTTTATATCCCTTTTTTTGAAAAAGACCTGATTGTGTTGGCGTGGTTTTGCCATCCTTTTTCAACGGAAAAAAACGTTTGCTGCGAAATAAAGACGTCTCGGATATAAGGCCTTCAATACCGGACCGGGGGATTGTTTCAACTATTTTGAAGCCACATTTTCGCAGGATCTTGCAAACCTGCTTCTCATTCAGCATGAATTGATAAAAATCTGCCGGTTCTAATGTTTCTCTGTGCATGCAGGATGGTATGACTTTTAAAAAAATTTTTGTTCTGCGAAGTGGTGAGAACCATGGAAAAGTGAGAAAAAGATAGCCGCCATCTTTGATTACCCTGAAGGCTTCTTTTAATATATCTTCATAGCCGTGCCAGAAATGTTCTATTATTCCCAATGACCAATACCCGGCAAAATAACTGTCGGAGAAACCGGAAAGCATGCGCACATCACCTGGAAAAATTTTTAAACCAGGATAAATTTCATTCAGTTTATCCACAGTTTTTTGGGCGTAATCAACACCTGTCACATTGTATCCCGCCCTATTAAGCGCCATAACGACCCTGCCTTTACCGCATCCCCCTTCGATAATTCTGTTTTCAGGGCAAGGTGAAATAAAACGATTCGTTACCATTACCATTTCCTCGGCATAAAACAAATCCTTTTCTTTCAGCTCAAAATCTTCAATCCATTTTTCGTCCCAGAATCGGGCATCTGCCTTCTGATCCAGACAAATTATCCGTTTTTTCTCAGCCTGTACGAACTTTTCCATATGGTATCCTTTGCGCCAAAACCGGATATCCCCGGGCTTTTGTACAGTGCCTGTCTCCGTTTTCAAGGCAGATATCAACTAATCTCCGTCAATACAGAGATCCGATGCGTCAAGTGCCTTTGATTATTATAATTTTCGCCATTCCAATTTCATTTTATTGGTTGTTTCAAAACCGGGGCTATGCCCCCGGTTACAACCGTCAACGATTGAAACACTGACGTGTTTTTGTTCTTCCGGCCTACGGCCGGGCTCGATAGAGATGCGAATGCATACATTCCAAGCCACCCGATTTCGGGTGGCCGTTGGCTCGGCGAAAGGGGCAGTTTAGACCTTTTATGGCGATTGAAAGTGCTTAAAATTTTTGGACAACGAAGTACTTGAGATACTTAAAAGAATCCCGCTTAGACGGCGCATCAAGCACATCAAGAACGCCAAACCTGCCTTCGCCCCACATCAATATCAGGTTCGGCATTTGAGAGATATCCGCTCCAAACGGATCTAGTCTGCTCGCCTTTTCATGTTTGGATGAATGCTCGAGAATACATAATCCTTCTTTCCTAACACAGCTCATCCATGCATTAATACATTTACAAGGATCATAGCTATGGTCAAATGAATTGCTGTAAATAAAATCGACCGCATCTATCCACTCGGGTTTGACTTCGTGGAAATCCCACTGGATGGTATAAGGGAACCGTGTTGCGGTTTCCGAGATTTCTGTACCAATGACATTGCAGTCCAAATATTTTCTGAACCACTCCTGTTCCTTACCTCTTCTCGTCCCATGGCATATTCCAAAACGCACATCGGCAAGATGTCTGCAGATATAGCCGGATAAAAACGAGATGTTCTCCTCGCATACCCATACATTTTCTATTTTTTTCCTGTTTCCATGTGTCTGGATTTTTTTGTACTTCTCATAATCAAATGTGCCATCTGATCTGTAATACTGATACAACTCAAAACCATGGTTTTCCATAATCGGCCGAAATTTATTCAGGACACCGTACTCAAATCCACTGACAAGTGTATTTACTATTCTCCTTAAAACAATAAATAACCCCTCCTCTTTCCTCTGTTTTCAGGTTTATTTGATGCCTATTTCAGGTGCGAGTATTCTTTTTTGTAACAAGTTTCTATATATTCCCTTTCGTTTTTGTTCAGAGCTGCAATCTCAACCCTATCTTATGCCCAAATGATCTTTCCAGTAATATTATATACCATTGTTAGCGGCTAAGCGGCAATATATGCACTACCCTGAACTTCAGATGGCCGAGGAAACAGCATTTTTAATAAAGAATCAGGCACTTAGGCGCAATTCACTCCTATTAGTTTCAACAGTTTTTCTATATTCACTTTTACATCATGATTCTCTTTTGCATACCTGTAGGCATTTCTCCCTTTTTTTTTATACAAATCCCTGCGTTTCAACAATGTTTCTAAATTCCTTACCAGAAGCTTGACACTGTCATTGCAGTAAAAACCGCATCCGTATTCATTGATAAAATTGTCAGGATTAACACTTAAAGACAAAATCGGTGTCTTATTTTTGGCCGCCTGGATAAAGGTGTTCGGGAATCCCTCTTGAACTGAGGTATTGATAAACACTTTTGCTTGTTCAAAAAAAGCATCAATATCTTTGAATGGAATAAAAGAGTAAAATTCTAAATTTTTCTCCCTTTTGGTTTTTTCCTTAATCATATTGGACAATTCAGGGTTGTGCGTAGCGGGCGGACAAATCATAACAAATTTTTCTTTCGGAAACATCTCTGCTATTTCTAAGAACAGCGCCGGTCTTTTAATTTCATCTGAACGGCCAACCCAAAGAATATAATCTTTGACTTTTAAATCAGGCTCTTTGATAGGATAAGACGATTGCAACAGGGTAGCTGTGACACCGCTGTTTCTCAAAAGCTGGTGTTTCTGGTATATATTCTGAACAACTATTTTATATGCCAGCTTAAAAGTCAAGCCGCATATAAAAGAGGTCAGACACTTGCCGTAACTCTCGTGTGAACCGTCCGTCTCTCTGTCACTGGAAACCATGTAAACAAACCGCCTTTTAACTAGTCTGCAGTATAAAGCGATCAATCCGGACTGGATGGTCAAGGATCTCTGGATATAAACATCTGCCTTTATCCTCCTAAATATCTTATAAAAATCTATCGCCTGCCTTAATTGGACCGTCTCAAAATCCAAAGATTTCCAGAGTGTCACATCATCATAGCATTCCTTTTCTTTCTGGCCATAATCAGCAACCATAAAATGAATGTCCAAATCTTTCCTTTTGGCAGATTCCCTGGCCAGCAGATACAATTGGACTTCAGCCCCACCGAAAGTTGACCGCACTTTGGGATTGAAAAGCTGATATGCTTTCAGACCGACAAAACAGATTTTCATTTTAATCTCCCGGCAGATATATATTGCGGAATCATAAACCGGAAGAAAGACATTTTCACGAATCGATTCATTGTGTGCAACTTTCTCATACAGGCATCCGGGTGTCAATCGGCATATAAAATTCACCAAAAATTCAGGGCCCTCCGATGTTTCAACTACTTGAACCTGTCTAATATTATATGATATTTTTAAAATCAATGACCATTTTTCCAATATCACTGTTATGTT
>CAYZHB010000186.1:0-312 GCA_964478245.1 uncultured Desulfobacterales bacterium | reverse complement strand
AGTAACAGCCTGCATAGTAGCCTATAAAGAAGAACAATTAATCAGAAGCTTTTTGGAGAATATCACGGATGTGGTTGATGAAATCGTTATAATACACGATGGCGAGCCTATTGATAAAACTCTGGAAATTGCGAATGAATATACTGACAAGATTTTTGTCTGCCCTAAAGACGAAGTGACAAAAAAAAGTGGGGAAGGGCATTATATTCGATACAAATCTTTCAGTGAAGCAACGGGGGAATGGTTGTTGGTGATCGATGTTGATGAAAGACTCTCCGCTGGCCTGAAGGCAAATATACCAAAACTGGTCCA
>CAYZHB010000185.1:508-4545 GCA_964478245.1 uncultured Desulfobacterales bacterium | reverse complement strand
CGGTGGTTCGCCGAATCCGGATGTCGACCGGACCATGACCTCGGCGTATTTCATCTTCGACATAACCGACCCTGAAGAGCCACCGGATCTGATTGCCGAGCTGAGCTTTGACAAAATGGGATACACCACCTGTTATCCGGCAGTGGTGCCCATGAAGGACAGGGATTCTTCCACAGGTTCTATCAGTGAAAACGACTGGTATCTTGTTTTCGGATCCGGGCCGGCGGATGCGGACGGTGTACCGGACATCAACGGGGGTGGATCAGGTGCCCTGGAAGATGCCGTAAGCAAACAGACGGCCAAACTGTTTGTGGTCGATCTCGATGAACTCGTGGGTTCAGGCACGCTTAAGGTGCTGAACACCACCGGCAATTCAGTTGCAGCCGTCACACCGTCCGGAGACAACTATTTCTTTGAAGGAGATGAAAATTCTTTTATTTCAGATCCCATCAGCGTGGATTACAATCTGGATTACAATGCCGATGTCATCTATTTCGGGACGGTCAGCGGAGATGAGACAAACGGATGGAACGGCAAAGTGAGACGGGTTGTTATCGACAATGATACCATTCCGACCAATTGGGACAGCGATTCCGTCTTGTTTGACAGGGATCCTTGGGGGCAGCCGATTGTGGCGGCACCGGCCGCAGCCATGGACAACCTTGACAACAAGTGGGTCTATGTGGGAACGGGCCGGTTCCTTGTGAACGATGACAAAACCAATGCAGACCAGCAGTCCTTTTACGGCATTAAAGAGCCCGTCGATACAAATGGCGAGTTTACCTGGAGTCAGGTCTATGCTAGCGAAATGCTTGATGTTACCTATGCAGAAGTTTACGATGATCTCTCCGTAAGCGGGGTCGACCCTACGGATATCGATACCTGGGCCGAACTGATCGTTGAGATAGACAACAATCGTCAAGGCTGGTATATCGATTTCCAGGAGGCGCGGGAGAGAAATCTGGGTCAGGCGGCCCTGCTGGGAGATATTCTCACGTTCACCACGTATGAGCCGGATGACGATGTGTGCAGTGCTGCCGGAGAGAGCAACCTGTATGCCCTGTATTACAAAACCGGCACGGCATACTATAAATCGGTAATCGGGACCGAAGATGTCGGCGGCGGAGTTGAAAAAATAGAGCGGAAAGAATCGCTTGAAGAAGGCCTTGCCATTACTCCCAATATACATGTCGGAGAAGGAGATGATTCTGAGGCGTTTGTCCAGAAAAGCACGGGTGATATCGTGCCGATCGAGGAGGAAAACCCCGGTACCGTTAAATCAGGGGTTGTGACGTGGGAACCGATAGAATAGACTGATCCGGCCTCTGTCATTGATAAACAATGTGCAAAACAGATACCGGATTTGAACAGTAGAAAAGACACTGATCCCATCGGCAGAGTGACCGGGCGTTTGTTTTTGCCCGGTCACGCTGTATGGGGCGATATGAATGTTATTTTCGGGAGTGTGCTGTTCTGCCGGGTTCACAAACACAGTCCCTTCAGCGGGGAAGATACATCATGCGGGTGGGATGATGGTATGCTCAGGGCGTCTGATCCGGGGAGTTCTGCTCACTCTCTTTGTTTTCCCTGTTTTTCTGCAGCACGGATGCGTTGTACCGGTTGACCTTTTTATTGAAGTCACCAAGGCGTTTCTGGTAGTCGGCTCTTTTCTCGTTGTACCGGTTCACTTTTTCGGCATATGCGCTCTTTTCTTCCGCAGTCATTTCTTTTTCAGACTTGTTTTTCAACTGGTCTCTCTGCTGTACAAGTTCGCGGTAGATCCGGTCAAGATTTTCTTTTTCCCTGTCCAGTTTGTTACCTTCGTCCCGCAGGCTGCCGGGAGAATTTGAACTGTAGGAGGGCTGTGGCTGTTCAGATTGAGATCCGCCTGCCGTGTTACCTGAATCTGAAGACGCGCTTTCCGGCTGAGCCTCTGAGGACTCATACTGTTCTGCCTTTTCTCTCTGTTCCCTGGGCACATCCCCAAGATTATCCGTGAAGCAGACGTTTCCGTTTTTATCCGTGTACCTGTAAAATTCGGCTGCCGACGACGTGACCGAGATCAACACCAGTGACAGCACCGACAGAATGATGCATATTTTTTTCATTGCAGTCGTTCCTCGCGGTTGTTTATTGTGTATAATCCTTCTCACTATACAAACAGGATACAACAGAATTTCACCGCCGCGCAACTCTTTTTAATCGAGAAGTCAATGACTACCCGTGTACCGGGTGGTCGTTGACTTCACATTTTTTACGTGTTATACGTATTATATGTGAGCTTTTTAAAAAAGAGAGTACCACCATGAAACAAAACATAACACTCAGTATAGATAAAGAGCTTATCCAAAAAGCCAAGATTCTGGCTGCTCAGCGGCAGACTTCCGTCAGCGGGATGCTTTCAGCCGAACTTCAAGATCTTGTTCAGAAGGCTGAAAGGTATGAGGCGGCCCGCCGAAGTGCCGGGGAGAACCTCAGAAAGGGATTCCATCTCGGCGGGAGCCGGATTGGCAACAGAGAGGCGTTGCATGAGCGGTAAAATGTTCGTTGACACAAATATCATGGTTTATGCACACGATCTGGATGCCGGTTACAAAAGAGAGATGGCAAAGGCACTTATGGAGAAATTATGGTCGCAAAATACCGGTGTTATAAGTATCCAGGTGCTACAGGAATTTTATGTGACAGTTACGCAAAAAATCGCCAGGCCTCTTTCAAAGGCGAAGACACGGGGAATATTAAAAAATTACAGCCACTGGCAGGTTGAACTCAACGGTATGGATACCCTTTTATCCGCTTCAGACATCCAGGAAAGATATGTGCTTTCTTTCTGGGATGCGTTGATTGTTGCAGCAGCCGTTAATGCAGGGGCTGAAAAAATACTGACAGAAGACCTCAGCGACGGGCAGATTCTTGAAGGGGTTTTGATAGAAAATCCGGTGCACTTCAGCGAATTTTGACTTTCATTATAGCCACCCCATCCATCTGTGAGAGTCTCCGAGCCCTTTTCAGGAACATCACAGGTGATCCATTTTCGGTCAACAACTCTTTCGGAAGAATCCTTTTGGGATTTGCACCGGCGCCATCGAAATTTCAGGCGCTTCCCTGATTGACTTTTGGGGCAATTCGTTTTACAAATGAAGCTGTATGTAAAATAAAACCGATACGTTTTACCATTCTCAGGGAGGTTCTGATGAGAACAAGCGATATGAAACTCAGCGGTATTTTGACATTGTTGTTCATTGCGCTGTTTGCAGTGTCCGGCTGCATGGGGCTCGGCACGTCGAAAAAGGCTGAAAAGGATAAAAAACAGGAGCAGCCGGTGACGCGGAAGACCACCGCGATTTATTATGATTTCGAGGATGTGCTGATTCCAAAGGAGCTCAAGGTGGTGGAAGAGTCCACCATGGTGGTCAGCACGCCGGGATATATTTCGGGTCTCATGACCTTTAAGGGACGGGTTGAAAGACGGTCGCTGTATAATTTTTTCACCAACAACATGATGAAGGACAACTGGCGCATCGTCACCCAGATCAAATCCCCTGAAACCACCATTATGGTGTTTGAAAAGGCGTCCAGATGTTCCGTCATCACCCTGAAAAACAAGAATTTCAATACATGGGTCGAAATCGGGGTCGCCCCGACGATCGATGACGGGTCGGGCGTGACCGAGTCTGAAATCGATTTTTAGAAGAGCGGGCATGAATTTTCAGGGCAAAACCATCCTGGTGGGTGTGTGCGGCGGGATTGCCGCCTACAAGAGTATCGAGCTTGTCCGCCTTTTAAAGCGGGCCGGGGCCGATGTGCATGTGATGATGACAAAGGCGGCCCGCCGTTTTGTGGGAGAGATAACCTTCAAGGTGCTCTCGGAAAACGATGTGGTGGCGGATCTTTTTGAAAGATCGGCGTCCGGTGTTCAGCATATAGAGATGGCCGGGGCCGCGGACGCTGTGGTGATTGCGCCGGCCACCGCCAACATGATCGGCAAACTCGCGTCCGGGATTGCAGACGATGCGCTGTCCACCACCATGATGGCG
>CAYZHB010000185.1:0-498 GCA_964478245.1 uncultured Desulfobacterales bacterium | reverse complement strand
ACGGGAAACATCATCGGAAAGCTGGCCAACGGGATTGCCGATGACACCCTGACTACGCTAATGCTGGCGGTTACCGCACCCAAACTGATATGTCCTGCAATGAACACCCACATGTATGAAAATCCGGTGGTGCAGCGAAATCTCGGCATCCTGAAAGGGGTGGGTTTTGGCGTGCTCGATCCGGATGCCGGGGATCTTGCCTGCAAAACGACGGGGCCGGGACGGCTTCCCGACCCCGTTCATATCCTGGACCGCCTCGAGAAGCTTCTGACCCCCAGGGATCTGGAGGGGCGGACCGTGCTTGTTTCCGCCGGTCCGACACAGGAAAACATCGATCCGGTGCGGTATATCAGCAACCGGTCATCGGGGAAAATGGGATTCGCGATTGCGGAGGCAGCGGCGTCCTTCGGAGCGGAGGTTACGCTTATTGCCGGGATTCATGATGCCCCGCTTCCCCACGATATCCGTACACTGCCGGTACGGACGGCATTGGAAATG
>CAYZHB010000184.1:3688-4551 GCA_964478245.1 uncultured Desulfobacterales bacterium | reverse complement strand
CTCCATAAGGTATAGTCTATTCTCCCAAAAACATCCTCCGGAGCGGGGGAAATCATTGAAGTAGAATATTGTGCGAAAGAAGAGGAACTTCTACTTCCCAATAACATTCTTACATAAATAATTTCATACACAAACCCAATATTTATATGGGCAACAACAGACGTTTCAACTTTATCTCCATTACTATTCAACCCATCCCAGATAAATTGTGCCTTCTGATTCGGCAGGGGATCCAAGATTTTTTCCATTTCTTGTCCTGCTATCTTACACTTGACTACAATTCTTTTAAGACTGCCTGGAAGAGTGTCTCCGCTAACTGGTACATCAATAACCGTTTCATAATCTTCCGTTCTGTCTGAGGAATAATGCAGATTAAAATCGGTACCAAAAACAAGAATACTCTGTTCAAGGATCCTGGTTCTATTTTTTACACTGGATCCTGTTTCACTATTGCAGTCTTCATTTTCATTTTTTCTGTTATCCACCGTCGGTAGTCCTATCGGATTGGGAGGTATGGCATCTTCAGGATAAATAGCTGGCCAGTTGCAGTCCCAGGGGGAAAAATGCTTTGTTTCAAATCGCCAGTAAGTAGTGCCGGGGAGGTAGGATGACGGATCAAGGCCTTTAACCTCGTCTGAGGTCGAGCCGTCTTGATTCAGGTCGTCGGGGAGGTCGTCCCCGTCTGCATCCAGTGCGTCGACTGCGCCGTCTGCATCCGTGTCCAAAAGCTTTACCACCCTGCCGTCTTCTGATCCGACCCAGGTGGCGCGGTCCCGGTCATAGTAGCCTACCGGTACAATCTCGCCGACGTCGAATCCCAGGAAGTTGTCTACGTAGTTGGTGACCGGCTTGTCAAATTCGAT
>CAYZHB010000184.1:0-3678 GCA_964478245.1 uncultured Desulfobacterales bacterium | reverse complement strand
TCCGCTTCGAGTTCCGCGCAGTAAGTGTAGGCGGATGTTGGGGGCAGCTTTGCCGGCATGGATGCCGGGGTTTCATACTCGGTGGCCCGGGTTGTCATCGAGGTGAGTTCCTGTATTCTGTTGCCGTACCGGTCCAGCTCGTAGGCGGTGTTGTCACCGGTAAAGACCATGGTGCAGGCTCTCTTTCCAAACTCATCGGTTACCTCGGTGCTCTGGTGGGTGATGACGGTGTCCGGGTTTCCGTCAAAGGTAACCTCGGTTGAAGCATTATCCCTTGTGATCATCGTTACTGTTTCCATGACCACCACGTCTTTGACCGACGTCTCCATTTTTCGGTGGGCAGTGATATAGTTTTCTTTGGTATAGGAAAGTTTGACAAGGGTGCCCCCCTCAGCCGGGATGGAAAACCTGCCGTCATCGTCTGTCAATACCGACCCGTATTCAGGATGGTCGATGACCGCTACGGTGACATCCGGCAGGGGATTTTCGGATATATCCTCAACAGTCCCGGTGAGTACGATAAAGCGGTCGGCATCGTAGGATGCAAGGCTTGCATCTTCCGGCACAAGATCGTTGTACTGCTCCCCGAATGTCCCCTCGGGCTGGGGCTCGGGATCGGGAGCGTTCAGCACTTTAACGGAAATACGGTGGTGGGTGGTGAGTTCATTGTTCACTGCGGTAAATTCATAGGTGGTGGTGTAATCAGGTGTCAGTGTCATGCTGCCGGAAGGATCGACCTCGCCGATATCATGGTTGAAGTACGCTGTCTGGGCGGGCGAGGCATCCCATGCCAGGGTGACGGAATCACCGTAGGTAATGACCTCGTCAGACAGGCCCAGGCTGACCTCGGGCGGATGTTTGACTGTGACGGACGCGCTGTCCGTAGCGGTGCCTTCAGGCCCCGTCGCGGTGATGGTGTAGGTGGTATCTTCCGTCGGGCTCACCGTTGTTGTACCGTCAGGGACAACCTCCCCGATATCCGGTTCAATGGTGCAGGTGTCAACATATTCCGAGGTCCAGGAAAGGGTGACCTCATCCCCGTACATCACGGACTGTGGATCGGCTGTTAGCTGGACAGTGGGCGGCTCTACGGTGACCGTTACTGTGGCGGTTTCCGTTGTGGTGCCGCCGGAACCGGAGGCGGTGATCGTATAGGTGGTATCTTCCGTCGGGGTCACAGTGACTGTGCCCTCAGAGGCTACTTCCCCGATATCGGGTTCAATGGTGCAGATATCGGCATAGTGGCATGTCCAGGACAGGGTTGACGATCCTCCGCAAACGACTGCCGCGGGGTCGGCGCTGATCTCTGCAACAGGGGCGTGGGGAATCACCGTTATTTTGACGGTCATCTCTGCCGTGTTCTCTGTATCCGTCACCTGGAATTCGGGATAAAATTCCCTTGTCCGGCCCTGGGCCGGTGTCCAGGAGAAGGTCCGGTCAACGGGATCAAAGGCGGCACCGGCAGGAAGGTTTGAGGCGGAATAGGTTAAGAGGTCCTGGTCCGGGTCTTTCGCCTGCACTTCAAAGGCGAGCGTTTCATCTTCGGTTACCTCTTGGTCTTCAACCGGCACAAAGTAGGGCGAACTGTTGTCGATCACCACCGGGTCGGGATAGTAAAACGTCACAGGCGCATTTGTGCCGTCGTCGATCACGGCATATACGGTGTATGATCCGTCGGCAAGCGCTGTGGTGTCCCAGAAAAAGGCATCATCCGCGCCGTCCGGGTCTTCGCTGATATTGTCGGTGATCACCGTTTCCGCCGGGTCTGTGCCGGCTGTATCGTGGTAAAGGGTGATCAGCGCGTTGTCATCCGGGTCGGTGTCTTCCCAGGTGATGATGTGGCCGTTTTCCTGTTTTTCCATCAACAGCGCCGTCTGATCCTCGATATAGGGGGCGTTCGAGACAATCTCGAGGCCCTGCGTGCCGTCGGCATTCTCCGTTCCCGCGGTTGCCGACGTGAGATCCCCCTGCATATCCTTGTACTGCACCATAATGTCCCCGTCCGGATAGAGGATCGCCTGGAAGGTCCGGGGAAGGGTGTCGCTCCGGCCCGGAACTTGGGTATACTGGACGATAAACCGGTCTTCAACCGTATCATAAAAATAGTGAACCGTGCCGCCGAGGGAAAGATCAAGCTTATCCCAGTAAAGGGCGATGATATCGTTGGGGGCAGCCGCATCTGGTATGGATGTATTGTCAAAGTCCGTATCAATGTCACTGAACCCAAGAAACCCGTTCTGACAGATATAAAGGGCGGTTTTGCTGTCATCATAAAACGGAAAATCAAACGGGAGGGTCACAGCGGAACAGGGCTGTCCGCCAAATGACACTTCGGCTCCGGTCTCTGAAATATCCACCCAGTTGTATGCAAGGGTTTCAGAATCCCGGCTGTCAATATAGTCATAAAGCGCGTTATAGACCTTTTGTTCCGCTATGGACGTGATGATGATCTCGGGGGCGGTGTTGTGAACAACCGTCACCGGGCCTGTGCCGTATGATGTGACCGGTTCTGTCTCGCCGTCATCGATCACGGCATAGATGTAGTAATCGCGTGCCGCAATCTCGGTGGTATCCCATGTGAACTGATCACTTGTACCGTCCGGGTCTTCCGGGATGTTCGCCGCTATCATCGTACCGTTCGCGCCCGTGTTGTCGGTGTCATAGTACAAAGATATCAGGGCGCTGCTGTCGGGGTCATTGTCTTCCCATTCGATGGTGAAAGAATCGTCTGCGGTGTCGTCCGCCCCGTCCGGTTCGGTTATGGTGATTTCGGGCGGTTGAAGCACGGTGACAGATGCCGATGCCGTGACAGACCCCAGGGAATTGGATACTGTCAGGGTGTAGTCGGTGGTCTCGTCAGGAGACACGTCACATGATCCGGCCGGATCGACCGCGCCTATGCCGGGTTCGATGGTGGCTGTGTCACAGTTTTCCGCGGCCCATGTCAATGACGCGGATGATCCGGGGGGGATGGTGTCCGGGTCGGCTGTAAAAGAGGTGATCACCGGTGCCGATGCCGAAGGCGTTACCGTAACGGCAAGGGTAGTGCCGGAAGCGCCGAACAGAAAAATACGCAGCGTGTTCTCATCGGCCAGGGTGATGTCTTCGGTGATCAGGTCATTGTTTTTGAGAAAAATAAAGTCCCCGTTCAGCAGGGCAAAGCCCCAGTACCGCTTGTCCGGCGTGGTATTGGTGATCTCGAGGACCGCCCCGGCGCTTTCTTCGGCTGAAAAGCTGCAGGTTTCTCTTGCAACATGCCATGCACCGATCTCTACGGTTTCATCAAGAAGAGGTGACTTATCGCCGGCATGTGCCTGAAATATTGAAAAAAATGCAGTCAAAAAGACAAACAGGATGACTTGTAAACCTTTTGATTTTTCAGTCAAAAAACCTCCTTGCAAAGTAACTTTTCTATTTATTTATCAATCTATTAACAATAAAAACACCCATTTTTTCGCAAAAAAAGTACTTTTTCCTGTTTCGAGTCAACAACTATTAAGGTTTTTTCAAAAAGTCAAGAAAAAAATTGCTTCCAAAGAAAATTATTATAAAAAAACATTGAAAGGCTTTTTGGTCGGGAAACTTTGTAAATTTGCACATGATCCGGAAATATTTCTGTTTTGGTCCAGGTTCAAATTGAAAAATCCGGGCGGAACCTGTATAGTGTTTGTCGTTTTA
>CAYZHB010000183.1:0-4616 GCA_964478245.1 uncultured Desulfobacterales bacterium | reverse complement strand
TTTATTCGGGAAGTTATAACTTTTTTTGCGGTTTAACTCTTAAACTCCTGTTTGATTATTTGGGATATATCGTGGTTTTTTTTTGCATATTGGTACCCGTTTTCGCCGTATAGAAATGCAATGTCCGTATCACAGAGTTTTTGAAACTGTCTGGTGAAGCAGTTCCAGTCGTCACTGGCACACAGCCCGCACTCGTAGCGCAAAAGGAAGTTGTCGGGGTTTGCTTTCAACGAAAGGATCGGGGTGCGGCATTTACAGGCTTGGACAAAGGTGTTGGGAAAACCCTCGGCCCTGCTGGTGTTGACAAACAGCTTTGCCTTCAGAAAATATTCATCAATAGTGTCGAAAGGCACTTGCGGGACGAATAGGACATTCCGGCAAAAGGCAGCCTGCTCCTTGAGGAGATGATATTTGTTGTCATCCAGAGTTCTGGGGCAGATCATTGTGAAATGGTTTTCCGGAAACTCTTTGGCCAGTTTTAAAAAAAGATAAGGCCTTTTAATGGCTGCGCTGCGTCCCACCCAAAGTATGGTGCCTCGTTTCTGCGACAGAATGTGAGGCATTCGGCAGCTGTTTTTTACAATACGGGCCTCAAGGTTGAAGTTTTCTTTCAGCCCTTCCTTATCCTGCCGGTTCTGTGTCAGCAGATGGTCTGCCCGCCGTAGTGCCCATTTAAAGACCGCCCCTTTGAGAGGGGATTTGCGGCAGTATGTGCCGTCGCATTCTAAAGAATGGGCGGTACGGTACACAAAGACCTTTCTGTTTTTCCTGCAGAACCACGCGTAGAGAGCGACGCCCAGGCTTCGGGCTTCGCTCATGTAAATGTCCGCATCGGCTTTTTTCAGAGCATCAAGGATTTTGCCGGACTGCAGGATGAAACTGCTGTTGACATCAACCGATCTGATCAGTCTGACATTTTCCCTGGTTTCTATGGAAGACTGCCCGTAGTTTCCCACAATAAAGCTGACGTCGAAACCGGGATCCTTTGCAATTTCAGAGGCGATAAGATAGAGATCAACTTCTGCGCCGCCGAAGATCTTATCTGTCTTTTGATTGAAAACGGGATAAGCTTTGTAGGCAATGAAACAGAGTTTGACGGGGCTTGATATCCGGGTGTTCATTTTAATAGCCTGGCCTGAAGTTCCGGAGGACCTGCTTTTCAACAGCTTTCTCCTTCATTTTTCCGGTTTTCAAAAAGTATCTGCTTTAACCCCCAAAGGTTTTCTCTCTCAAGATCCTGTTCAAACTTCTCTTTTAATTTTTCAATCTCAATCAGACGGAAATATAGGGGGCACTCGTCAAGGGTTCACAGCAGATGATCTTTCAGGTTTTGTACAATCCGGCTCAGTTTGAAACAGTGGTTTTCAAAAAACGGCAACAGGCACCTGGTGATTATTCTCTCTTCAAAGCAGGGGATGGTGATATTCTTTTCTCTCTTTTTATAACTGCTGTTTGAAGGGTAGCCATCGTTCAGCATGTCTGGAGAAAAGGGGATCTCCAGGTAACCCGTCATCCGGGTTACCGCTTCTGTTCTGCTGTTTTTCAACAACTCAAACGGCATGAACAATCCTTTTCTCCGGGATATGATTTTCTCTATTAAATGGTATCCCTGGGTATATGCCATCATATGAACAAGAATAAAGATTTCCTTTGCAAGGGGTCTTTTGCGCCATTTGTGTTTGAGATCTCCCTGCATATTGATAGCTGACGTTAACGTATTAATGTACTGACGTCTGATTTCGATGAATTTTACTACTGCATAGCGGTTGAACGCCCTTTCTATGAATGTTTTCAACATTCCGGGGCGTCTGTAGAAAAAGGGATCGAGCTTTGTTGTCCAGTAGGATGCACCGCTTTTTTCTGCATAGCTGTCCATCATTTCAAAAAAAAAGTGGATAAAATCGTCGGGCCTGTTGCGGTAGAAGTACTCCTTGTCTGCCTTGGCCAGCCTGAAGTAGTCTCCCTTGCTGTAGAGTTCTAAAAACCTTATAAACTGCTTGTTGTTATTAAAATCTCCCCAGTAAAGCAAATGTCTGCAGATGTTACTTTCATGGATGCCCCAGTGTGCCTTGTGCTGAGCCCCGGCAATTGCAGGATGGCTACAAAGCATGTTCTGGATCCAGGTAGTTCCGTTGCGGTCTAAGCCGAGAACGAAAATTGGCGTTACATTGTTATTTTTATTCATTACATGCATTTGTTTAACGCAACCCATTTTTCAATGCTTATCAAGTTCGAAAACGAGTTGATTGCCGAATTGTTTAACCGGTCTGTAATGATTCATCACAAAATCCCGAAGGGGTTTGATGGCCCTGTACCGCAGGGCCTCTTTTTCACCGATGCGTTTTTCGAGCATATCTGTGTAGATTTTGTCATACCGGGCAACCGTGCCGGAATTGCTGGAAAGAAGCCCCTTTTTTGTTACCGGCCAGAGGGACAGGGGAGGGCGGTCCCAGGGATAGTGCATTTTGCGGGGATCGACGATAAACAGGGGCGGGGATTTTTTCAGGTCGCTCACGAGGTCATTGACATACAGTTCAAGTTCCCGGGGGGATTTCACATGCATTTCGCTTGTAAAGGCTTTGTCCGTAGGGCTCAGCCGGCGGGCACAGGTGTAGATGCCGGGATACCATCCCCACACAAAAATGGTGTCTGTTTTGTCGCTGTTCTTTTGAATATAGGCTGCAGTTCGTTCCCAGGCGGGCAGGTGGCCTGAAGTTTCACGGTTCCGGACCTGATGTATTTTCTGTATATAGCCTTTCCGCCGCTCCGGATAATCTTCTCCGGAATAAGGACTTGTTTTGATGCCTGCTGTCATATGAAAGCTCAGGAGTATCATGGCGAGTACCCCGACAACGCCGCCTGTGACCCATGCTTTCCTGTTGCCGGTCCGGTTCAGTGCATCCGAATACAGGGCGTACAGGTAGCCTGAGAGCATGGCTGCGGACGCATTCAAGGGAAGGTAGTACTGTTCGTAACTTCTCGGGCTGATCCAGACGAACGCCATGTCCAGCAGCCACCAGATCGCGAAGTACGGCAGAAATTTTTCATAGGGCTTGAAAATAATTTTGGTTCTGTCCATGGTGTGCATTGTGATCCGTATAAGACCGGTGAAAATGGAGATGACGGCAAGGGATACCGGCAGGATCAGAAATCCGTAATACCGCATGACCCGGGCAAACTGCTCGGAAAAATCGCTTACTTTGTGCGCATCTGCAATGTACGACCCGCCCGGATCTGTGCTCCCGTGCAGCGGCAGCATATCCCAGAGCCATCTGTAGGGGAGATGGGCGCCGTCATGCCGGAGAAAAAGCCAGATACAGGCGGGTGCCATGGAGAGCGCCGCACCTGCGGCAAGTAATCCGAAATCGGAAATCGTCTGCCGGAAGGTTCTGTTTTTAAAGAGCGGCAGAAGCAGTGTAAACAGGAGGGCCGCCGCTATGGCCGACACACCGGTCTGCTTGAAGCAGGGTGCCCAGACAAGAACGGCACCGGCCAGAAACGACCACCACCATTTTCCGCCGAGCTGTCTCTGCACATAACAGCAGGTACCGATGATCATGACGGCGATCATGTACTGCTCTTTTACATTGCCGAATTTTGCGATGAGCGGCGCCGACAGGTACATGACCGCGATGATTGTCCCGACGCAGGCCGCCAGGTTTCCGAACAGCCTTCTCAGCGTGATGTACATGAAAACAAAGGCAAACGCCTGCATCAGCATTTGAATGATCAGCGGCCCTGTTTCACTGAACCCGAAAAGGCTGACACCGAGCATGTTCACAAGCAGGGTACCGGTTCTGGCGCTGGGATTTTCATCGACCCCTATCTGGGCGCCCCTCAGGACATGTTCGGCCGAGTAAACATAGGCCCCGCTGTCAAATGCGCCGGGAGTGCCGAACTCGATGTACTTGCCGGTACAGAAAAAACTTCCCGCCACGAGAAGGGTTATGACGATATACAAAAGCGGGGAGGCCGAAGACAGGTGTTCGCCCGGGAGTGCCGTGCGGCCGCTTTTTTTTGTGTTGCCTGATGGTGACATATTCTCAGGTCTGCTCTCTTTTTTCCTCTGACTGAAGCACTTCTTTCACGGTATAAATGGGCCTGTTTTGTGATTCATGGTAGGTCCGTATCACCAGTTCAGCGAGCAGCCCCATGAGGACAAACTGCATGGTGGCGATCATCAGCAGCACGGTTAGAAGCAGCAGGGGATTTCGGTTCATGGACAGATGCTCGGGGCTGATAAATTTCATATAAATAACGGCAAGACCGCTCAGAAGGGAGCCGAAACCGCTCATTATCCCGAGCCCGCCGAATATGTAGAGGGGTTTTGTCCCGTAGGACCCGAGGAATTTGACCGTGATAAGATCGAGAATCACCTTGAAGGTTCTTTCAAGGCCGTATTTTGCAGACCCGGTCGTTCGCGGTCTGTGTTTGACTGGGATTTCCGTTATCTCGGCGCCGGACCAGCTGGCAACAGCCGGAATGAAACGGTGCATTTCTCCGTAAAGATTCATACCATCGAGTATTTCTTTTCTGTATGCCTTCATGCTGCATCCGTAATCGTGCAGCTTGACGCCTGTAATAAGCCCGATGATTTTGTTTGCCACGTATGAGGG
>CAYZHB010000182.1:0-4617 GCA_964478245.1 uncultured Desulfobacterales bacterium | reverse complement strand
AGAGATGCGAATGCATACACGCCAAGCCACCCGCTTTGCGGGTGGTCGTTGACTTCTCTTTGTAAAAGCGCAGGCACTTTTGAGCGATATCCAGGACTTCGTCTTCACTATACAGCCTTTCCAATTCCATTGCCAGCCTCGGACGGCGGCCGAGCCGCCGGCGACCATCTCATGAAAGGATCTCCCCGGCGGGCGAGACCACAACCTCTTTTAACGGGATGTCCGCCTGTGACTTATCGAGCGCTTTTTGGATGATACCGGTCATGCCTGAGCAGCAGGGCACTTCCATGACCACGACGGTAATACTTCTGATGCCGGACGTTTTGAACACCCTCGTCAGCCTGTCCACATAAAACTCTGCGTCGTCAAACTTGGGACACCCGATCATGACGGCTTTCCCTTCCAGGAAATCGGCGTGAAACGCTGGATACGCCACCGGCACGCAGTCCGCCGCGATCACCAGATCGGCATTTGAAAGAAACGGCGCCTCCGGCGGCACGAGACGGATCTGTACCGGCCAGTGTCCCAGTGCGGATCTGCCGGCTGTTGGCCGGGAAGCCGGCTTGTTCGCCCCTTCACATGTCGCTTTGTCGGCAGATGAAAACGTCCGGATCTGTGAAGACGGGCACCCGCAGGCAAGGGTTTCGCCTTCTCCGGGCCCTTCCGCCTGCGCTTTCTTTTCCAGATGCGCCTCGACCGCCGCTTCATCGAACGCTTCCGCGTCTCTTTCCACAATTTTCAGGGCATCCTGCGGGCACTCGCCGATACAGGCCCCCAGCCCGTCACAGTACTGGTCCCCGATCACTCTGGCCTTGCCGTCCACTATTTCGATCGCCCCTTCGGCACAGGCAATTACACAGTTGCCGCAGCCGTCGCAGCGATCCTCGTCTATTTCAATTATTTTTCTTCTGGTTTTCATTGCGATATCCTCCTTTATGAGCCTTCTATCAGTACCTCGCGTGCCAGTTTCCGGCCGGCGTCGGTGAAAAGAATTCTGTCGAGTTTTTCCTCGAACGCCTTTCTGTCCAAATCGGCTTTGCCCCTGCATTCAGCCATGTTGGTTATCATGTCGGCATCATAAAGGCATTTGAAATTCAGGGTCTCTTCCTTGCGGGGGTGATGATGGTGGCCTATAATGTCACACACTTCGGTGATCAGCGCCTCTCTTGCCCCGAGCTTTTCAAGTATTTCGCGCGCCACAGGCGGCCCCTCCTTCTCCTGGTACTTTGCGGCAGAGGAGTTGTACTTCTCCTCGGCATTTTTGATACCGATATCGTGAAGGTAGGCGGCACACAAAACCACGGGCATTTCCGCCTTTTCTGCCATGCCGATTTTTTCGGCAAAATTGGCCACCCTGGACGCATGCCCGATCCGTTTGAAATCTTTGCCGAAATATCTTTTCATTTCGACTGCCACGCGGTCTTTCAAAAGTTCCTCTCTTTTCGCCACAAACTCTTCCGGCAGGGTACCCAGGCACTGTTCGGCATATTTGCAGTAAGCGGCGCATCCGAAATCCATCCGCGGATTGACCACCTTATTCCGGCAGTTTTTACACCGCCGCGTGGGGTCATCCTTGAAAAATTCCACGGAATGCCCGCATTCCGGGCACTCGGTCTCGAAAATGGCATCCTGTTTCCAGTATTTGGTGTCCTGTCCGGGACATTTCATGATTATCCCTCCTTGTGCTGGTACGACAGCATAACGGTTTCGGATATGCTTTTCTTTCTCATCTTTAAGTCTGATTCTACGGAAAAAGCGGATGACATACCTTGATGTACGTCAAGAAATATGATTTTTTTTAAAAAAATTTTTGAATGGCGGGCAGACAGGCGCATGCCGGGCTCTGAAACCGGCATGCGCCATGCAAAAGGAAAGACTGAACTGTCCGGGCTCCCTACTCTCTGAGCTGGCCCTCCCCCGTGACAACAAACTTGGTTGTGGTCAGCTCTTCAAGTCCCATGGGACCGAATGCATGGAGCTTGGTCGTGCTGATGCCGATCTCGGCGCCCAGGCCGAGCTGTCCGCCGTCGTTAAACCGGGTGGAGACGTTCACCCCTACCATGGAGGAGGCCACCCGCTCTACAAAATCGGCCGACGTCTCGGTGTTGTCGGTCACAATGACATCGGTATGGGCGGAACCACAGGTCCCGATATGATCAATGGCTTCGTCCATGCTGTCCACCACCTTGACGGCCAGCACCAGGTCGAGATACTCTTCGTAGTAATCGGCTTCTTCGGCCTTTGACGCGTCTTTCAGAATGGCGCAGGTCCGGGGGCATCCCCTGATCTCGACACCCGCCTGCCGGAACCTTTCCCCCATGCGCGGCAGAAAGGTTTCCGCCGCAGCCGCGTGGACCAGCATGGTCTCCATGGCGTTGCACACACCGGGCCGCTGTACTTTGGCATTAAAGCAGATGTCGACTGCTTTATCCCTGTCCGCCTCCCGGTCCACATACACGTGGCAGACCCCTTTGTAATGCTTTAAAACGGGAATGGCGGAATTTTCCACCACAAACCGGATAAGGGATTCGCCTCCCCGCGGAATCACGAGATCGATCTCTTCCTCTTTTTTCAGCAGCCGGTCTACCGCCCCGCGCTCTTTTACGGGAATCACCTGCACGGCATCCCGGTCGATCTCCGCCTCGAGAAGGGCGTCCCGGATAATTTCCGCCAGCACCATGTTGGCGTTGAAGGCCTCTGATCCGCCCCGTAACACGGAACAGTTTCCCGCCTTGAGGCAGAGGGCGGCCGCATCCACCGTCACATTGGGGCGGGATTCGTAGATCATGGCGACAACCCCGAGCGGGATCCGCCTTCTTTCGACCTTCAGGCCGTTGGGCCGGGTCCAGGAAGCGGTGATCTTGCCCACGGGATCATCGAGCAGCATCACATCTTTCAGGCCCTGCACCATACTGTCAACGGTCTTGCCGTCGATCCGGAGCCGATCCAGAAAGGCATCCGAGATATCGCCCCCGGCTGCGGCGTCCAGATCCTTCCGGTTGGCCTCGCAAATCCGCTCTTCCTGGGAGACGAGTTTTTCGGCCACGAGTTTAAGGGCCCGGTTCTTTTTTTCGGTTGAAACAGACGCCATGCCTCTTGACGCCTTTCTCGCTTTCGCTGCAATGTCATCCACTATTGACTCGATCGTCATTTTTCACACCCCTGTTCACTGATTATGGCCAGATTGTCTGCATGCACCACTTCATCAAAGGGTTTCTGCCCCAGGATACCGTAAATCTCTGCGGTTTTGCGGCCCATGATTCTGCAGATATCAATGGTTGAATAATTGACAAGGCCCGTGCCGATTTCTCCGCCCTGCCGGTCTTTTATGAGGACGGGATCGCCCATGCGGAACTCTCCTTTCACCGAGGTGATCCCGATGGGCAGAAGGCTCCGCCCGTAGTCGACCACCGCTTTTCTGGCGCCGTCGTCTATCCGGATATCCCCCTTGGTTTTCAGATTGTACGCAATCCAGCATTTCCGGCTGTTGAGCCGCCTTTTCCCCGGCAGGAAATAGGTGCCGATCTCCCTGCCGGCGAAGAGATCCGTTATAATCCCTTCATTGAGCCCGCCTGCCACCACCATGGGCACGCCTGCCCGGGAGAGCTTTTTAGCGGCCTTCACCTTGCTCAGCATGCCGCCCTGCCCCAGATTGCCGGGAATACCGCTGGCCGCCGTCTCCATCTCCCGGGTCACCGCCGTAACCGTGTGGATCAGTTCGGCATCCGTACAAACCCGCGGATCACTGGTGTACAGCCCGTCAATATCCGTCAGGTTGATCAGTATGTCCGCATCCATCAAAAGGGCCATCATGGCGCCGAGATTGTCATTGTCCCCGAGCTTGATCTCCTCCACCATGACGGTGTCGTTTTCATTTATCACCGGAATAATGCGCCATTCCAGAAGCTTGTTTATCGTATTCCTGGAGTTGAGGTACCGCCTGCGATGGCTCAAATCGTCCCGCGTCAGAAGCACCTGCGCCACCCGGCTGTTGTACCGGGAAAACGCATGCTCCCAGGCCAGAATCAAATCCGTCTGACCCAATGCCGCCGCGGCCTGCCGGGCGCGGATGCCGTCCGGCCGGTTGTCGAATCCCATCTTTTTCACACCGGCCGCGATGGCACCGGAAGAGACCAGTATGACCTCTGTACCTTTTTCCCGCAGCAGGTGAATCTGGTGTCCGAACGCTTCGATGATCTCCGTGTTCAGCCCGTTGTTCTTGGTGAGAACACCGCTGCCGATCTTTATGACGGCCCTTTTCACATGGGCGAAATTCCGCCCGGTTTTACCGTTTTCCAATCCCATAGGCCTTCTCTGACCGTACCTCTCTGTTTGTTGGTTGTTGAAAACCGGGGGCTATGTCCCCGGTAACAACCGTCAACGATTGAAACTCTTGCGTGTTTTTGTTTTCCGGCCTACGGCCGGAAGGCCAAGCCACCCGCTTCGCGGGTGGTCGTTGACTTCCAGTCATGTGTCACTATGTCTCCTTGGTATTAAAAATTTTACAAAAAGTCAATATCATACTGTTCTGTGGGCACGGCTAATTTGTTCTACTGGTCACTTTTGGACAGGCAGGTGACGGGGTGCTTTCTATGCCGGGTTTGACCGGCATCTTTT
>CAYZHB010000181.1:0-4687 GCA_964478245.1 uncultured Desulfobacterales bacterium | reverse complement strand
GGTGGTGTCTCACTTTTTTGTCACAGGCGGTAACCTTGTCGGCCGGCGGTAACAACTGGCTCATAGTAGAAGCCCGAACGAGATACGCCTGCCAGTTTACATTGACGTCGGATAGAATAGACAGAGTCAGGTTCCACCCAATTTCGACGCGTTGAAACCGGCAGGTTCATAACTTTTTTTCGAGCCACTTGATGTCCATCTTCAGTCGCCCGATCTCCTCGTAAAGTGGAGCTGTGATCTCTTCCTCGCTCTTTGACTGCTGCTTGTTTCCAGGTAAAAAGAGTATCGAGGCATTGGTTAGCAGTTGTTTCTTCCAAGCCGAAATTTGATTTGGATGAACCTTGTACTCCGTTGATAGTTCGGCCAGGGTCTTCATTCCCTTGATGGCCTCGACAGCTACTTTGGCCTTAAATTTGTTCTTAAATTGTCTTCTTTTGTTTGTCATTTCCATACGTCCTTTCATACCATTTTCAGGACGTAGTTTCCACTTAAGGTAGTGGTCCAAAAATTGGGGTTAACCGCAACCCGGCTTTTTCAGTCATCACCGAAACTCCTGTTTGACCCTCCCTACAAAACATGTTATAATATCAGTAACAACACAACAATAAATATTGAAGGAGTAATCATGCAAGCATTAAAATTACGAAAAATTGGCAATTCTCTTGGATTGGTGTTTCCAAAGGAAATTTTAGGACAAATTGGTGTTGGTGAAGGGGATTCATTGTTTTTAGTTGAAACTCCGGAAGGAGCCTTTCAACTCACACCTTACGATCCTGAGTTCGAAAAACAGATGGAAATTGCTGAAAGAGGTATGTCAAAATACCGAAATACCTTAAGGACACTTGCCCAATGAATCCTCCTGTCTGGATTGAGAAAACATTGGTTTTAGCAGTCCAATCACGCCTTCTTGTTGAACATGGAGGAGCTTCAGGGCTTAGAGATGAAGGGTTGCTTGAATCAGCTTTAGATAAGCCCAAAAATTTATTGTTTTATGGGAATCCTGATGTATATGATCTGGCAGTGGCATATATTGCCGGACTTGTTCAAAATCATCCTTTTGTTGATGGAAACAAAAGGATAGGATTTATGGCAGGATACATTTTTTTGGCAAGAAACGGGAAAGAACTCATAGCTGATGAAGCAGAAGCAGCTCAAATAATGCTTGATACGGTGTCACATTCTATCGAAGAATCGCAACTCAAAAGCTGGTTAATTAAAAACTGTGTGGATGAACTTTAGCCTGTTACCGCCGGCCGACAAGGTTACCGCCTGTGACAAAAAAGTGAGACACCACCCCTGCCGATAGACCGACAAAATATATTTAGTATCCCAGACCGTTTTGATGCATTCTTGCCAGGTTGGTGGAGGTATGTGTAAAAAAAGGCTTGTAACTTCCGGTCCAGGCTCTCGGGGAAAAGCCTCAAGGCTCTCGGGAAGGGGGCTCGGAGGCTATTGCCTTTTGATATATCTCCTGCGCTTTAGCCTGGTGATTTTTCGTTTCCGAAGCCAGAAAATTCATCACATTTCTGGACTTCTCGGTCATTCCTGTAAAATGGGTGAAAATATTGCGTTCAATCAGAGAACGCTCTAAATCAAGGGTACAGGCCAGAGCCTGTTTGAGATTGAACTGACCGGCACGGGCCTGGCTGAGTTTATCCGCCACCCCTTGGACAAAGGTCTCCATGGTGTAGGTCTTGATCTTGCCTTCACTGAACAGCACCACTTGCTGAGCGGTGGCATCCATAAGCTGTTTCAGCCATTCGGCATGTTTTCTTTCATCCAGCACCATGGAACCCCACAGGTCGTTATGTTCAGGGAACTGTTCGGCAAAAACCTGATAAATCTCGGCCATAAGTTGCTCTTGTCGGATCATCAGCTTCAGGATCTTTTCCTGATAGTGCTTCAGGGGGGATGTACTGCTTATAATAAGGCTCCTCGTGCTTATGTTTAACAGATATGATCGATGCCGATCCCGTCCAGGTCAGCCAGTAACTCTATCAGCTGGTGACAAAATAGGCTCTCATCAGACCCCGGTTTTTAAGGGCCGCCTCTCCCCGGTCCTCGCAACTGAAAATGGCAGGCAGGCGTTGGCGGGTATCCTCGGAGATATTGATTCTGCCTGCCTCCCCCGTCGATTCAAAGCGTGAGGCGATATTGACTGTATCCCCGAATACATCAAATTGCATCCGCAAACTCCCCACCACCCCGGCGGTCACCATGAAATTTTGTCACCACCTGGTCAAAGCCGTCAAAGATTGAATCGATAATGGCGACCGGCTCAGAGGAAGAAAGCCGTTCGGCCAAGCTGGTAAAACCGGCAACATCACAAAACAGGATGCTGCAATCGTAAGATCGGGGGGCGAACGTCCCCGAATATTTGATCTCGTCGGCCACCTTCGGCGGCAGGGTGTTTTTGAGCAGAGTGTCAACTCGCTTTTCCAGAGTAACGAATTTGTCGACCACCTCAACAATAATTATCCGCTTATTGATTATTCACGGCCCTGAAAAATAATGAATACCATATAAACAGGATCACCCATGCAGGTTTTCAATCCACTACTCTATCCAAAACAGTTTTGAATGTTTCTCATTCTGCGGCATTTCAGGCAAACGCTTTGACCTTGATTTCACCTTCCTTTTGCATGACCTGCCAAAGATCAAACTGGCTTTGCTGGATCAACCAGCTTTCTGCGCTTCCGCCAAAGGCTTTTGATAGCCGGATTGCCATTTCGGGGGAAATTCCGAATCGACCATTCAACAGGGCGGACAGGGTTTTTCTGGACACCCCAAGTCCCTTGGCTGTTTCAGTCACCGTTAATCCTAACGGTTCGATGCACAGCTCCTTAATCACTTCGCCGGGGTGTGGTGGGTTATGCATAACCATTTTTTTCTCCTTAGTGGTAATCATGGTAATCAACATCAACGGCGTTGCCGTTTTCAAACCGGAATAAAACGCGCCAGTTACCTGAGACATCAACCGCCCAGAAACGATGGCGTTCACCTTTCAACGGATGAAGTCGTAAGCCCGGCAAATCCATATCTTCAGGGCCTTTACTTGCATCGAGACGGGCCAGAATTATCCGTAAGCGCTTTACATGATCAGGATTAACTCCTTTTCGATTGGTTGTTTTCAAACCGGGGGCTGTGCCCCCGGTTACAACCGTCAACGATTGAAACACTGACGTGTTTTTGTTCTTCCGGCCTACAGCCGGAATTCCAAGCTACCTGCTTTGCGGGTGGTCGTTGACTATCCGACGATTGAATATGCCAGCGGCTGAAAAATTTATGATACCAATAGAAGACAAAAGCATGTATAATCAGTTAAGTGATTAATCTTGATGCAACAATAGTTGAACCTGGCAGAGGGGCTTAAATTTCTTTCCTGTTACAAAACGCATCCGGACATTAAAAGGGTATGATATATGGCTGAAAAACCCACCTGTAAAGAATTGGAAAGACGGGTTCAGGAACTGGAGACAGACTGTTCGCAGCTTGAAAAAAAACTGCAGGAAGCCCGATTTTTTTCAGAAGAAATCATGCGGTACATGACCGAAGGCCTTGTCCTGACAGATACCCGTGAGACTGTCATATTCATTAATCAGCGTTTGTCACAAATGCTTGGATATCTGCCGGAACAGATCATCGGAAAATGCTGGCTGGATATGATACCGACCGAACACCAAGCCATTGCACAGGAAGCAGTAGCCATGCGTGTTCAGGGACATACCGACCGGTATGAGATTATGCTGCGCCACAAAGATGGTCATAAATTCCCGGTGTTGATCGGTGCCGGACCACGTTTTGACAAAGAAAGCGGTGAATTTATCGGCACCATGGGTGTTGTTAATGACATTACAGACCGTAAGCAGGCTGAGGATGCGTTGAATCGGAAACACATGATGCTGGCCCGTGCGGAGGCGGTGGCGCATGTGGGCAGTTGGGAGTGGGAAGCCGAAGGCGACAAGGTCACCTGGTCGGAAGAACTGTTCCGCATCTTTGGGCTCGAACCGAAAGAAGAAGCCCCTCCCTTCAAAGAGCACCAGGCTTTTTATGTCCCCGAGGACCGTGTGCGCCTGGTCGAAGCTGTTGAAGAATGCCTGCGAAACAGCGTCCCCTATGATTTGGAAGTGCGTATCAAACGCACCGACGGGCAGTTACGTAACTGCGTCGTGCGGGGAATTCCAGAGCACGGCGCCGATGGCTCGGTAAACCGCCTGTATGGCAGTCTGCAGGACATCACCGAGCGCAAAGAGGCAGAGATGCAACTCCGCCTTCAATCGCTTGTACTCAACCAAATTGAGGACCGCGTGACTGTGACCGACCTCAACGGCGTCATCACCTATGTCAACGACGCCGAAGCCCGGACCTTGGGTTATTCCCGCGATGAACTCATCGGCGTTACCACGGATAAATATGGCGATGACCCTGAACGAGGCGCAACACAGCGTCAGATCGTTGAAGAGACGTTGGAAAAAGGGGTGTGGCGGGGCGAGGTTGTCAACCAGAACGCCATGGGGGAGGATGTCATTCTGGATTGCCGGACAAGAGTAGTTCTGGACGAGCAGGGTAACAAGATCGCCCTGGCTGGAATCTCAACGGATATTACCGATCTGAAAAAAATGGAGGCCCAGCTCATGCAGGCCCAGAAGATGGAATCCGTGGGCCGCCTGGCCGGCGGGGTGGCCCA
>CAYZHB010000180.1:0-4788 GCA_964478245.1 uncultured Desulfobacterales bacterium | reverse complement strand
CTTTCGAGGGGTATATCGGTCAGAAAGAGACCGTGGAGACATTAGGGATCGCGATTGAAGCGGCAAAGCTGCGCAAAGAGCCGCTGGACCATGTTCTGCTCCATGGGCCTCCGGGACTCGGGAAGACCACCATTTCGCATATTATAGCAAACGAAATGGGCCGGGGATTGACAGTGACCTCTGGCCCCGCCCTGGAAAAGGGGGGCGATCTTATCGGCATGCTGACGAATCTGGGCCAGGGCGATATCCTGTTCATCGATGAGATCCACCGGCTGCCGAAAACTGTAGAAGAGTTTCTGTACCCGGCAATGGAGGATTTCGCCGTGGACTTTATTTTTGACAAGGGAGCCCATGCAAGGAGTCACAGGTACCGGCTGAACCAGTTTGTGCTGATCGGCGCCACCACGCGGGTCGGGCTCTTGTCCTCCCCTCTGCGGGACCGGTTCGGTATTTTCAGAACCCTTGATTTTTATTCGGTTGCGGATCTTATCGAAGTGATTAAAAGGTCGGCCCGGCTGCTGGGGCTCAACACCGATACACAAGGGGCGGAAGAGCTTGCGAAAAGATCGCGGGGCACGCCCCGGATTGCCAACAGGTTGTTGAAGCGCGTGCGCGATTATTCCCAGGTGAAATTCAGCGGCGATATTACAAAAGAAAGCGTCGATGCCGCCCTCGGTCTGGAAGGTATTGACAAAATGGGACTGACGGTTCTGGACAGAAATTATTTAAAAACAATAATTGCGTTTTATCGGGGCGGTCCCGTCGGGATAGAGGCGGTTTCAGCCACCCTGCAGGAAGAGAGCGACACACTGGTGGATGTGGTCGAGCCCTATCTTTTGAAGATCGGCATGATCCGCCGGACGTCAAGCGGCAGAAAAGCCTCTGCCAAAGCGTATGAGCATCTTAAAATCGAATGTGAAGGGGAGTTGTTTTAACAAGGAATGGAAAAGAGAGTTACCCGGCCAGAGACACGTCTTTTTTTCCCGGTGGTTTTGTTCCTGGCCTATACGTTTTTTTCCGCGCAGGGTGCTGCAGCCGATCAAATGCCGGATTCGCTCATTCTTTTGCCCGAAAACGGCAATGCGGTGTTGGTTGAGAAAACGACCCAGACGCTTTTTTTCTACTCTCGCGGCCCGGAGGGCGTCGTAAACGAGCGCCGGTTTCCCTGCTCAACAGGAGAGGCTTCCGGTATCAAGTTCAAGGAAGGGGACAAGAAGACCCCGGAAGGGGTTTATTTTTTCAAGGACAAATATGAGGACCGGGATCTTACCCCTGTCTACGGGAAAAAAGCGCTGCCCACGGATTATCCCAACTTTATCGACAGACGCGCCGGCAGAAACGGCAGTCAGATATGGCTGCACGGTACCAACAGGGTATTGAAACCGATGGATACAAACGGCTGCGTATCAATGAACAACGACGATATTGTGGCGCTTGCCCGCTGGATTGCGATCAACTCAACCCCTCTGGTGATTGTGGAGGAGATACAATGGAGAGACCGTTCGGCCATTGAAAGAGAAAAGCGTGAGATCGTTGACTGGCTGGAAGAATGGATTGCCTCCCTGGAGCACATGAGTTACCATGCATACCTTGATTTTTATGATAACAGCTATCTGCCGCCCATACGGTGGTGGCGCCAATGGCAGAAGCTGAGAGATACGGCACGGGACACATTTGAGGATCCTATCAGGGTCGTGACGGACAACCGGGGTATATACCGGTATGACGGCGTTCTTGTTGTTTTTTTTGACATGGGGCTGCAACTCGGCGGGGATACGCTGTTTTTCGGTAAACGAAAAGTGTTTGTGTCACGGAAAGGGCCATCGGAAAGGTACAAGATTATCGGCGATGTGTTTCAGTACATCAACAGCGGATTTGAAACTCATGGCGCGCCCATCGTCGCGGCCGCCTCCGGTCTTGTCAGTAAAACTGATCGGCCGCTGCCTGCGCGAAAGATGGTGAAACAGTGGCTCAAGGCGTGGTCGGATGAGGATATTGAAACGTATGCCGCCTTCTATTCCGGCAGATTTTTCTCCGACGGCATGAGCAAAAGCGAATGGATTTCAAGGAAAAGAAGGCTTGCCCGGAAATACCGGTATATCAAGGTGACCGGCAGGGATTTTACGTTCAGCAAAGAGGGGGACAAAATCGGGGTCTCCTTTTATCAGAATTACGAATCAAGCGGATTCAGCGCTCAGGGGATTAAAAAATTACTTCTTATCAAAGAGGACGGATCATGGAAGATATATCGAGAGAGCTGGCAAGAGAAATAGAAACGTATTCAAGATCGGGCCCATCCAAGAGAAAAGGTGACAAGCGGCTGATACTGGTTGACGATTTCGGTAAATTGAAATCAGCGGATTGGATAAGAAAGAGTGCCTGGGTTCTGTTTTTTCTCTGTGTCGTTCTGGGGGGCGCTCTCTTTTTGTACTGGTATCTTTACAGCAATATCAAGGCCGAGAATCAGAAATTAAGCGAAAAACTGGCGGCGGCGGAAAATAAAATCGATTCTCTCACAGAGGAGAAGGCGCTTTTAATGGCAAAGGTTGTCATGTCCGGGAAAGATCTTCCTTTTAAACAAAGTGCGGCAGAAGGAGGGGATACGGCAGAAGAAAAGCCGGACGGCAACGGGGACGGCGCGGAGCGAAAGCCGGATGGTACGGATGTCACATCCGAAGCTGCGGACAAGACAGCCTCAGTGAGCGGTACGCAGGCGGATGAAAAAGAAAAGCCCGCCGAAAGCGGAAAACCCGAGGAAGAAGGAATTGCCGGATCCCCTGATGAGAGTGAAGAGACGGACCGGGAAGGATCTGAGGCCCACACCGGGGACGTGGATGAAAAAACCGTATCGATCGGCCGTTTTCGGATTGTAGAGGACGGCAATAACGGGGATCTGCTCGTCAGATTCAGAATAAACAACATATCCGACAAAGCGGGGGATTCGTCAGGCTATATATTCGTCATGCTCACTGATGAAACCGACGCATCCCAAAAGCAGCTCATCGTACCCACTGTTTCTCTTGAAAACGGTATTCCGGCTCAGTACAGCAAGGGCCAGTATTTTTCCATAGCGCATTACAAACCGGTAAAATTCAGAATAAAAGAACAGCTCGATTCGGACGCCTTTGAGACGGCAGTGGTTTTCGTGTTCGATACAAAAGGGAAACTGCTTTTAGAAAAGCACATTAACCTGAAAGGATGAGAGACGTAAAACCGTATGGCGAAATCGGCGGTTAAAATTTGTCTTTGCCTTTTTCTGCTGACAGGGCTTCTGATTTTCAGCGAGGCAGACACCCTTGCCCAGCGAAGATCTCATACTGTTTTTTATGAGGGCCGGGAAAACGAACTTCATGTGTACCGGATTCACGGGGAGCAGCCGGGCAAAACCCTTTTGATACTGGGCGGCATTCAGGGCGATGAAGCTGCGGGCTTCCTCGCGGCCGATCTGTATGCGGATTTTTCTTTGAGAAAGGGGAACCTGATTGTGGTGCCCCGGGCCAATTTCCCTTCGATACTGAAAAGGGAGAGAAAAATAAACCAGGACATGAACAGAAAATTTCTGGACGATCAAACGGCCAATTATGAAACAAAAGTGGTAAAAGTCCTTAAAATGCTGATAGCGGAGAGTGACTGCGTATTGAATCTTCACGAGGGTTCGGGTGTCTATGCCGAAAAGTGGGAGGGGCCTTACCGGAACCCGGAACGGTACGGACAGTCAATCATATCGGATGCCGCTTTTTTCAAGGATGAAGAGACCGGGGTTGAGATCGATTTAGAAGGCATGGCCCGGGAAGTGATAAAAGAGATCAACCGGCATATTGAAGACCCGGCATACCTTTTTCATTTTAACAACCACAAAACGGCGGCCCCTGATTCGGTACACAAGGAGCAGCGGGGATCGGCAACCTACTGGGCCCTTTACCACTGCCAAATTCCCTCGTTCGGGATCGAGTCCTGCAAATCACTTCCCCTCGAGCAGAAGGTGAAACAGCATATTTACGCCGTCAACAAGTTTATGGCGCTCATGGAAATCGTTCCCGAAACGCCGGGCATCAATCTGAGAAAGCCCGAACTCCAGTATATGATCATTTCGGTGAACGGCTCTGTACCGGTTGTTGTGGGCAAAATGCAGCATCTGAAGATCAGCAGGGGGGACGAGGTGGAGGTGCTGGATATTGTGGCCAATTACAGGAGGGGATTGAGCGTCGATATTGTCGGTGTCGGCAATGATTTCAATGACATGCGGAAAAAGGTTGCCATAAATGAACCGACCCGGATAGAAGCCAAGAAGGATTTTTATGCATGCGGCAGTGTCTTTCTGGATGTGGGGTCGGCGGCGGATGTTAAGCAGACCGAATTGTCCGTGTCCGATCCGGTCAGGGTCGAGACCCTCAAATATAAGCTCAGGATAAACGGGGAAAAGCATATCGTGGAAAATTATGCCCATGTGACGCTTGAGAGGGGGGATAAGCTGGTTATTGAGGATATTATCTCCGGCCGCATCGATCCGGCTGAATATGTGGTCAACTTCAAGGGGTTCGTGGGAAACCGCCGGAACAATACCGGCGAGGACAGGGGTTATGTCATCGATACGGGGAAAGATGTCCTGATGGAACGGTACTCGATTGAAAAGAAAGGCAACCACTATTATATATTAACAACATTACACGATGAAGAGAAGGGTAAATTGTTTGTCGATTTTGAGTCAACGACCACCCGCGAAGCGGGTGGCGTGGAGTTCCGGCCATAGGCCGGGCTCGCAAGAGATGCGAATGCATACAAAACAAA
>CAYZHB010000179.1:0-4789 GCA_964478245.1 uncultured Desulfobacterales bacterium | reverse complement strand
GCTGGCTTTCAAACATCCGATCAAAATCGAAGATATTTTCCTGCCACACAATTTCCACTTCATTTTCATTCCCCCTGAAAAACCGGATTTCAGCCCTTTCAGGATTTTTCCCCAAACTTGTCCACTCCAGAGTCCCCGCTTCCCCCGTCACCTGGATGCCGCGGCTTTTGTTTTTTCTGACAAAATCCATATGAATACTGGAGAACACACCGTTTTCATGAACAATATTAATGTTGGCGATATCTTCTTCCGGCATCTCCAGCAGTCCGCTTCGGGCCGTCATGCCGGAAATTTCGGCAGCAGGACCTGAAAACCACAGGGCAAGGTCGATATCATGAATATCATCCAGCAGAATTCCGCCGCCGTTTTCCCCTGCGGCATAGGTTTCCCTGTAATCCGTGCCGGGTCGCATGTTGGGAAGCCAGTGGGAAAAATGAATCCTGAATATCGCAGGCTTGCCGATACAATTCTTTTCGAGCAGCCCATGCAGTTTCATGACGGCCGGATGAAACCGCATGTTGCACCCCACCCAGACCAGTTTCCGATCTTGCCGCGCGTCAAGGGAAGCCTTGATTTTCCGGGCTGACGTCAAATCATGGGCCAACGGTTTTTCAATAAACAGATGAACCCCTCTTTCGATGACCTGGCATGCCTGTTCCGCATGAAGGTCCGTGGGAGAGCAGATCCACACCATGTCGGGACCAAACCCGAATCCCGCCTCAAGGTTTTCAAAACAGACAACCCCGGGATTTTTCCTGAGATACGGATCAACGCCGGCAACCTTAAACCCTTTTTTCAGAAGGATGCCGGCATGCCGCATGCCGATGGAGCCGAGCCCCACCACCAGGTGTTTTTCAAAACCACTACTCACGACGACCCATTTCCCCGGCAAAAAATTCGGCAAGCTTCAAGTCCGTTTCCGTGTCAATATCCACGGAGCGCCAGCGGGGCATCCTGAACCCCACTGTGTTGTCTCCCTGGAGTTCTCCGGTTTCCAGAAACGCCGCCTCTCTGGCCCAGTAGATGGATCCGTTATCCACCACCACATCGGGTTTTTCCCACGGCGGCAGTGCGGCAAGTTCGGGCCACCGTCTTTCCATAAATCCGTCCGCGTCGATATTGAATGCAAAAAAGGGAGAGGCATCAAAATCCGTTACACTCTGACAGAAATCGGCGTCGTTCTCGATCATCAGGTTGTAGGAACCGACGATGTCTTCACGGGTTCTCAAAGGAGACGTGGCATACAGACAGCAGAGGTTGTCGTAATGCATCCCTTGTGTAGACAGGTCCCTGACAAGATCATCCAGCACATCCACTACCCGTGCCGTATCGGTGGCAAGGGACTTTTTTCTTTCAAAGACGTCGCACGTCATACCAGAGGCCAGATCCATGATCTCAGGGTCATCAGTAGAAACGATTATCCGTCGGAAAAGACCGCTCTCTGAAGCGGCCTCGACGGAGTACTGAATCATGGGCTTTCCCAGAAAAGAAAGTACATTCTTCCTTGGCAGCCGCTTGGACCCCCCTCTGGCAGGGATAACGGCAATATTCTTATGATCACTCAAAATCCCCCCAGTCAAGCATATGCCCTTTTGAAAGATCCTTTGAAAATATTCTGCCCTGGATCACATCCGCCATCCCGGGCCTGATCCCTGTCCCCGGTCTTGCAAAGGCCAAATCGGTTTTATCAATCCGCTGCCCTTTGGAGACACTGTCTGCCGTTATGATGCTCCGCCTCACCCCTGCCCCTCTCTTCCGCTCTTCATCACTGACAATTCTGCGGCTGCTGCCCAGGGCTTTTTCCAGATCCCGGACAGACCTGACAAACTGCTTCATTTCCGGCGGTTCCAGGGAAAACAGATGTTCCACGCTCGGTGTTGTCCTGTCCAAGGTAATGGTTTTTTCCACCATATTGGCCCCCAGGGCGATGGCGGCGATATCCATGTCCCATCCGGGGGTATGGTCGGAAAAAGCCACCGGGAAAGAAAACATCTGTTTGAGGGTGGGAATAATACGCAGGTTGATACTCTCCAGCCTTGCCGGATATCCGGAAGGGCAGTTGTGGATGATAATTCTGTTACTGCCGGTGCCAAGCACCTGATCCACTGCCGCTTCAACCTCTCCGATGGTGGCGTTGCCCGTATCAAGCTGGATGCTCATGCCGGTTTCTGCACAGTATCGGATAAAAGGGAAATGGTTGACATCCCCGGAACAGATCTTGATCGTATCCACGCCGATATTATACAAAAAATCGACTTCATCCAGAAAAGTCGCCGTGGAGAAAAAAATGATGCCCAGATCATCACAGTACGCCTTGACCTCCCGCCACTGATCAAATGTCAGATACCGCCGCATCAATATGTCATGAAGGGGTTCGGATACTTTCTTCAGTTCTCCCGACGCTTTGTCGGAAAGGATGTGGTATTCGAACATCTGGGACCTGTCCGGCACAAGCCGGTCCGGATCGAGAATCTGGAATTTCACCGCATCCGCTCCGGCCTCGGCCGCATACTTTACAAGCTTTTTTGCAGAGTCAATCCCGTCGTGCGTGGGCCCCGCTTCAAACACGATAAACACGGGATGACCATCCCCTATCGTTTTCTGTTCCATTGCAACCATTTTTATCACCCAGTAAAAAATATGTGTCCATCAGTTCCTGGCAAATACAGGAAAAAATTTCCCCCCTTTGAGCAGGTGCGCCACCGTATTCTTCTCAATCGCCTCCCTGAATGCGCTAAAGACATTTTCCAAAGCCGCGATGTATTTCTGGACATCCGCCTCGGTGTGGGACAGGCAGTAGTTGTTGATCCCCAGGGAAAGGATCCCCTCCGATATGATCTCCTGTATGAACAAAGATTTAAAATCCTCTGCCGTGACGTCTCCGCACTGTTTAAACACAACCCCTGAATGGGGCGGCAGACCAGTTGTTTTCACCACTTCACCGAGATCCTTCTCTTCTATCAGGCGGGCCGCATTCTCGAGCCACATGGTTCCCAGATGCCATACGTGATCAAAATAGTTTCTGCTCTCCATCAGGCGGATCGTTTCAAGTGCCGCCGCCAGCGAAAGCGTTTCTCCGCCGAATGTGGTGGAGACAAATGCGCCCTGATCGATAAGGGCCATTATCTCCTTCTTCCCGGCCAGCAGGGAGAGGGGCATACCATTGGCAATGCCCTTTCCCATGGTGCACAGATCCGGTGTAACGCCGTAATATTCCTGGGCGCCCCCCGGTGCGACCCTGAATCCGGTAATGACTTCGTCAAATATCAGTACGGCGCCGTTTTGAGAACAAATCTTTCTTACTTCCGACAAAAACCCATCCTGCGGCGGCTCCAGGGCAACAGGTTCCATAATCACACCGGCGATTTTCCCGCTGTTTTCCTGAAACAATTTTTTTAACGTATCCGGATCATTGTACGGAAAGCGAAGGGTAAGGTTGGAAACGGCCGCCGGCACCCCTCTGTTGTTGACGGTACTGCCCACATACCAGTCGTGAAAGCCGTGGTACCCGCAACACAAAACAAGGTCCCTTCCCGTGGCGGCCCTGGCAAGCCTTACCGCCGCGGCTGTGGCATCAGACCCGTTCTTTACAAATTTCACCATCTCGGCGCACGGCACAATTTCGACAATTTTCTCTGCAAGTGCCACCTCGAGGGGATGGGGCTGGGTGAAAGAAATGCCCTTTTTCAGCTGCTCAATGACGGCTCTGTTTATCTTAGGATCATTATAACCGATGGTAACCGGTCCGAGGCCGAGCACAAAATCAATATACCGGTTTGAATCCACATCCACCACATACGCCCCCTCTCCTTTTTCAAGAAAAGCAGGGGCCGCACCTTCGCAGTAGCACCGGTAGTTCTTGCTGTATGTCTGGGCGGCGGCGGGTATTATCTCTTTGGCCCTGGCAAGCAGGGCGGAAGACTTCTCGTATCTCATCAGGTTTTTCTTCCCCTGCACAAAGAAGTGTTTTTTAGAGAATGCATATCAATGGTATATTTTTTGAGCTAAAGTTGCCTTTGAACTCCAGTTGGCGCGTTTTGGTCAGGCAAATTATTTTTCAATTCGATCGTTACAGAAAATCGATGAATTCATTAACACTTAATCCGGCTTGTCTGATAATTGCTCGGAGAGTGCCTTTTGCTATTTCTTTATGATCTGGAACAGTCAAGCGTCGATAAGGATGGGAAGACTGCCTGAGAACAATGTGACTTCCAGTTTGATGATCTCTTTCATAACCAATCCTTGATAAGGCTGCAACAACTTTTCTCCCTGATATTTGTGGAAGAACACTCACAATACAACCTCAACAATTTCTTCATAAATAGATGGCGGTATCGGTTCATCATGTTTTTTCAAGCTTTCCAAATATGCGGATATAGCCTCTTTTACATTATTTAATGTTTCGGCTCTTGTATTCCCTTGAGAAATACATCCTGGTAAAGCCGGTACTTCCGCATAGAAAACACTGTCTTCATCTTGTTGAATAACAATCCTTAATTTCATGGTTCTTTCCCACCTCCTTTTGATTATTTATGGCTCTATGATTACACTATTCAACCCGACAGTCAACAAGAAACCAAGGGCTCTATACCCCTCCTGTTCTATTAAAGCGTTTCTGTTTGACATTCAACTTTAAAATCGGATACTATTTAATTTCTATAGGTAACAACGTTATGATGCGAATTATCTTTTTCTGATTAAAAATGTCGAGAAATCAGATAATTGCTTGCCGTCAGCATGCGGGCACCTGACATGCCTGAGAACAATAAATAGTCAACCAAAATTTTTG
>CAYZHB010000178.1:0-4849 GCA_964478245.1 uncultured Desulfobacterales bacterium | reverse complement strand
GGTCCGAGGCGTTTTTCACGGGACTGCACGCCAAATACCTGGAAAAAACCTTTCCGGACGTGGAGATTGCGGTCTCCATCCCCCGGATGACCAAGGCCGAGGGCGGGTGCGCCCCGGCCCAAGAGATGCCGGACCGCTTTTTCGTCCGGTTCATGCTGGCATTGCGGCTTTACATGCCGCGGACCGGCATCAACATCTCCACGCGGGAGCCGGCCTTGTTCCGGGACCGGCTGATCCGGCTCGGTGTCACGAAAATGTCGGCCGGCTCCCGGACCGAAGTGGGCGGGTACAGCCGAAAGGAAACCAACGACACCCCGCAGTTCGAACTCTCCGACACCCGGAGTGTGGACGCGGTGGTACAGATGATAGAACAGAGCGGGTACCAGCCCGTTTTCAAAGACTGGGAGCCGATATAGATGAACAAAGACCGAATTGCCGATGCGGCCGTCAACCGGGCGGCCGAGGGACTGCGGGTCCTGGAGGACACGGCCCGCTTCGCCCTTGACAACACCGAAACCGCCGCGGTCCTGCGGAATCTGCGGCACAGCACCCGGGCCGTCTTCACCGACCGGCGGGACACCCTGATTTGCGCCCGGGATGCAGACGGCGACGTGGGCCGGCAGATCTCGGAAAAATCCCGGGACGATGCCCGGCAGGACCTCAGGGAGACATGCCTGGCCAATTTCAAGCGGGTCCAGGAAGCCTTCAGGACCATTGAAGAAATCCTCAAGACCAGCGGACACTACAGGGCCGGCAAACAGACGGAGACCATGCGGTTCACCCTGTACACCACAGAGAAAAAAATGATGTCGTTCTTCAGGAAGCGGCTGCCGCCGGGCCTTTACGGCATCCTGGGAGAAAAGTTTTCCCGGGGCCGGACAAACCTGGAGGTGGCCTGGCAGATGGCGGACGCAGGTGTGAACGTAATCCAGTACCGCGAAAAACTGACAAACAAAAGCCTGAAACAGATATATGAGGAATGTTGCGACATCCGCCGGATAACCAGCGACCACGGCGTGATGTTCATCGTCAATGATTTCCCGGAAATCGCCCGCATGGTGGGGGCGGACGGCACACATGCCGGGCAGGACGACCTGCCGGCCGCCGACCTCAAAAAAACCGCCGGCGACATGATCGTGGGCATTTCCACCCACTCACCGGCCCAGGCGGAAAAAGCCATAGAAGACGGTGCCGACTACATCGGCGTGGGGCCGCTTTTCGAAACCGCTACCAAGGAAGATGTCTGCAGCCCGGTGGGGCTGGACTACCTGGAGTGGGCCGTTGAAAACGTGACCGTCCCGTTCGTGGCCATCGGCGGCATCAAGCGACACAACCTGCCGGAAGTGGTCAAACGGGGAGCCCGGACCGTCTGCCTTGTCACCGACATCCTGGAGGCGGACAACATCCCTCAGCGGGTCGAAGCGATAAAAGCGATATACACGGAGACTAAAAAATGAAAGCGTATGCCACACAGAAAGAGGCGGCCGCCCGGGGCATTGTAACGGATGCCATGCGGGACGTGCTGGAGAGTGAATCCATATCCGAAACCGATCTTCTGGAACGCGTGGCCGGCGGCACCATCGTGATCCCGGCCAACCGGCACCACCGGTCGCTCAGAGGGGCCGGCATCGGGCAGGGCCTGAAAACAAAAATAAACGTCAACCTGGGGGTATCCCGGGACGCGTGCGTCTATGAATCCGAGATGGAAAAGGCCCGTTACGCCATGAAATACAAGGCGGACGCGGTCATGGACCTGAGCGTATCCGGGGACACGTCCGCCTTCAGAAAACAGCTGGTGGAACATATCCCGCTGATGACCGGCACGGTTCCCATATACGACACCCTCACCCGCACCGGCAAAAAAACGGCGGATATCACCCTGGACGAGTGGTTTGAAACCGTGGAAATCCACGCAGAAGAGGGGATCGATTTCATCACCATCCACGCCGGCCTCAACGAAAAATGCCTGTGCAGCCTCGAGATCAACCGGCGGGACATTCCCATCGTCAGCCGGGGCGGGTCGATCCTGGCCGAATGGATGGTCAGAAACGAAAAAGAAAACCCGTTTTACGAACACTTTGACCGGCTGCTGGAGATATGCCGGGCGTACGATGTCTGCATCAGCCTGGGCGACGGACTCAGGCCGGGCGCCCTTGCCGACGCCACCGACGCCCCCCAGGTGGAAGAACTGGTCACCCTGGGGGAACTCACAAAGCAGGCATGGGAAAGAGATGTCCAGGTGATGATCGAGGGCCCCGGCCACGTGCCCCTGGACGAAATCGAGATGAACATGAAACTCCAGAAAAAACTCTGCCGCAATGCCCCGTTCTATGTGCTCGGGCCGCTGGTCACCGACATCACACCCGGATACGACCACATCACCGCCGCCATCGGCGGGGCCGTGGCGGCCATGCACGGCGCCGACTTCCTCTGCTACGTCACCCCGGCCGAACACCTGCGCCTGCCGACCCCGGCCGACGTCAAAGAGGGAATCATGGCCTCGAGGATCGCGGCCCACGCCGCCGACATCGCCAAGAAGATCCCCGGCGCCGCCGACCCCGACCGGAAAATGGGAAAATCCCGGCAGGCCCTCGACTGGGAGGCCCAGTTCAGCTGCGCCATAGACCCGGAAAAGGCCCGGTCCTACCGGGAGGCCTCGCAGCCGGAAAAGAAAGAGGTGTGCACCATGTGCGGCGACTTCTGCGCCATCCGCCGAACGGAGAACGTCGTGTGACCCGTGATGCCCCGTGCGGAAACCGGGCCTGTTTTTTCGACTGTGTGCGGCGGCGGCTGGGCAGGGGCAGACCGGTGCCCGCGAGGATACCGTTTACGGATTGCCGCCTTTGACCGGGATTTCGAGCTCAAGTCCCACGGGACAGTGGTCCGATCCGTATATGTCGTTGTCTATGAAGGTATTGGTCACCCAGCCCCTGTCAATCATGTCCCGGGTGACAAAAAAATAGTCGATCCGCCATCCGGCGTTGTTTTGACGGGCATTGAACCGGTAAGTCCACCAGGAGTATTTCACGGTCTCCGGATTGAAATACCGGAACGTATCCACATACCCGTTTTCAATGATGCGGTCCAGGTAATCCCTTTCGATCCGCAGGAAACCGGACCGGTCACTGTTGGCCCTGGGATTTTTCAGATCGATCTCGTTGTGGGCGGTGTTGTAGTCTCCGGTGATGATCAGGCTTCGCCCGCTGTTTTTCAAACGGTCTGCATAGTCAAAGAACGCATCGTAAAAATCGAGCTTGTACCGGAGTCTTTCCTCACTCATCTGGCCGTTGGGAAAATAGATATTGAACAGGATAAAATCGCCAAAATCCATTTCAATGAAACGGCCCTCGGTATCGAACCGGGGCTCCCCCATTTCAGTGCCGACCCAGACGGGGCTGATCCGGGTGTAGGCGGCCACGCCGCTGTACCCCTTTTTCACTGTGGCGTAGGCCCAGTAGGACTCGTAGGGCGGAAATGCGGTCATTTCCCCGGTCCGCTGGTCTGCCTGCAGCTTGGTTTCCTGCAGGAGAAGCACATCCGGGTCCAGCTGCCGGACTAACGCCTTGAAATCTTTTTTGAATACAGCCCTGAGACCGTTGACGTTCCAGGATACCAGCCTGAGTTTTCTCTTTTTCATTTCCGCTCCTTGTCTTCCTTGTCAAAGTCAACGACCACCCGCAAAGCGGATGGCCTGGAAGGACATTTACAATCGCCTGACACAGCTTTTAATTATCACTTTCTCATAATAACGGTTTGATTTACAAGGTCAAGGAAGGAAGAAAAATAATCGATGAAACAGGGCCGTGCCGGCCTATGCTTTTATGCCCAGGGTCATTGTAATGTCTGCCGGCCGGCCGTGCCGGGGCGCAGGGAAGCGCAGATGTTTCATCTTCTGCATCAGGCACTTTTCGAGACCCTCGAATGCCGGACCCCGGCGGCCTATGCGGACCTTTACCAGACGGCCGCGCCGGTCCACGGTGAAAACCGCTTTCAGCCTTGCCGGAAGTGTCACTTTTACAGGCACCGCTTCCCGGCAGCACCGGTTCAACAGATTCGCATGACGCCGGACAAACCGCTCGGCCGCCCTTGCAGGTATACGGTGATCCGCAGCAACCGAATGAATCACGATCCTGACAGGCGGGGCCGGTTTTTCCGCATCAGGAGGCGTGCCTTGCCCGGCAGGACGGTCTTTTTCCGAAAGGACCGATTCTTCCTGCACTTTCCCGGGCCCGGCGGCCGCCCATTGGTTCCCTGTTTTGCCGGCGGATTTGTACCGGGACAGTTTCGGCGCGGTGCAGGGCGCCGGCTGTCCAGGGGCCCCGGCGCGGCTGCCGCCCACGGCCCAGTCGGACACCCCCTGCGGCAGGGGCAGGGGCTGTGTCACCGTGACCGTCTTTCCGTCTTTCAGGCGCTGCCGCTTGTCCACCGCCACAAACGAGGTGTAGTCGGTGAGCAGATTGTAGGTGAGCCCGAGCGCTGTCACCTCCCCGACCCGTTCATCGGTGGGTTCGAGCCGGTTGTAATCGGCGAGCATCGAGATCCGGTGCCGCGCCCACAGGTACCGCAGCGCGGCATTGTCTGCTGCGGGCCGGATTTCCGCCGCATTCAAAACGGTCTTGAACGCCCTGTTACCGGACGTCCCCGTGAGTGTGATCCGGCCTTCGGCCCGGCCCCTGTATTTGCCGAACACGATGACCGGGCGATCGGCCATCACATCCGGTATGGTTTTCGGGGCCACGTCACAGGCACGGAATTTTCCGAAATCCACCGTAATGTCCGTCAGCACCGGCGTCCGAATGAGCTTTTTGAACCGGTCCGCGACGGCGGCGGCCCGGTCCGGCCGGGTCAC
>CAYZHB010000177.1:0-5026 GCA_964478245.1 uncultured Desulfobacterales bacterium | reverse complement strand
CGCCGCAAAAGGCCAGCGTGATCTCTTTCAGGAGAAATATCAGATCCAGGGGTGCCGCCGCGTAAAGGCTCAAAGAAAACGCCACAAAGATGTTGAACACCCCGAGTTTGAGCCCGCCGATAATAAAGTCTTTCCGCTCCTTGCATCCCTTTATCAGGAAGGCGCCCACGATGCAGGAGAGGAAAAAGAAGATGAAAACTTCGATGCTGCCGGCGTAGATCAGGGTGGTGAGCAGGGCGAGGACAATGGAGAAAAACAGCGCGATTTCAAAGCCGAGGAAAAAGCATATGGTGATGGCGGCCGCCGGCAGGGGGATTCCCATGAAGATGGTGACCGAGGCCAGATCCAGGGGAAGTTCCGGGCTGGCCGACCGGGCGATCGGGATGGACAGCTTGGCTATCAGAAGGAAGATTACCAGCATGGAGGCGACAAACAGCATGTTCTTGGTGTGATTTTTTTTGAGCTGTTTATGCCCCTTGAGAAACAGCAGGTAGACCACCAAAAGGGAAAAAAAGGTGATAAGCGCGGTTCCCAGGCTGGTCAGCAGGGTGCCGCTCTTGTTGACCTGTTTTTTGAGGGCGTTGAGCTTCACCAGGTCGACTTCATCCACGATCTCGCCCTCCCGGATAATCATCTCGCCCTTTTTGATCTTGTACAGGATCGGCTTTATCTCGGATACGGCCGTTTCCACCCGCTTTTCCGTTTCGCTCTTGTTCAGGGTGATGTTGGGCTGGATAAGCCGCTGGCACAGGTCCACGATCAGATTTTTGAGATTGTAGTTCTCCCCTTTCAGAATCGGATCGCCGATGATCCGGACCATGGACTTGGCCTGGTCCATCCCGTAGAATGCCCTCAGCTTGTTCAGCTCTTTCTCTTCTGAGGACTCGATGGTTCTCAGGATGACCCCTCCTTTGCTCTCCTCTTTGAGCAGCATCTCCTTGTTCGCCACAACCCCGTTTTCCATGATTTTCGATATAATGGTTTTGATTTTGTCCGATGTTTCTTTTGAAAACCGGTCGTTGTAGAGGATCCGGTAGGCGCCGTCGTTTACGGTCAGTCCCAGATTTTCTTCAAACGGTTTTTTTGTTTTCATTACCCGTTCAAAAGTGGGTGTCGCGGTTTCCTGGGGATTGGTGAACAGTTTTTTCGGGATCTCGAAACTGTCATCCACCCGGTTGGCGATCTCTTTTTTCAGGCTGGAATCCCAGTCGTAGACAAACTTTTCCGCATACCGGGTCCGGTTTTTTTTCTTCTGGGTGGCATTCTTGTCTTCCACGAAAAAATCCCGTGGGGCTTTGATATCCCGCTTGGCTACGTCACCGGGCTGGTAGGAGAGGTCGGTACCGGTTTTTTCCGGGCAGAACACCAGGGTGAAGACAAGGGTGACCAGGATCAGGATCCCCCATAGAACGGAGGATTTTGTTTCGAGCAGCGTGTCGATGGCGCTGCCCTTTTTTTTATTGCCGGGCGTCATTTTTCTCGTACGCGTCAATTATCTTTGAAACAAGCTCATGGCGAACCACGTCGTTTTTGGTAAAGAAAACGAACTCAATACCGGCAATATCATATAACAAATTCTTGGCTTCAACAAGTCCTGATTTTTTGCCGGGGGGCAGGTCGATCTGGGTGATGTCTCCGGTGATAATCGCTTTTGAGGAAAATCCCGTCCGGGTCAGAAACATTTTCATCTGCTCCGAGGAGGTGTTCTGCGCCTCGTCCAGGATAATAAACGCGTTGTTCAGGGTCCGACCCCGCATGAAGGCAAGCGGGGCGATCTCGATGATGCCCTGTTCGATAAATCCCTGGGCTTTCTGAAAAGACAGCATGTCATAGAGGGCGTCATAAAGCGGCCGCAAATAGGGATTGACTTTTTCCGTGAGGTCGCCCGGCAGAAATCCGAGTGCTTCGCCGGCTTCCACGGCCGGCCGGGCCAGAATTATCCGGCTCACTTCCCCCCGGGTTAACGAGGCGACCGCCATTGCCATGGCAAGGTAGGTTTTGCCGGTACCGGCGGGGCCGATGGCGAACACCATGTCGTTGTGCCGGAGTGCGTCCAGATAGGCCTTCTGCGTCTGATTCCGGGGGGCGATGGGCTTGCCTTTTTCCGTGGTGAGAATGGTATTGAGGAACATCTTCTGAAGATCACACGACAGATCGATTTTCAGTGCCTTTACCGCCGAGCTGATGTCCACCGTGGTGAGGGGAAAATCTTTTTCCAGCAGGGAATAAAGCTCTTTCAACACTTTTTCGGCCAGGGTGATATCGCCCTGTTCACCTGAAATGGAGAGGTGGTTGCCCCTTGTATCGATCGTGACGCCTACTTTACGGGAAATATACGAAAGGTTCCGGTTGTGCCTTCCGAAAAGCTCACGGATGAGTTCAATGTTGTCAAAAGTGATGGTTTTCATATAGTACAAGGGTAATTCAATTTGTACAAAGGTCAACAAAAATCTTGATAAAACCGGCCTTATTTGTTAAGTAGTTATCTTTCAGGCAAACAAAAAGCAATTTATATATGAATTTTTTCGACATTACAATCATAATCATCATCTCCGTCTGCTTCATCCGCGGTTTTTTCAACGGTCTTCTGGGAGAAATTGCGTCAATCGTCGGGATTATCGCGGGATTTTACGGGGCCTACACCTATTCCCCGCAGATTGCGCCGTACCTGAAAAAATGGATCTCAAGCGAGGTCTGGCTTGACATTGTGGTTTTTGCGCTGGTTTTCTGCGCCATCATGGCCCTGATTATTCTTCTGGCCGCTCTGATACGGCGGATACTGAAGATTGTGTTTCTCGGCTGGTTCGACAGGCTTTTCGGGTCCCTGTTCGGTGCCCTGAAAGGGTTCCTGATCGTATCGGTCCTTCTGATCCTTATCACCACTTTTTTCCCCAACGATCACAAAATGATACAAAATTCGAAAATTTCTCCCTACGTGGCAAATTTTTCCAGGGTGATGACGCTTTTCATCTCCCGGAACGTAAGAGAGGATTTCAAAAAGGAACTGGAGGGTATCAACCGGTTTTGGAACATCTGACGCCCATCCTGGATATTATCCGGACGCTGAGAGGAGGGAACGGCTGTCCCTGGGACCGCCGGCAGACAGCCGCCTCCATGTGGAAATGTCTTGCCGAAGAGGTGTATGAACTCGGTGACGCCATAACCGACAACGCGCCGGACGATATCAGTGAAGAGTTCGGGGACGTGCTGTTCCAGCTCCTTTTTATCGCGGAGATATACCGGGAAAAAGGGACGTTCGATCTTGAGCGGTGCATTGAAAAGACAGCCGGTAAAATGATCCGGCGGCATCCCCATGTATACGGGGATGAGATATTGACGGACCGGGCGGCCCTCACCGAGCGGTGGGAGGGGATCAAAAAGGCGGAAAAGCGGGAAGCCGGCAGAAAAGAGCCGCAGTCGGCCCTGGATTCCGTGCCGTCCGGGATGCCGTCTATGATGCGGTGCCACAAGATCTCCAAGTCTGCGGCAAAGGAAGGGTTTGACTGGGATTCCATGGAAGGGGTTCTGGAAAAGGCCAGAGAGGAGTGGCAGGAATTCGAGGCCGCGCTCCGGTCAGGGGATGCCGCCGGGATTTCAGAGGAGTTCGGGGATATTCTGTTTACGCTGGTCAATGTGGCCCGTTTTGCCGGCATCTATCCGGAGACGGCGCTTGCCGGCGCCACAAGCAAGTTTGAGAAGCGCTACAGGTATATGGAAAGCCTGCTTTCAGAGCGGGAGGCAGCGCTCAAAGAGCTCTCAAGGGAGGAGATCGACGTCCTGTGGGAGGCGGCCAAAAAACATTATGACAGATAGTCGCCCCGCTGGAATTTCATATACTCCGTATTGGCGGTAACCGCAAATTCCCTGGCGATTCTTTTCTGCTGCGGATCCGCGTCGGGCGATGACTCGGCTTCCTGCAGAAGGGCTTCCGCGTCCGTCTTTATCTGTTCCAGCACCGGGGCTATCTGTTTCAGTGACACATCACTTCTCTTGAGCTCTTCCGAATAAAGATCCAGCATGTCAAGCAGTTTGTCCGCTTTCCCGCTGAAAGTCGGAGGGGCGGTGTCGTCGATCCGGAAATGCCGGGGTGCCGGTTCATTCAGGCTGTTGGTTTTGGCGGTTTCCATTTTGGATGTATCCGGTTTTTCAATGGCCCTGTTAAACGCCTCTTTAAAGCTGGCGCTGCCGGAGTCCTGCCGGCCGGTGCTTTTGTTTGCAATATGTTTCTGATGTTGCTCATTGATGTTGTTTATACCATCCATTGCTGCCTCCGTTGAAACCTTTTACCGGTTGCGCCCGCTCGTCTCGGCACGGTACCGCGTTTCATGAAAAGGTCTGTTGTTGTTTGAGAGAAACAAAAGCAAGTATCATACCAGATGTTCCGGTTGGGATATTTTGTGTGAAAGACAAACAAAATCAGTATATTGTCAAAATGTTAATGGAGACACGGTCTTTTCACGGCCGCCGGAAAGGAAAGGGGATAGGCAAAAAATTCTGGTCAGATCATGTCATTGATAAACGTATCCGCCATTTTTGCCGCCACTTTGCCGGCATCGACCGTGTACGTGCCCTGGTCGACCCGTTTCTTGATTGCCGACACCTTTTCCGCTCTGGCCGCGGCATCGGTGTCCATGGCTTTTGACACTTTCTGCAGGTCCTGGGTTGTCGATGACAGGGCCACGCTGTCTCCGGCTTTGGCTGCCCTGTTTTTGTCCGGTTTGACATCGGTTTTGGCAGCCTCCGGATTTTTTCCGTTGCTGTAAGCCTGGTTGATAAGGTTGGTGGTCGATTCTGAGACCTTCATGTGTTCTCTCCCTTTACATTATGATTCCATGTTATCGTCTGCCACCTGTTTTGCCAGTTCTGTCAGGCGGTTGACAATAAACTCGGAGTCTTCAACCGAGAATGTGCTGCTCAGTTTTTCGTTGTTCCCGTCGATGTAAGTATAGGTAAACTGGTTCTTTTCTTTTCGTGTAAAGTCGATTTTTTTATCGAGCTCTTTTTCAATCTGGCGGGCAATTTTTTC
>CAYZHB010000176.1:0-5063 GCA_964478245.1 uncultured Desulfobacterales bacterium | reverse complement strand
TTCGAATCCTATCGTTGGCTCCAGCCGGAATCAGGGCTGTCAGCATTTTCCGGCCTTTTTCACTCTCTGCCGAACCCCGGCAAACTTCGGACATCCCCTGCTACACTTTAAAATCCACCGTCTGGACCGCCACCGGGTCTGTATAGGTAATCACGGTTTTGTAATCCTGAAGATCGATGTAGGCGGTGGCCGTGTAGTTCTTTTTTGTCCATTCCAGCACCAGCTGGTTGTCTTCGGAATCGATCACCTTGAAGGTCCCGTTGAATGCCGGGTAGGAATTCCGGAACTCCATCAGTTTCAAGAGTCTCTTGACGACCGGTTTTTCAATCTCCTCCCGCACCTCTTCCAGGGTATAGTTGTGGCGGTTGATATTTCTGCCGAGCTTGGTCTTTTCCACCAGGTCGATGTCGTTCTCACCGGCCATGAGCCCCACGTAATAAACCTGGGGGATGCCGGGCGTAAAAAACTGGATGGTCCTCGCCGTGATGTAGGCGTCATCATCGCACCCGAGAGCGGAATAGTAGGTGCAGTTAACCTGGTAGACGTCGAGGTTCTGGTATTCCGGTCCCGAGTAGACCTTTTTGACATTCGAACCCTTTTCGTAAAGGACTTCCAGGGTACTGTCAATCTGGTCCTGAGCCAGAAGGTCCACGGCATCGACCACGCCGATGCCGTCATGGGTATCCAGCGTGTTCACCTGCTTGTGGGGGCAATTTTTGAGGAGCACTTCAAGAATGCCGCTGGTATGGTTGTAAAGGGCGTGGAGGACAATCATGGGAAGGCCGAAAAGGTAACTCCAGTAGCCGTTATCGATCAGTTTCTGGTGATAGGTGTAGTGCTCGTGCACCTCGGGAAGTATTTCCGTATCAAAGGCGGATGCGTAATCGTTGAACCATTCCAGAAGCTCCCAGATCCGGGGCTCCCGGAAAAAGCAGTCGGTGCCGATCTCCAGTGTGGTATAGGCAATTGCATCCAGACGGATCATCTTGGGTTTTTTGCGGACGAGCCGGATGAAAAAATTGCGCATGATCTCCCTTGTTTTCGACGAATTCCAGTCCAGGTCGATCTGCTGGGCATCAAAGGTGCACCAGATCTTTTCAAACGTACCGTCGGGCCGCTCCAGGATCGTATAGGGAGGACGGGGTTTCCGGGTGTAAACCTTTTCAAGGTCGTCATCATTTATCCAGCCGTCCGGACTGAGCTTGAAAAAACTGTAAAACATGTCGGCATACTCGCTTTCACTGCCTTTTTCCGCATAATCCTGAAAAAATTCAGAGCGTTTGGAAATGTGGTTTGCCATGAAATCGATTATGAGATCGAAATCCTGGCCGATCTTTTCGATATCGTCCCAGGTGCCGAAAGCCGGGTCCACTTCATCGTAGGTGAGCGGTGCAAATCCCCGGTCCGACGAAGACGGGTAAAACGGCAGCAGATGAACGCCGTTCACCGCCTTGCGCAGATATTTGCGCAGCACGTAGTGAAGCTCGGACAGATTGGCGCCGAGGCTGTCCGGATAAGTGATCAGCTGTATTCTGTTTTTAATTGTCATGTGTGTTTTTTGCCTTTAAATTTTTTAAAAAATTGTAGTGCTCTATCCCCTCTATCATGCCCCCTGCAAACTCCCGGCGTGCGAAATAGACGTCCCTGGCCGACCGCATTTTTTCCAATTCACTGCTGTAGTTGCCCACCACGACAGCCGGCGGCTCGCCCCTGAGCATCTCTTCGTCATTCCCGGAATCGCCGCAAACCAGAAAATTTTTGAGCGGAATTTCCCATTTATAACTGAGATACCGCATGGCCTTCCCTTTGGAAGCCCTGTAAGGGAGAATGTCGAGATACTTCTCATGGGAATAGATCAGGGTATAATGGCAGCGGTTCCGGGTCAGAATATTGTGAATTTCAGCCAAGCGGTCCTTTCCCGGCGCCATGTTGTAACTGATTTTACAGGGCCGCTGGACGGCCTCTTCCTGGAGTTCAAGGTACGCCAGGGAATCGAGGAGCGATACGATCTTCTGACGGTTCCAGTTCTTCGCTATATGGGTTTCCCAGCCTTTTTCCCGGTGAGGGCCCGGATAATAATAAATTTCACTTCCCACCGCCGAAATGATCACATCCGGCATAATCACCTCATTCTCCTCCAGCACCTGCATGGCCGATTCAACCACCCGGCCGGTGGCAACCCCGAATCCGACACGGTCACCGGACGCCTTCAGGCGGGCCATCAATTCCCTGAGATCCTTCCTGCCGCCACCGAGCAGGGTATTGTCAATATCCGTAATGATCATGCGGTCCAGACGGGCAAGCCGCTTACCGATACTGCTCCTGGGAACGGAAACGCTTATACCGGATTTGCCGTACTCCTTGTAAAGCTGTTCCATCTCAGCGGCATACGTCTCGGCATGGTTCGCCCATGTATAGTATCGACGGGTGTTAATGACCCCGTTCTTGGAAAACTCGGCCCACTTGTCCTCATGGACAATAATGTCCCGTACGGCCCGCGCGATCGCTTTTGTGTCGAGCGGGTCCACCAGGTAGCCGTTTTTACAGTTCCCGATGATATCGATCGGCCCCCCGTCATTGGTGGCCACAATGGGCAGTCCGGTTGCGGATGCCTCCAGCAGTGTCAATCCGAAGGGTTCGGTCAGGGCGGCGTTGACAAAAACCCCGCCTCTTTCCGCCGCCACCTTGTAAAGTTCAGGCACTTCATTCTCGAAATCATGGGCCTTGGGTACCGCCATTTTCCCGTAGAGATCGTACTTGTCCATCAAAAGCAGCATCCGGGTCAGCACATCCCGTTCCGTTTCCTCTTTCATGGCGATATCCTTCCGGATACCCGCAAATACGGCGAGATTGGCAATGGCCTGCAGCTCCCGATCCTCGCCGAATGCCTTGATCAGTCCTTCGATGTTCTTCCGTTTGTCCGGGCGGCACAGGGCAAGGACAACGGGTTTATCAAGATTCTGAAGAAAGCGGTTCAGCTCTTTTATAACAGACGCCTTAGCATACATGGCCTCTTCGGAACTCTGCCCGTCCGCCAGGCTGTCGTGATAGTACGGCTCAAACTTTTCAATATCGATACCCGGCGGCATCACCCTGAAATTGGGCAGTTTTCCGTTTCGGTACTGGCCGTACTGCTTGTCCCGCTCCTGCCGGGTGCTGGTAATCACCAGATCCGTATGTTGTAAAATCCGCTCCTCCATCTCGATTCTGCGGTCAATCTTGATCTGCTTGTTCAGATCTCTGATTTTATATCCGTCGTTCAAAAGCCGCTCCTTTTTCGACCGGCCAAGGGAGTGCCCGGTATAGACAAAGGGGATACCGAATATCCGGGCAAGCTCACCTGCCACGTACCCGGCATCGGGATAATGCCCGTGGACGATATCGGGAATGGCCCTTTCCCGCTTGATGAACTTGATTGTCTTGTCCACGTATTCATCGAGATGGGGCCAGAGCAGCTCTTTTCGCATATATCTGCGGCCGCCGCACTGCACCCTCACGATCCGGAACCTGTCATTCACCTCCTCGACCGGCCGGCTGTAGTCGTCTGAAAACGACTTGTCGGAAATCAGGCGGGTAAACAGATCGACCCGGTTTATTCCTTCATTTTCAGACAAGGCCCTGCCGAGTTCGATAACATACCGGATCTGTCCGCCGGTATCGGCATCATAACCGAGCTGCATGTTTTCGGATCTGACCAGCCCATGGATGCTGAACATCTGAATATGCAATCCCTTATCCCCCATGCCCTTCCTCCAATCTCTGTTTAAACTGATCATACAGGGAGCCTCCTTCAGGAAGCGCCCCTTCTATTTCACAGATACGGGCGGCAAACGTGTCCGCGAGTGAAACAACCCTGTTCTCAGGCTGTCCGGTCAGATATCCGGCGGCCGCCATGGCCGCCCACGCATCCCCTGCGCCCACGGTATCCTTGACATCGATATCGCCGCCGGTTTCATTTTTAAAACGGCGGCCGGCCGTAAAAATATCGCTTCCGGCATTTCCTTTGGTCATGAGCACCTTCTCCAGGGAAAATCTCCTGATCAACCGGCCGGCCGATGTGGCCGGATCGGACCCCAGATCGAACAGGGCCGCAAGCTCCCCGAGTTCATCCCGGTTGAGCTTCAGAATGTCGGCGGCCGCCAGGGATGTCTCAATCGCGGCAGTGGTGTAACAGCGGGGCCGCAGGTTGATATCAAGGAAGTTGACTGTCCCGGCTTCCTTTGCCTTCAGCACTTTCTGAAGCGCTGCCGCCCCTGCCTTTGTCCGCTGTATCAGCGTACCGAAATAAATCAGTTCCGGCCCGCTTTCCACGAGGTCGGCCACACGGGAGGTAAACGCAATGTAATCGTAAGCCGCACCTGTCACAATATCAAACCGGTGTCCCCCGTCTGTATCGATCTCTATATTGACCCGGCCTGTCTCATGAAGGGGGTCCACCTGTATATCCGCGGTGCGGAACCCATGGAAATGGAGAAACTCAAGGATCTCTTTCCCGTCGTTATCGTCCCCGACTCTGGAGACGAACCTGACCGGAAAACCGAGTTTCTGCAGATGAAATGCAAAATTGAACGGGGCCCCGCCCAGCCGGCGATAATCCGGAAACACATCGAACAGAATTTCCCCGACAACCAGAATCATGGTGACCTTTCTCAATTACTTTGCACAGCGAAAACTTTCATTGGTTGTTTTCAAACCGGGGGCTATGCCCCCGGTTACAACCATCAACGATTGAAACACTTACGTGTTTTTTTCCGGCCTATGGCCGGGCTCGATAGAGATGCGAATGCATACACGCCAAGCCACCCGCTTCGCGGGTGGTCGTTGACTCAGACACCACCTGCCAATCAGGCAGCCCCGCATCTATGCCGCCGTCTCGCTACCGCTTACCACTACATTACTATCAAACAGGAACAAAAGTCAAAATGAAAAATACCGCGTGTCTCTTCCGGTATTCAAAGCACGGTGAGTTTATTCTATCCAACGGGCAGGTAGCGGGGAACTTCCTCTACCTCATTCTCGCAGCCCGTCCAGGGCTGCTCCGAGGTGACCGACATCTTAAAATC
>CAYZHB010000175.1:690-5163 GCA_964478245.1 uncultured Desulfobacterales bacterium | reverse complement strand
GGGCGTTAATGACGCGCAGGGGGCACCTTTTTCTGCCGGCGCCGGATATTTTGTAAAGCAGGGATCGAAGCATCGGCAGAGCCTGGCGCGCGGCTTGCCTGCCTGGTTGCGTTTTTTTGACCATAAAATTGATCCCGTTCCGTTAAGCAGTCGGGCAAAAAAACCGTCACCCCACCACAGCTCGTACGGCAAAAGAACAAATGTAAAAATATAAAGGGCGTCCTCAAAGTCTCGTCTTTACTCTTTTCTCTTATAAACAAATGGTATGCCCGTTAACATTGCAATAACAAAGGCAATTGCTGTGCCACCAATAAAAGCTATTAAAAAAAAAGGGTCTAAATAACCAAGAACAAGAAATCCTATTAACTGATATATTATTGATGAGATTATCGCTGCGAATAGACAGGCAAAAATATATTTTTTTACCTTCTTATGGAATAAACATGAGATACCGATAGATATAAGACAAAATGTTATTATCGCTATATAAGTTTGATTCATCCTTGGATAACTCCTCGATATTTATTCACATCATTTGCCTTGGCAACATGGCTTTCCTTTTCTAGCATTTTTAAAAGCGTCATCACCCCATCTGTCTACAGCAGACCAATACTTGGAGGCTTCTTGATAACATTTTCTGTAAGAAAGATGCTCTAAATCACACACACGCTTCATACATTGGTAAAACTCTTCATCACATTCTTTTTTAGATTTTTTACATTCTTTTCCGTAACAATCATCATGTTTTTGACAACAGGCGGAAAAATCATAGCCATTAGGCTTATCTGACACAAGCCAGTCATTCCACCAAGAGCCACAAACCAACCCTCTCGGATCAATTAGATGGAGAGGATTATTTGCGGTATAAGAGTAAAGGTTTATCCCGCCATCAATTCCGATAGGATCGGCTCGTAAATATCTCCCCGTCCCCGGCTCGTAGTACCGCCACCAGTTATAATGCAGTCCAGTCTCTTCATCGTAATACTGGCCCGGGAACCGTAGATTGTTGGTTATCGTGGATTCCGGATCAACCTTGGCCCTGCCGAACGCCTGGTACTTTGCACTCCAGACAACAGCGCCACTGACCGAGGTCATTTTGTGGGGGGTGCCCAGATGGTCATTGTGGTAAAAATAGTAGTCTACGTTTCCGTCTGAGTCGGTGTCTTCGGCCATGAACAACGGATCCGTGCCCCAGGTGGAGCCGGGTTGCCATCCGTAGGATCTGGTTATGGTGCCGGTGTTATTGATTTCCGCCACAAGGCCCTCGTCTGCATACATGAAGTACGTCCGGGTTCCGTTAACATCCTTCCATAGCCTTCGGCCGAACGGGTCGTAGTAATAAGAAGCTGTCAAAGAACCGGTGTCAGGTTCGCCGTCCCAGACCTGGGTGAGCCTGTCTTCCGTATTGTATACATAGGTGGTGACGGTGCTGTCAACACTCTTTTTGATCATGTTGCCGTTGGCATCGTATGTACATGTGGTGTTGTTGTATGCCTCGAGCTCGTTGTTTTGGTTGTACGACCAGGTGGTTGTGGTGTCGGCGGAGGTGAGGCGGTTGCCCACACTGTCATAGGTGTAGGCCTCGTCAGTGAGCTCCGGGATATCCGGGTTGTCCGCATCTGTCAGGCGGTAGAGATCATCATAGGCGTAGGTGTAGTCCCCGTGTTCGGTGGTGCGGCGGGTGATGTTGTCCTCTGCGTCACGGGTGTAGGCGTACTCCATGATGGTGCTGCCGCCGGAGGCGGTTGCGGTCAGGGTTTCCATTCTCATGAACGGGTCGTACGTGTATGCTTTTGTGCCGCCGTTGGGAAGCGTCACTTCATCGGGCCGGTTCCAGGTGTAGCTGTTCACGGTGATATAGCCCCGGTCCGGGATCTGCACCGCAGAGAGCTGGCCGGCGGCATCATAGAGGTAGCCGTATGTGATGCCTGCCGGTGAGGTGAACGTCTCCTTTCGCCCGGTTTTGGTGTAGGTGTACGTGATGGTCTTGCTGAACGGGCCGAAGTCAACCGTCTCGGAAGTCTTGCGGCCCAAAAGGTCATAGGTGTAAACAGCGGAGGTGGTGCCGTCGTCATACCCGGTGAGCCGGCCGGCGGTATCATAGGTGAATGTGACCGTTTTTACAAGGGAGCCGCCCTCGTCGTAATATTCTGTCCGGATCAGGCGGCCGGCCGCATCATAAAAGTATTGGGTTGTCTGATCCTCTGCATCGGTTTTGGCGGCAAGGTTGCCTGCCGCGTCATAAGTGTAGAGAAACGTCTCTCCCATGGGCCGGGTCTCTCTGGTGAGCCGGTTGTTACCGTCGTATTCGAACTGCGTGGTGCTGTCTTCGGCATCGGTGAGCGCCGTGAGGTTGTCGTATTGGTCATAGGTGTAGGCGGTGACGCCGCCGGCCGGATCGGTCACCCGGACAAGGCGGCCGAGGACGTCATAGTCGTAGTATGTGGTCCGGCCGTTCCTGTCGGTCCTGGCCACAAGGTTGCCGGCCGGATCGTATGCAAACTCGGCCGAGCGGGTCTCGGCCCCGATGTCCGTCTCTGTGATCTTTCTTCCCCGTGAGGCGTAGGTAAAGGTTCTTTCAAACGCGGGATAGATGATCCTGGAAGGCTTGTCACCGGCGCTCTGACAGGAGGAACAGGTACTGCCCGATCCGTACGCCATGACGATCTCGTTGCCGGCCGGATCGGTTGTGGAGACCAGGCGGTCTTTTTCGTCATAGTCATATACGGTCTCATTGCCTTCCGGATCGGTCTGTTCGATAAGATTGCCGTCAAAGGTGTAGTCGTACCGGTACTCGATGTTCTGCGAAGGGTCGGCGGGATCCGGGATCAGGATTCTTTTGACAAGATGATCCCTTGCGTCGTATTCGAACTCGGTCACAAGACCGTCCGGTGCGATCTGTTTTGTCTTTCTGCCCTTTTTGTCATACGTATAGGCCGTGGTGTTGCCCACAGGATCGGTTGCCGTGAGCAGGTTGCCCCCGGCATCATAGGCGTATGTAAAGGTGTTGCCTTCTCCATCGGTGCGGGTGAGCACGTTGCCCATGATGTCGTGGGTGAACGCGGTGGTGTTGCCTTCCGGATCGGTGACGGCGATCCGGTTGCCGTCTGTGTCATAGTCCATGGATGTGACGTGGTCGCCCCGGGTGATCTGCACAAGGTCGGTGCCCTCGTACGCATACGTTGTGATCCGTTCTTCGGATGTGCCCGCCGCCTCGGTTTTTTTGACCCGGTTGGCGTTGTCATCGTATTCATATGTGGTGACAACACCGTTTTCATCGGTCTTTTGCACAAGCTTGTGGATGGTGCTGTCATACGCCCTTGTCTCGGACGTGCCGTCCGGGTACACCACGCGGGTGAGCTGGTCCCACTCGTTGTACTCCTTGCGCGTCTCGTTGCCGGCGGCGTCCGTGATCACGAGGGTCCTGCCGGTGTCATCCTGCAGGTCCACTTCAAGGTCGGTCTCCCCGTTGACGGTGACTTTCCTGGTGCGGCTCTCGAGATCCCGGGTCGGAGGGTACCAGTACACGATCCGGACCGTCTCGTCACTGGACGCATCCACTTCGATCCAGTCGATGATCGCCACTTCGTACCAGGTCTCCCTGACCGTGCCGTCTGTGGACTGGACCATTGCGTAGGCAAGTTTTTCAGTGTTGTCGTAGTCGAACTCGAAATAATACCCGTCCTCGTTGTCATCGAGCACCGATTTGACCAGGCCCTGGCTTGTGTAACCGATGCGCGTGGTGTGGCCTTCGGGATCGATGACTTTAGTGAGAAGGTCTCTGCCGCCTTTGGCCGTGTATTCAAACCGGGTGGCATACCCCAGCACATCGGTGACCTCGGTGATAAGCCCGTCCGACAGGGTGTAAGTCACCTCCCGTCCCGCCTTGTCAGACACCGTGGCCGCGGTTGATGTCTTGTCGATCCACAGCACCCGGGCGCCGTTTCTGTCTTCAATGCCGGCAAGGTCGCCGTTGTCATACACGTAAAAGGCAAGGGGGCCGGTGCGGTCGCCCATCTCGATTGCCTTGAGGGTGTCACCATCGTACAGTTTGAAGTCGCCGTAGATGTTCTCCCACCGGTATCCCTCATCGGTCCGGTTGATGGTGGCGGTGGTGCTCTCAAACACCGGGTCGCCTGACTGGGTGTAGCTGTAATAGGTCTCGCAGTGGCCGAGCGGCGTGCACTTTTCTTCAACCTTGTATCCCGAGGCAAGTTCGTACCGGGTCTTGCCGAGTTTGAGCGTCACGGGAAAGTCCGGGTCATTGCCGGCGGACTCCATGACGGTGAGCTCATCCTGGACCGGCATGAAACGCGCGCCCTGAAGTCTCGGCCCTGTCATCCACACATCCCCTATGAACGTTCGGGCATATTCGAGCCCCCCGCCCGGTATCTTGACGGCAAGGTCGGAAGAATGTTTTTCGCTTATTTTTTTTTAAAAAACGTGGTCCATAAAAAAAGGCTCCCAATAACA
>CAYZHB010000175.1:0-680 GCA_964478245.1 uncultured Desulfobacterales bacterium | reverse complement strand
ATCTACTGTACTGTGTATGACCGGATTAAACCAGATAGTTATGCCGCTTAAGATCAGAACAACCCCTAAAATGATAGAATGCAGCTTATCCATTGTTATTCCGTTATAAATAAATATTTTTCCACAATTTCTTGTTATTTCGAGTTATCTATTCGTTCCATAAGGGGATCAAAAACATATCTTCTGGCTATCCATCCATAATATCCTGGTCTGGTGGGTGGAGGTGTTCCAGGCATAATAAAGCCTTTAGTAAAATCAAGAATAGCCGGTGAATATGGCGAGTACTTATAGACAGCTGATACCGCAGAAGGATAAAGATAATAAGCAGCGACAGCGCCTGTTCCAACCTCCCATGCGTAACCGTACAACCCCCCTGTAGCATAGGCGCCTGAGTCATAATTGACACTATTATACCATTCAAAAGCCTGATTCCATTGCCCCCGTATCAATTTGGTGCCGCCAAAGGTGATGGTGTCGCCAAAGCCGGCGGATAAATCAGAGATATCATACAGCCAGTCATTCCAGAACAGATAACTGGTTCTGTTAATACTATTCTGCACGGCAGCCACCGCACATAACCCCAGCGGATCGATAAACCGGTTTGGGTTGTTGTAGCAGTAGGCGTAGAGGTTCAGCCCGTCGCCCATGGGATCGGCCGCCATGTACCGGCCGGTTTCAGG
>CAYZHB010000174.1:0-5242 GCA_964478245.1 uncultured Desulfobacterales bacterium | reverse complement strand
GGTTCTTCTTTAAACGCCCCGGTCGTATCGCAAAGATACGGCCGGGGCGTTTTTTGTTGACCGCGAGAAGACCCGCTATCATCAAAAAGAAAATTGTATCCAATCATATCTCCAGCACTTTCTTGACCTTGGCCGACAGAGTTTTGAGGGAGAACGGCTTTTGTATGAAGCTTCGGCAGCCGTTTTCCATTAACGCTTCCGCCTTGCCATTGATGCTGTAACCGCCGGAAATGCGACAGACGGACCGTTGACTTGTGCCTGACTTTCATCGTAATATAGACGATCTGAAATTTTTTTGATACCGGCGCATTATGGCAGATGAAAAACGGCATGCTCTCAAAATTCTGGCCGTGTCCGATTACGTGGACCCGCTACTAAAAGAGAAAGCGGCGGCCGGCCGCATTGAAGATATCGACCTGGTCATTTCCTGCGGCGACCTGCCGCCGGAGTACCTCAGCTTTTTAAGGGACCGGCTGGACTGCCCGCTCTATTATGTGAAAGGCAACCATGACATCCGGTATCACGGGGAGAACCCCGTGGGCTGCCGCAATATCCACGGCCGGATACACGATTTTGAATCTCTGAGTATCGTGGGGCTCGAGGGGTCCATGTGGTACAACGGGGGGCCCAACCAGTATACGGACGCGCAGATGAAAAAAATTGTCCGGCGCATGCGGTTTCGGTTATGGTGGAAAAGGCCCGTTGATATCGTGGTGACCCATGCCCCGCCGAGACACATTCATGATGCCGAGGACCGATGCCACACAGGATTTGAAAGCTTTGTCCGGTTTATTCAAAAGTACCGGCCCGCCCGCTTCCTCCACGGGCATATACACCGGGTTTTTCAAAATGACGCGGAACGGATAACCCGGGTCGGAAAAACGGACGTCATCAATGTCTGCGGATACTATATTTTCGAGGTGTAATAACATGATCCCCTTTTTAAAAAAGATATTTTCCACGAAACAGGATGCTGCGGCAGACCATGTCAGTTCGTTTGATGAGCGGCAGGTTCAGCAGGAGGATGTGGAATATATCAATCACGGCACCCGGACAGTGGCGTTGAAGGATATCATCGGCAGTGTCGGGAAATACCATGATTTTGACTCCAGGTTCAGGCCGAAAAAGCATGTCGCGGGCAAACGGTTTACCGACATCAAAAAGGCCATGCGGAACGGGGAGCGCCTGCCGCCTGTGAAACTGTACCAGATCCGGGACGAGTACTATGTCCTGGACGGAAATCACCGGGTGGCGGCGGCAAAGGAGCTGGGACAGGACGAGATCCTGGCCGAGGTGATGGAACTGCTCTCCGGGGATAAATCCGTGGAAAACCTGTTGTACATAGAGCGGAAAAAGTTTTACCAGACCACCGGCCTGCCCGGAAAAATCCGTCTGACGGAAGTGGGGAAATACAATTACCTTGAAAAACAGATAAAACGGCACCGGAACTATCTTGAAAACATTTCCGGCCGGGACACCGATTTTCAGAAGGCGGCAAAAGACTGGTACAACACCATTTATGTGCCGCTTGCCGCCATTATCGAGAACGGCGGGCTTTTAAAATATTTTCCCGGCCGCACCATTTCAGACCTGTATGCCTATATTTCATACAACCAGTGGGAGAGGAAATCGTCGCATAAATACGGGATCGGGGTGAACCGCCTGATTCCGGAAAACATGGAAACCTTTCGAAAACAGATGCTCGAGAAAAGCACCCCCGAGTATCCCGAGATGCAGCGGACCACATCGTGCTTTGTGCTGATCAATGTCGATGCCGCTTCGGAAACCACGGTCATGGACAAGCTGTTTGAGCTGGACGAGGTCAGGGAGGTGCACACGGTGCACGGCAATTTTGATGTCCTGGCCAAGATTGTTTTGAAACGGGATTTGCTGGCGTCCGACACCGAAATTATCGCCCGGTTTGTCGACCGGTACGTCCGCCGCATATCCGGTATTCACAGTACACAGACCATTATTCCCGGCATTTCAAAGGTCAAGGATGAGCTGTTCTCCTGAGGGCAGTCATCCTGTGCAGCCGGTTCGACCGGACCAAAGATCTGTCAATCCTGAGGCTGATCATCGCTGTGTTCAGCCTGATATTGATGCCGCCATCCGTCAATACCGGGTGTTCACTATCATACGCTCCTTTTTCCGGTGAGGCTTTCCATTCCCTGTCCACATGTTCCCTGTCTTCCGGATGTACACAGTTCAAAAGTGCCCGTGCCAGGCGGGTTTATGTCGTTCATAGGCCTTTTTCTCATTTTACGGAAATCACGGCAGGCCGTTTTCTTTGAACCGTTCCCTGATCTGTAAATGGTGATTGCCGTATGGGGGAAAGCTTTCAAAATCGACATCTCCGGCGCTCCGTAGCACCAGGGGGAAGTCCGGGATCAGTTCCTGATGGCTGTCGAGCATCTTTTTCTGACCGGCGGTGAGTTCAGATACGATGACCCCCATGTGATGGGCATGGAAAGGCGCATCCGGTGCAATATCGGCCGGCACAACGAGCGGGCCAAACACGATTTCGGTGTTCCGGCCGGTGTATACGGCGCCTGCCTTTTTTCCCTGATTTTTCAGGGACACCGGCACCAGCAGATGGCTTACCAGCAGCTCGGGATTTGTGTTTTCGGCGCCCGGATTGTTTGAGGCGACCATGCCGTAATGAAAGGAAGAGCCGAGAAACCGCAGCACGTCGTTACAGGAGACGGTGAAAGAGAACGGATCGTCCTTTGCCCACGTGCAGAAATCGAACAAGTTGTGAAAGGGGGTCCTTTGGGGGTTGTTATCGGCAATGCCGCGCACGGCCTGATAGTCAAAGGCGGTTTGTTCCCTGACACTGTCGTAAAGAGAAAATAGTATTTTTTCTGTCTCCTCTGTGACCGGGCATTTGCAGCTCAATATGCTGTAAAGCATTGTGCGGAACGCCTTTGTCTCGATTTTGACCGTCATTTCAAGTGGTTGTCAGTATTTTGCGTTCATTGTCAGTCATGTTGTGTTCACCGAGTGCCACCCTGATGGTTACAAAAAGGGGGCTTGCTGAAAATCGGTCAGCAAGCCCCATGTAAAGGTGTCCTGAAGTGCTATCAGAAGTCAATGGCCTTCTGAAGTTCGTCGGTGGTGAAGTCCCAGGTGGTATTGTGGGGCGGAAAGTCTTCCTGGAACATTTCAGGCAGCTGGTCGTCGATTTTGGTGAATCCGGCCTGCCGGTTGAACTCCTTTTCATCGTTCAGGATGGATTTGCCCAGGGCCACGACATCGTCCGGTGTGAGCGACAGCCCGTACTGGGCATTGAGCATGTCCACAATGGTCTGGACCCCGTCCTCGTTGTCCAGCACGGCGAACGCGACAAACAGGCAGAGGCCGGCCGCGTCCACCGCTGCCGTGGCGATCTGGAGATTCTGGGAGAGTTCGATATTGCCCTCTTTTTTGTGTGGATCGACATTCCCGCCGACTCCCAGTACATTGGCGGTCACCCCGTATCCGGCGGTGTGATCGGCGCCCATGGGCGTGGTGGCATAGGTGACCCCGACGCCTTTTACCGCTCGCGGATCGTAGGCGGGAAGGGCCTGGTTTTTCACCACGGGAATTCTGTCCACCCCCAGGGCGGCACCGGTAAATCCGGCGCCGTTGCCGATGATTTTGCCTTTATAGGTTTTGTCCCTTACCTCGTTGAGCAGGTCGATGGCGGCTTTTCCGTCTCCCCAGGGCAGCATGCCGCCTTCCATGGCCACGCCGATGGCCACGCCCGTCTCAATGGTGTCCATTCCGAAATCGTCACACTGCCTGTCCAGCATGGCGATATCGTCAATGTCCTTGATAGTGGTGTGTGCGCCCATGGCCCAGACGGTTTCATACTCGAAACCGGTGGTCAGGACGTTGCCGTCCTTGTCGTTGTAAACATTGGAACATTTAATGATACAGCCGGGATGGCAGCCTTCAGCCTCTGTGCCGCCGCGGGCCTTGATCTCTTCAGCGATTTTTTCTCCGCTGGTGGCCTGGGCATGCTCGAACCGGCCGTCCCTGAAATTTTTGGTGGGCAGGGCGCCGGCTTCGTTGATGATGTTGACAAGCACAGCCGTGCCAAAGGCGGGCAGGCCTTCACTGGTAACGGGATGGGACTGCAGCATTTCGACCCATCTTTTACTGGCTTTTTTAAACGCGTCCTTATCCTTTATTTCCGGCTGGGAAGAACCGGCATCATCCACCACGACGGCCTTGATTTTCTTTGACCCCATGACGGCCCCGAGGCCGCCTCTTCCGGCCGCCCGGCCCGGCCTGCCGTTCAGATCGGCCTGGTTGATGCTGGCCGCTTTCAGGCACTGCTCACCGGCCTGGCCGATGCTCATCACGCCGACCTTGTCGCCGTACTGAGACCACAACTGCTCCATGACCTCGTAGTTGCCCTTGCCCTTGTAATCATCGGCCGGCAGGAGTTCGACCGAATCATTCCTGATCACGATCAGGCTGTAGCTGTCATCCGTTGGTTTGTTTTCAAGCACGATCGCATCAATCTGGAGCCGGGCCAGCTTCTGGGCCACGAACCCGCCGGAGTTGCTCTCCTTTATGCCTTCCGTGAGCGGGGATTTGGCCCCCACCGAGAGCCTGCCCGAGTTGGCAGCGGCGGTTCCCGCCAGAAGGCCCGGGGCAAAGACAAGCTTGTTGGCTTTGCCGAGTGCGTGACAGGTGGCCGGCACCTCGTTCAGGATGAGTTTGGATGTCAGCGCTCTCCCGCCGAGGCCGGCGTAGCTCTCGGTGTTTTCTTCATACGTGAAACTTTTGCTGCTGGTGTCGATCCGCAGTATTTTTCCCATTTTTTCCTCCTTTAACCGATTGGTGTTATTGTTTTTTTCCTTTTTTGCCTCCCGGCGCCATTTTTACGAGTTTCGGGTCAAACCGGGCGATCACTTCAACCAGATCCGCCTGCTGGGCCATTACCTCTTCAATGTTTTTATATGCCATGGGCGCCTCGTCAGTTCCGGCGGAGATCAGTTCTATCCCCTTTTCTTTTAAAACCGCTTCGATCCGGGCAAAAGAGAACCGTTTTTTGGCCGCGTTTCTGCTCATCTTTCTGCCGGCGCCGTGCGCCGCGGAATTGATCGCGCGTTCGCTGCCTTTCCCCCGCACCACAAAGGCCGGAGAGGCCATGGAGCCCGGGATGACGCCCAATACGCCTTTGCCGGCCGGCGTGGCGCCTTTCCTGTGCACGATCAGCTCCCGGTTGCCGACCCGCTCCTTCCAGGCA
>CAYZHB010000173.1:0-5318 GCA_964478245.1 uncultured Desulfobacterales bacterium | reverse complement strand
CACTTGGACCTATGACCCTGAGGCACTGCCGGAAGGTGTGGCAGAGGAGGATCTGGTCATAGCCTATTACGATGAAGAAGCTGATGAGTGGGTGGAGCTGGATTGCGTGGTTGACAATGTGAACAATATTATAGATGCTTCTGTGCCTCACTTCACCACCTTTGCCATCATTGTGGCTGTGACACCATCACCGCCGCCTCCAGCACCAGCCTTCACCCTATCAGCTCTTTCTATCCAGCCGGCAGAGGTTCAGCCTGAAGAGGCAGTAACTATTACTGTGTCGGTGGGTAATACCGGTGGTACGGAAGGAAGTTATACTGTAGTCTCGAAGATAAACGGCGCGAAAGAGGCGGAGAAGAGGGTAACTGTTGCTGCTGGCAGGACTGAGACGGCTAGTTTTACCGTATCCAGAGAGAAGGCTGGGAGCTACAGTGTGGTCGTGGATGGGTTAAGCGGTAGTTTTACCGTGATAGCGCCCCCGCCCCCGCCGCAGCAAATCCCGTTCTCCCGGTTGGGATAGAGCTCCGCCACTTCACTGCAGCAGTAGGAGAGCAGTTCCCGGGGCGCCTCATAGAGGTGCGACTTCCGGCCGACATTACACGGGTCATGGTAGGCTACCGGATACAGATGGACCTGCGGATCGAGTTTTATGGCGCCGGTTTTCACGTATTCAAGAATGACTTCGGGCATGCTGATGATCTCGAACCCCGGTTTCCGGCCAATGATATTGTCAATCAGGGTTATCAGCACATGGTATCCATGGCCGCATTCCGACAGGACAAGGGTACCGATGCCCAGTTCTTCGGCCGGTTCCACCACGGACAGGGCAATCCGGCGCATGGCCTCGGTATCGTTGGTGAAAAATCCCCAGTTGGTGGTATCGGTATGCCGGCTGGACATGGTCCAGTCCGCTCCGGCCGCATAGAAGAGCCTGACCATGGCGGACAGGTGCAGAACGTTGGTGCTGAGTTCCCGCGGATTCGGCAGGTAGAGATAGCGGGCGCCTTTCCTGTCATAGGGAATGGTGGCGTCGGGATCCCCCACGTCGTCTTCCAGTTCCTCTGCGATCCATTCAACGGTATCCACGAAATCCTCCCGTGTCAGGCCGTTCACATCCCCGACCTCTAGCCGGGTTTGAATTCCTTTCCGGATATCTTCGGGAATCTGGTCCCGTGCGCCGGGATGGGCCCGGGCCCGGGCCATGATCCGGGCCATGCTGATCTCCATGGGACAGTTGACCGTGCACCGGCCGCATAAGAGACAATCCCAGAGCGCCCCGCTTTCCAGCAACGTGTCATCGAGCCCGAGAAGCACCATGCGCATGATCTGGCGGGGCACGGGGCCGCCCTCCTGTTCAAACCATGAGCACATGGAACTGCAGGCCCCGCAGGAAAGGCACTCAACCAGGTTGTCGCCCGAAAGCGCCGGGTCCAGGTGGTCTTTTATGTACGATCTTTTTTGTATGTCAGAGTTTTCCATGGCCTTTGCTCCTTTAGACTGATCTCAGGCGGTCACCTGCCTGAATTTTTCGGGTTCGTTGGCCGCCACCGGTTCCCAGCGGATTTTCGAAGCGTCGATTCCCGGAAATGCCGTAACGGTTTGCGCTGTGTACCGGGCCTCTGCCCCGCCCTTTTCCGATCGGCAGTTGTCTTGGTGACAGCCCGCAAGGATCACTTTTTCCGCCCCTTTCAACAGGGATTTCAAAACAAGGGACGGGCTGATGCGGCAGGCACAGGGAACCGGAATGATATCGACGCCGTCGCTCACCCCGGCCGCTTTAGCTGCAAGGGCGCCCGATCGTTCACACGCAAAAACCGCTTTCCGGCCCCGGGTAACTTTTTGCAGCAGTGTTTCATCTGTCTGGTCTTTTTTTTCGATGGCAAGCGCCGGGCAGCTGGCAATGCAGAGACCGCAGGCGAAACAGGCGCCGGGGTCGATAAAGGGTTTGGTCTCCTCCCTGAGTACGATAGCCGTATGGGGACAGACACGGAGACAGGTCAGGCACCGGGCGCATTTTTTTTCATCTATGGTGACCGGTTCGTGGGCCGCTTCGGCACCGGTGTCTTTCAGGCCGGCAATATCCGCGCAGATACTGACCAGTTCACGGGAAAAATCGTCGCCGTCAATGTCGTCGTGGCCGGATCCGGCATAGTAGATGCCTTTTCGGAAACTCCGGGTTAACCGGTGACGGACATCGGGCGGCTGGAGATACCCTTCCCGGTCGGTTCGTTCCCCCAGAAGGCCGGCGAGGAACGGGAAGGTGTTGGAAGGCTCCTTTTTGTGGGGGATGATAAGCCAGTCACTGGCTAGGGAGAGGCGGATATTTTTGAGAGTGGCTTCGGCTACCGTGTAAGCAAGGCCGTCATCGGCGGCCGTCACTTTGCCATCGGCCGGGGAGTTGAGCCGTAAAAAGGTCACGCCTGCCTTTTTGGCCGCATCATAGAGCCGTTGCCCGGTCATCGTGTGAACCAGTATTTTTTCCATGAAAACCGTGACCGTCCTGTCCCGGCCCGCCATTTCCTTTGCCAGACAGAGCAGGGCTCTGGACGTGTCTTTGGGTTCCGGCCCTGAATAGTCCATCCAGAAAACCAGGCGCTGGGGGATGCTGTCCGGTGACGTACTTATCGTTTTTTCAAAGGCGGAGAGGCTGTAAAGCCGGTCGGCGGGCAGTTCGAGCTCAAGTCCGGCCGGCGTCTCTGCAGCGCTTTCGCACAGGATGAGTGCATTGCAGCCTGCACGGCGGATGGTGTCACCGGACCGGTAAGTGACGGTATAATCATTGACAAGACCTTTTACCGAAATGATTTCGGATACCGATTCGTAAGTGAAACCCGTTCCGGTAACCGTATCTTTCGGCTTTCTCCCGAACACCCGGCACTCGTAGCCGGTTTCGGCAACAGCCGCGGCTGCCTGTTCCGCCCGGCTGTCCTCCCCGAATACGGCGATGGTGCCTTTCGGTACTTCCTTTATGCCGAGGGTGTCGAGCACCCGGAAAGCGGCGTTCTGCCCTTCCTGGACGGCGGACAGGATGTCTTTCGGACCGGCGGCTGATCCCGCCACCGCTAAATTCTCCGGAAGGTCGTTACCGTTTGCCGGGAAAAAACCGAAATCGTCTGTTTCAAGACCGAACAGCTCCGTGATTTCCGGCGCTGTCCCGGCGGGGTGGATGCCTATGGAAAGGACAATCAGGTCGAAATCGTCGGCTTTTCTGGCCATGCTGAGGCCGTCTTCATGGATAAGGGTCAGGCGGCCCGGGGTCTTGCTGTCATGTATTTCGCCGGGGACACCCTGGACAAGACGGATGTTTCCGGAAAGCGTTTGAAAGGTGTTCCGCATCTCCTTGCCGATGACCTGCAGGTCCATGTAGAACATGGTGATATCGGCATCCGGATGCAGGTGACGGATTTTATTGATATGCCGGGCCGAAATTTTACAGCATACCTGGGAGCAGTAATCGCGGTTATTCCGGCGATTTCGCGAGCCAACGCACTGGATAAAGGCAATTTTGGGGTCTGACCCCTCCCGGAGATACTTTGAAAGCCCGTCCTGCTTCAGGATGCGGTTCAGCTGGTCGGTGGTGATCACGTTGTCGTGCTTTTTCCATGCCTGGCCGAGAAGTCCGTCCGGCCGGAAAGGGGCGAGACCGGTGGCCAGGATGACGCGGTCCGCTTCAAGGCGCTCACTTGCGGAACGTTTGAGATCGATGATGTAGCGGTTTCCCTCCTTTCCGGCACCGGTTATTTCATTGTCGAGAAGCAGGTGGACATTGGGCATTGCCGAAACCGTCTGTGCCAGTTCCGCACTCAGGCAGGCGGAACAGTGCTGGCAGGTATCGGTGGCCATGCAGGCCCAGTCAAAGGCATTTCCCCCGAGCCGCTTCTTTTTTTCCACAATGTGAATGTCGATGTGATACTGTCCCAGATATTGCGCGGCGGCCATTCCTGCGACACCTCCGCCGATGATGACAACGCTTTTTTTTCGTTCCATAAACAGTCATATCCTATGCTGTGATCACCAGTGGAGACCTTTGAATAATACCCTCTTTTGCCCGATTGCTTTGTCAAACGTAAATTTTAATCCTCAAAATATGCACTATATTCCTCCGGTTAAAATTTGCGTTTTCCTCGCACTAAAACAAAACTGCGCATTATTCAAAGGTCTCCAGTGAAATCCTGGCAGAAAAATGCCGGCTGCCGACCTGCCGATACTTACACGCCAAACCACCCGCTTCGCGGGTGGTCGTTGGCTGACACCACAGACCCCGGCTTTCGGTTTTTGGTATTATATAGGGAAATTGTGCAAAAATCAAAACCAAAACCTGGCTGTGAAATAGAATAAATTGACCGGGCAAAATTTCATGATCTCGCCCCTCGCATACGGCATATCAATCCGCAATCGGGAAAACCGGTGCACATTGCCGGCGTCATTCACATTCGTCAGGATAATATTTTTTCATGCATTCCGGGCAGATGCTGTGGCTGATATCGGCAGGGGAATATTTCTGGATGTACACATCGACCTGTTCCCAGTATCCTTTGTCGTTCCTGACTTTTTTGCAAAAGGAACACAGCGGCAGAATGCCTCTCAATGTGTTGATCTCTTTTATCGCATCCGTGAGCTCGGTGATGAGTCTTTCCCGCTCTTTCTCGGCTCTCTTCCGTTCGGTGATGTCCCTGCATATGCAGAATATCAGCTTTCTGCCTCTGTAGAATGTGCCGCTGGTGCTGATTTCGACATTAATGACGCGGCCGTCCTTTCGGCGGTGAAGGGTTTCAAATTGATCCCCTGTTTCGTCCACTGTTCCGGTCATTTCCAAAAGCTGCTCTTTTGACCACTGGGTGTCCCAGTCCCAAAAGAGTTTTTTGCCGCTTCTTCCGCAACCCGCCGCCGGAGCTCTAAAGAATACAGTTCAGGGGGAATGTTCAATTCCGCGTCAAGCGGGTGCAGGCTGTCGCATCCTTCTTGACCGTATCCCTCCCGGTTCAGTTCCACCCTGCCGAATATTGTCTCGATCTGCCGGTCGTGAGAAGCGGTTCTGGTTGGTTCAACCCCATCCGCATTCCTTACAGGATCACAGGTTTTGCCGGGACTCCGGTTATTGAGATGCTCCTGGATCAGCTTACGCATCAACTCTTTTCCCCGCTTTTCAAGTTCACGTTCGAATTCGCTGAAGTCCATTGAATTTCCGCCCTGTGAGTCAACGACCACCCGCAAAGCGGGTGGCTTGACGTTCCGGCCAGAGGCCGGAAGGGCGAAACACGCAAGTGTTTCAATCGTTGACGGTTGTAACCGGGGGCACAGCCCCCGGTTTGAAAACA
>CAYZHB010000172.1:0-5319 GCA_964478245.1 uncultured Desulfobacterales bacterium | reverse complement strand
TGTTAAGACCCAGGTACCTGACGTACATCGACGCCGATTTTACGGACCTGGCGGCTGTTTTGGCCAAGATGCTGAACTTTAGAATGAGTGTACTGGCATAAAAGACACAAAATGGCGTATGCACAGAGGGGGTGATCACCGGATGGTTTTTATATGGTAAGCAAGTATCGAATTTTAGAAATTATCAGAACATAATAACGAGAGAGGAGGTGACAGTTATATGACGGAAATCCAGACTACTGAACAGACTGCAAGGCCCGACGATATGGCGCCACAGGGAAATGCCGCGGAAACTTCGTCCTGCCAGGCCAGAGCGGGAAAATATCTTACCTTTACGCTGGCGGAGGAAGACTACGGAATCGGTATTCTCAAGGTCAAGGAGATCATCGGTATGCAGGATATTACGCCGGTGCCGCAGACCCCCGAGTTTGTTAAGGGGGTGATCAATCTTCGCGGGAAGGTGATTCCGGTAGTGGACCTTCGTCTTCGATTCGACATCGAGGCCGCGGAGTACACGGAACGGACCTGTATTATCGTTGTGGAGATTCGCTGTGAGTCAGGTACCGTTCAGATCGGTATCGTCGTCGATTCCGTTTCCGAGGTACTGAACATCAGGGAGGAAGAGATCGAAGACACGCCTACTTTTGGCACGCGGCTGGACACGGACTACATCCTCGGCATGGCCAAGATGGAAGGCGGCGTCAAGATCCTGTTGGAGATTGACCGGGTACTTAGTGACCAGGATATCGCCATGCTCGACGGTGCTGGTTGATATGGCGATCGAATATTAAAAAGGCAGTTAGGAGGGATGCATAATGTTTAAAAACATGAAACTTGGAACCAAGCTGCTCGTGGCGTTTTTGGCGGTCGGCGTAATTCCCTTCGCAGTCATCGGAATTATGTCTTTGATGAAGTCGAGTAACGCCCTGTCGGACCTGGCGTATGGCCAGCTCGAAGGGATGCGCGGGGTGAAGAAGGCACAGATCGAAAGTTTTTTTGAGGAGCGCCAGGGAGACATGAACGTGCTGGTGGAAACGGTGGCGACACTCAGAAAAGAGGCATTCAGCAAGCTCGAAGCCATTCAGGAACTGAAGCAGGCTGAACTTGAAGGGTACTTTGAAACCATGAGAAACCAGCTTCATGTCGTGAAAGATGATCAATATATAATGAATGCCCTGTTGGAGTTCGAGGAAGCCTTCGAGGCGGCGGACAACCGGGTAGGTACGTCAAGGTGGGAGGCGTTAGTGGATCGATATGACCACAGGATGACCGGAATTATGCACGATAACGAGTGGTATGACATTTTCCTGATAAACACCGAGGGTGACATCGTTTATACGGTGACCCGGGAATCCGACCTGGGGATGAATATCCCCGAGAGTAAACTTCGGGCGCAAAGTATCGGTAAGGCCTTTAATGCGGCCCGGACCGCCGGTGCCGATGAGGTCGTTTTGGCGGATTTTGCCCCCTATTCTCCGTCAGGCGGTGTTCCGGCCGGCTTTATGATGGCGCAAATGAGAAATAAAAACACGCACGAGGTTTCAGGTTACGTGGCTTTTCAGATTCCGTTGACAAAAATCAACGAGATCATGTTGCATCGAAGGGGCATGGGAAAGACCGGAGAATCCTATCTCGTGGGACAGGACGGTCTCATGCGATGCGATTCATACCTTGACCCGCAAGGGCATTCGGTGGAGACATCCTTTGAAAACCAGACGAAAGTGGATACCGAGGCCGTTCGCCAAGCGCTTGCGGGGAATGAGCACGAAAAGGTGATCCGAGATTATAACGGAAATCCGGTCCTTTCGTGCTGGTCGCCCATAGATCTCGGCAATGGAATCCGATGGGCGATGATGAGTGAGATGGATGTTGCCGAAGCCTTCTCTCCGGTGGACGAAAACGGAAACGAGTTTTATGCCAAGTATGCCGATACATATGGTTACTACGATCTGTTTCTCGTCAATCCGGATGGCTATGTGTTCTATACGGTGGCCAAGGAGTCGGATTATCAAACGAATCTGGTCGACGGGAAGTATTCCGGCTCAAATCTGGGGGAACTGATACGGCAGACGTTGGCTTCCAAGCAGTACCATATGGCCGATTTTGCACCCTATGCACCGAGCAACAATGAACCCTGTGCCTTTATTGCGCAGCCGGCGGTTTACGACGGCCAGGTGGAAATCGTGGTGGCGCTTCAGCTTTCCCTGGATGCCATTAACACCATTATGCAACAACGTGAGGGCATGGGAAAGACCGGGGAGACCTACCTCGTAGGGCAGGACAAACTCATGCGGTCCGACTCGTATTTGGACCCCACGAACCATTCCGTGAACGCCTCCTTTGCCAACCCGAATAAGGGAAGCGTCGATACGGAGGCGGCTCGTGAGGCACTTTCCGGAAAGACCGAATCGAAGCTTATTACCGATTACAATGGAAACCCGGTGCTGTCCGCATTCGCTCCCGTGGAGGTTGGGGACACGACCTGGGCGTTGCTGGCCGAGGTAGATGAATCCGAAGCCTTTGCTGCAGTGAATATGCTCAAATGGCTCATGGGGGTGATTGCCGTGGTCGGTGTTGCGGCGATCGTCTGTGTCGCACTGATTATCACCCGGTCGATCACGAAGCCGATCAGCCGTGTCATCGCTGAGCTCAACGAAGGCTCCGAGCAGGTGGCCTCGGCATCGGGCCAAGTCTCGTCGGCCAGTCAGTCCCTGGCTGAGGGTTCCGCGGAACAGGCATCCTCCCTGGAAGAAACGTCTTCGTCCCTGGAAGAGATGTCATCCATGACCAAACAGAATGCGGAGAACGCCAGCCAGGCGGATAATCTCATGAAGGATGCCAATCAGGTGGTGACCAAGGCCAACAGTTCCATGTCGGACTTGACCACCTCCATGGAAGAGATTACCAAGGCAAGCGAAGAAACATCCAAAATCATCAAGACGATCGACGAGATCGCTTTTCAGACCAATCTGTTGGCGTTGAATGCCGCAGTCGAAGCGGCCCGGGCCGGTGAAGCGGGTGCCGGTTTTGCCGTGGTAGCCGATGAAGTTCGCAACCTCGCTATGCGGGCGGCGGATGCTGCCAAAAATACGGCGGATCTCATCGAGGGTACGGTGAAAAAGGTCAATGACGGATCCGAATTGGTCAGCGGAACCAATGAGGCCTTCCAGGAAGTCGCCAAGAATGCCACCAAGGTGGGCGAGCTGGTTGGTGAAATCGCCGCGGCCTCCAACGAACAAGCCCAGGGCATCGAACAGGTCAATACGGCGGTATCCGAGATGGATAAGGTGGTTCAGGGAGCCGCTGCAAATGCTGAAGAGTCGGCTTCCGCCGCTGAAGAGATGAACGGACAAGCCGAGCAAATGAAGGGCAGCGTCAAGGATCTTATGGCGATTGTCGGAAACAGTGACACCAACGGTCACATGTCAAGCCAGAGCCAAAAAAAGGCGTTGAGGCGGGTTGCCCACGGAGCGGGACAGCTGGTGCAAAAAGCCGCTCTTGTGGCACCGCATAAGAGGAAAACGCAGTCTGAAGGTACGGCGGGACAACAGTGGCAACCGCAGTCGCAGCAGTCCGGGAATGCAGAGGACGTTATTCCTATGGACGACAACGCTGACTTCAAAGACTTTTAGCAAGCAGCTCGACGGTGGTGGCCTTTGGGCCGCCACCGTCTCGGCTACCGGGACAGGGAAAAGGTCGTTTTGAGGTTGGGCGACGTCCCATCGACAAGTGACCTGATACGCCGGGGCACTGCTGTGGCATTCTCGAATCTTGCAACATCAGGGTGAACTTCTTCAATTATTACAAAGAAAATAATGCATCGTGGATGCACAAGGCCGAATAAATAGCGAACTGAAGAGGGGGCGATGAAAGAAAAAACGATTTTGGTGGTAGACGATGAGGAGGCGATAAGGAACTCGCTGGAGAAGGCCTTTTCCAGTCATGGACATTGCGTTGCTTGTGCCGACAGTGCGGAAGCAGCACTCGACGTGTTAAAAGAAGAAAGACCTCAAGTCATGTTTTTGGACCTCAAGCTTCCCGGCGAAAACGGTGTCGAGCTGTGCAGGCAAATTCGAAAGGACAATCCAATCGCCGTCATCTATGCCCTGACAGGGTATACGTCGGTATTCGACCTGGTGGATTGCCGAAGCGCCGGGTTTGATGATTACTTTGTAAAACCGGTCGAGCTGCAGACCCTGTTGCGGGCGGTAAACGACGCCGTTGAGAAGTTGGACAGGTGGAAAACCGTGTAGGAAGGGGCTCCATGTGTCCATTTTTGGCTCGGTTGGAGTGCCTCAAATATAATACGTATGGGTTTCCTCCTTTTTGCTTACAGGTGAGGCTTTAGGGAAACGGCCGCCGGAAGCACAGGCCTTCGGCGAAAGAGATTTGGTTGCTGCTCATGAACAATCAGGAGGCGGCGTGTGAACAACAAGATCTTAATTGTAGACGACGAGCGGGCCGTAAAGGACTCGCTTAAGAAGGCCTTCGAACATTCGGGAAGAGCCGTTGTTTGTACTGGCAGCGCAGAAGAGGCTCTGGAAGTACTAAAGAAGGACAACATTCAGGTGATGTTTCTTGATTTGAACCTTCCCTCCATGTCGGGGATCGAGCTATGTAAAAAGATTCGCCATGACCGACCTTTCGCCGCCATTCACGCCCTTACCGGGTACACGTCGATATTCGACCTTGTTGATTGCAAGGAAGCCGGCTTTGACGATTATTTTACCAAGCCGGTGGAACTGAAGGTTCTTCTAGAGGCGGTCGATAATGCTTTTGGGAGGTTAGAAAGGTGGAAACGGCAGTGGTGGGGACAGTAAGCCGACGTACCCGAATATCCCTCTGTGGGTGCCTTTGGGGTCCATTTCATCGGGCTGTGGTTACGGAGGAGCCGGGTAAAATAGTCAGCGCATGCAGGTATTTCCATCGACCATAACCATGGAGGATCCGGAAGATTGAATGTTGTTGTGAGTATAGCGGATATGAAGGCCAGTAATGAGGGCGGGGCGATATTGGTAACACATTCCCTGGGTTCTTGTATCGGCTTGGCCGTCTATGATCCCGTCGCCAAGGTTGGTGGGTTGCTTCACTACATGCTTCCCGAATCCTCGCTGGACACAAAAAAAGCTCAGAGCAAGCCGTTTATGTTTGCCGATACCGGAATCCCCCGCTTGTTCAAAGCATGTTACCAGCTGGGTGCGGATAAAAAGCGCATGATAGCCAAGATTGCTGGGGGGTCCCAGATCATGGACCCTACAGGCACCTTCAACATCGGCAAGCGGAATTATGCGGCCTTGAGAAAGATATTCTGGAAGAACA
>CAYZHB010000171.1:0-5375 GCA_964478245.1 uncultured Desulfobacterales bacterium | reverse complement strand
ATTGGTTGTTTTCAAACCGGGGGCTGTGCCCCCGGTACCAACCGTCAACGATTGAAACACTTACGTGTTTTGTTCTTCCGGCCTATGTGCCGGGCTCGAAGAGATGCGAATGCATACACGCCAAGTCCCCCGCTTCGCGGGTGGTCGTTGACTTTAATGTATTAACGGTTTTATACAAAAAAGGTCCCGTAGGTCATGCCCACAATCGTGGACAGGACAACAATAAGACCTGCAAAAACAGACGTTTTTTTCCAGCCCATGACACTGCCGATAACGATCAGATTGGGAAGTGACAGGGCCGGGCCGGCCAAAAGCATTGTCAGGGCCGGCCCCTGTCCCATGCCGGATCCGATCAGTCCCTGCAGAATAGGGACCTCGGTCAGAGTGGCGAAGTACATTAAGGCCGATGCCAGGGCTGCGAACAAATTGGCCCAGAGGGAGTTGCCCCCTACCAGATCGGCCACGAAGTGCTCCGGAATCAGTGCGGGATTCCCCGGGCGGCCCAGGAAAAATCCGGCAAAGAGAACTCCGGCAAAGAGCAGGGGGAAAATCTGTTTCATAAAGCCCCAGGTGGACTCCACCCACTCACCCAGTTCCTCGCGCTGGAACCAGGCCTTGAGCATAAATCCCAGGATTACGAGCAACCCGGCGGTAACAAACCACTTGGCCTGAAAGATCGTCTGCCAAAGGGCGGCTGCATCCTCTCCAGGGCCGGCAAAGGCGGCAAAGATAAGGATAAGCACCAGAACGAGCATGTACAACCCTTCCTGCAAAAGTGAACGGCCCTTTTCTTCCTCCTCCGGCAGATGCATCTGTCCGGCCGACCGCTGCGCATCTTCTTTGCGGAAAATGAAATGCATGGAAAGACCGATAACAGCGGCAAAGAATACGGCCCCGATGGCCCGTGCCAGACCCAGCTGCCAGCCCAGTACACGGGCGGTAAAGACAATGGCCAGGACATTGATGGCGGGACCGGAGTAGAGAAAGGCCGTGGCCGGTCCGATACCCGCCCCTCGTGAATAAATCCCGGCGAAAAGAGGCAGTACCGTGCACGAACATACGGCCAGAATCGTACCCGAGACCGACGCCACTGAATACGAAAGCAGCTTGTTGGCCTGGGCACCGAAGTATTTGATCACCGATGCCTGGGACACGAATACGGCAATGGCGCCTGCAATAAAAAATGCCGGAATCAGGCATGTCAACACGTGCTCCCGGGCGTACTCCCTGAGCATCATGAAGGCCTCCAGGCCGGCCTGGCGAATGATTTCGTGATTCCAGGGCACATAGTATGCTACCAGAAAAAATGCCACCAGAATCAATAATTTATATCGTTCCTTTATATTCATAAATCTCCCCTCTATTTGTATCCTGTTCTTTTTCTACAAATCCATCTCGAACCGTGACAGATACTGCTGCATCTGATCCAGATTTTCCTGCGCCGCATGGGGACAGTCTTCGGGAGATGCGGCCCCTTCCGCCACAAGCCTTGCCAGCACCATGCAGGTCGGCTGGCCGCACTCTCTTGCACAGTCCGCCCGATTCGGCAGAAGTTTCAGAATGTTGATAAGCTGCGGCCTGGTCCGGGCTGAATACTTCGGCTCAATTTCATCCCGCCTGTTCCAGACGGCGTTTATCTCTTTGCGCAGCCACTCACAGATCTTTTCCGCCTCACCTTCATCCTTGAGTGCATTAACGGCGATCTTGTCCGGGTGCACGGTAATCAGCTTGCCGTGGGCCTTAAAGGTCACCGAAGGCGGATCCCTGGTAAAAGCGTCTCCTCCCAGTTCGGCGTTCAGATAGGGAATAACTTCCGAAATATCCTGCTCCAGGTGTGCAAAGCAGTGCAGGCTGCGGGCCTCGGCGTTGCACTTGGAGCGGAAAATCTCCTTTGTATAGTTTTTCAAAAGCATGATCGGCTCCTTTGCCTTTAATGGTTTTGCCGGCTTTCTGTTGCCCGTGTTTCCCTACTCAACCTCATCCTCCCGCAAACTGTAAAGCTGCCGCTGAATATTGGCACGAACCATATCCTCAAGACAACTGAAGAATCCGAGCACACAGGGAGCTGCCAGCCTATAGTGCGCTTGAGTTCCGCGCTTTTCAAAATCCACGATCCCGGCCTCTTTCAGTATGGACAGGTGCTTGGAGATTGTTGAAATATCCACGCCTATCATTTCGGTCAACTCGCATACACATCTGTCATGCCGGCTGAGTTCGTCCACAATGAACAGCCGGGTCGGATGTCCGAGAGCCTTCATGATACCGGCTCTTATCTGGTATCTGTCTTTAATGTCCTGATTCATAATCACCTTTATTTCTTATTTGGCATAATAACCAAATAATTATTAATTGTCAAGACCTGTTTAGCCGAATAATTATCTTCTCCGGATCATCTGCCCGGCGAATCTTCCCGCCGGACATCATTGGTTGTTTTCAGACCGGGGGCTATGCCCGCGGCACCAACCGTCAACTATTGAAACACTTATGTGTTCTTGTTCTTCCGGCCTGTGTGCCGGGCTCGAAGAGATGCGAATGCATACAATCCAAACCACCTGCTTTGCGGGTGGTCGCTGATGAAATTGGATGATGGATTTGGAATAAAAACAGCCGGCCGGTGACTGGTTGCCGGGCCATTATGTTATTTTTGGTTATTTATGGTCACTTTTTTCTATTAATTGGTAGATTTCTGAAAATAGTATTGACAAAATACAAGAACCGGTTAAACTGTTTTTGATGGTTAACCTGTTAAACCGGATGGTGTGACCCTTATTGGTTGTTGAAAACCGGGGGCTATGCCCCCGGTTACAACCGTCAACGATTGAAACACTAACGTGTTTTTTTTCCGGCCTATGGCCGGAACGCCAAGCCACCCGCTTCGCGGGTGGTCGTTGACTCGGCGGAAACACCCCCAAAAAAGGAGGCGTATGCGACATAAAAGCGCGGTATCAGCATTTTTTCTGGTTTTGTTCACCACTGTCTGTCTGCAGGTTTTCCCTGCCGCCGCTGCATCGGAGACGCTTGTGATGGCCACAACCACCAGTACCGATAACACCGGTCTTTTGGACTATCTGGTTCCTGAATTCGAAAAAGATTCAGGGATCGAAGTGAAATGGACGGCGACCGGCACGGGGAAAGCGCTTGAGCTCGGCAGACGGTGCGATGTGGATGTGATTCTGGTGCATGCGCCGCCAGCGGAAAAAGCGTATATTGACAACGGTTACGGTAAAAACAGAAGACAGATCATGTACAATGATTTTGTCATCATCGGTCCAGCGGCCGATCCCGCCGGGATCAAAGGGGAAAGCGTGGATGAGGCCCTCAGGGCAGTCAAGAGCAGTGAAAATCTTTTCGTGAGCCGGGGGGATGATTCCGGTACGAATAAAAAAGAGCTCCTTTTATGGGAAAACGCCGGTTTAAAAGTCCCTGATAAGGAGAAATGGTACATCCAGACCGGTCAGGGCATGCTGGCCACCATCAATGTGGCCCAGGAGAAAAACGGGTACACCATCACCGACCGGGGAACGTATATAAAATATCAGTCCGACCGGCAGGGGGCGCCGCCCCTGACAATTCTGGCTGAGGGAGACGACATTCTCATAAACCAGTACAGCGTGATCGCGGTGGATCCGGAAAACTGCCCTGATGCCGAAAACGAGCTGGCCATGGCATTTTCGGACTGGATGGCCGGCAGCAGGGCCCAGAAGCTGATAAAAGAGTTCCGGCTGCTTGGGAAACCGCTTTTCGTACCCAATGCGGAGTGAAGCTGACAGGGCGGTATGGACTTTATTCTGTCAGGTTTTTTCAAAGCGGTTCATCTGCTTGTTTCCGGGGACAGCGCCACATGGAGCGCCGTCTCCGCCACGCTGACAGTGTCAACCGGCTCCCTGCTGCTGAGTCTTATCGCGGGGCTGCCGCTGGGATTCGCCCTCGGGTACTTTGATTTCAGGGCAAGGCGGGCTGTCAGAACCTGTGTGGACACCCTCCTTGCCCTTCCCACCGTATTCATCGGCCTTGTCGTTTATGCAGTGATCACTAGCAGGGGGCCTCTGGGAGAGTTCAATCTCCTGTTTACGCTGCCCGGTATAGCCATCGGACAGGTGATTCTGGCCCTCCCCATCGTGATCGCCCTTTCAGCCGCGACAGTTGAAAATATTGATCAGCACCTCCGGTTGACCCTTATCAGTCTGGGCGCCGGGAGGCTGAATATGGTCCGGACCTGTCTGTGGGAGGTGCGGTACGGCATCCTGGCCGCAGCAGTGACCGCCTACGGACGGGTGATGACCGAAGTGGGCATTTCCATGATGGTCGGCGGGAATATCAAGTGGCATACCCGGACCATCACAACCGCCATTGCCCTTGAAACCGGAAAGGGCATGTTTGCGAACGGGATCGCTCTGGGCCTCGTGCTGATAGCGGTCGCTTTTGCGGTAAATATTTCGGTTTCTTTTCTGAGAAAAAAATGAACCCTGCACAGCCGGTATACGACCTACGCCGGGTAGCGCATTACTACGAAGCGGTGAAAGCGCTTGAAGTGGCGTCGCTTTCGATTCGTCCGGGTACCATCACCGGCCTGATCGGCCCCAACGGCAGCGGCAAAAGCACGCTTCTGAGACTCCTTGCATTTGCCGAACGACCCACAATAGGGGAAATCCGTTTTAACGGGAAAAGGGCCTATCCCTTTTCCGGCCATGTCCGGTCCAGGGTAACGCTGCTGCCCCAGGAGCCGTATCTTTTGAAAAGAAGCGTATATGAAAACGTGGCCTATGGATTGAAGGTGCGGGGAGAAGAGCGGTCCGGGATCAAGCAGCGGGTTGAAAAGGCGCTCTCGGATGTGGGGCTTTCCTTTAAAAAATTTGCCCAGAGGCGCTGGCACGAGCTGTCAGGGGGCGAGGCCCAGCGGACCGCCATGGCGGCAAGACTGATACTGAAACCGGCCGTTCTGCTTCTTGATGAACCCACAGCGAATGTGGACGCGGAAAGTGCCAAACTGATCCGGGACGCCGCTTTATATGCGCGCCGGGAGCGGGGCACCACACTTGTCATCTCGAGCCATGACTGGCACTGGCTGTATGAAATCTGTGACGATCTGCTGCACCTTTACAAGGGGAGGGTTTTTGAATCCGGCATGGAGAATATCATGCCGGGGCCGTGGCAGCCGGAGACAGAGGAACTGTATTACAAGGCGGTCGGGGACAACCAGAAAATTTATGTGCCGCCGCCGCCTTCGGCATTCGCAGCCGCCCTGATCCCCAGAACTCATATCCGGATAACCCCTGCCGAGAAAGCGCCGCCGGAGACGGACAACATTCTTTTGGGCACGGTGACGCGGATGATCCTTGAAAAGCGCAGTATGGAGATAGTGGCCAGTATAATGA
>CAYZHB010000170.1:0-5385 GCA_964478245.1 uncultured Desulfobacterales bacterium | reverse complement strand
ATGAACACCAACAGCAAAAGGCCCGGTTCATCATGCTGAACCGGGCCTTTTGCTGTGTACTTCAGCCGTTTCCATACTGATTTTAAAAGCGCTATTCGCTCATTTTACTTATTCTGTCCAGAAGATCAGCCCGCAGATTTTCATCGGTCTGGGCAGCCGTTACCACCTCATTGTACTGCTCAACAGTCATGCCGTTTTCCTCGACGGCATCGGTAATCTCTTCATTGATCTTGGCCTGCAGGTTCTGGGCCTCTTCAGTGCTTTCCGCCTGGGCGAATTGATCCTGGTACTGCTCCCTGACCTCTGTGATTTTGATATAACATTCAGCAGCCTTTTGTATCTGCTCATTGGAAATGTCCGAGGTCTGCTGCTGCTGCTGCTGTTGCTGTTGCTGCTCGTAGGTGTCTGCATCCTTCTGCTCAGCCTGCTCGGCTGCGGCGGGAAGCGCAATGAAAAACACCAGCGCCAGGACGCATCCGGTAATCCAATGTTTTTTGACTGTGGTTTTGAAAAATTTGTTACGCATTCGATTGCCTCCTTAAATTCAGTTTAATTGTTGATCTTATGCTGCAGTGCAGGGCTTTGGAACCGGTTTTTTGCACTGCCTTTGCTTTTATTTCTAAATTACACTGGTTTGCACAGGACGTGCCAGAATAGACGGGCTGAAATTTTGTATTTTATATTGCTAATTAAATTAATTGGTTATATTGTTGCCATCTGGCTGTTACATGAAATCTAAGAAGGGTTGACGGATAAAAGTGTCCTGTATATATTTGTCACATGTGGCATAAAGTTTCAAAAATAATTTCCAGAAAATATCAGGTGTTTTCCACAGCCAATCTCAGTCTGCGCATGGCCCTTGTCATTTATGTGCTGGTGCCCATGGCCGTAGTTGCCGCCGTGGCAGGCCTGTGGAGCCTGCATGCCTTTGAGCGCCAGGTCGAAAAAAGAATGCAGAAAGACCTGGAGCTTGTGGCTCGCGCAATAAAACAGCCTCTTAGCCATGCTATCCAGCGGGAGCGGGAAGGCAGCATCGCCCAGGCCCTTGAATCGGCTTTCTCCATAGGGCGCGTTTACGGAGCATATGTGTATGATGCACAAGGAAATAAAATTTCAGCATCCGGAGGCCGCCAGCCTGAATCAAGGCCCGAACAGGTACCCCGACTTGTAAAAGACGGACAGCAGCACGGGGAGTATGGTGAGGTGGCCGGCCGGGATGTTTATTCCTATTTTGTGCCCCTTTCCGATTCGGGGGGACGAATTACAGGCATGCTTCAGCTCACGCGCAGACGTTCTGATTTTCAGGAACAGATCCGTGATATTCGGTACAAGGCTGTTCTTATTTTCATCGGGGCTTTTTCAGGCCTGACCGGTCTTGTTCTCTATGGCCACTATCGTGCCCTTGGAAAGCACTTCAACCGGTTTTCTCAAACCATGACGACAATCTCCCGGGGAAACAGGCAAAAAAGATTCAGACCCGGCGGACCCAGGGAAATTCATGCACTGGGAGCTCATTTCAATCAGATGATGGACAATATCGACCAGGCCGAGCAGGAAATCGCCCGAAGACGCGCAGATCAGGAAGAACTTGAAAAACGTCTTCGTCAGGCAGAAAAACTTGCTGCCATAGGTCAGCTCTCAGCAGGTGTTGCCCATGAGCTCGGCACGCCTTTAAGTGTCATAGAAGGCAAATCCCAGCGCATCCTCCGCAAATCCGACGTGCCGCAGCATGCAGTTGACAGCATTAATACAATTCGGGTGCAGGCAGGCAGAATGGAGCAGATTATACGGCAGCTGCTTCATTTCAGCCGGAGAAGTGAAATACGGCTCAGACGGGTAAAAATGTCCCGACTGGCCCGCTCTGCTGCCGCGGCACTTGCGCCCGAATCCCGGCAAATGAATGTCTCTGTTGAGCTAACCGGAGATAAAGATGCGCAAATTCAGGCAGATTCTGTTCAGATGGAACAGGTTTTGACCAATCTTTTGAAAAATGCCATCTATGCCGCTTCCGGAGGACGGGTGAAACTCACATGGGCGCTTTTCAAGGATAAGGCTGTCTTCCGGGTGGAAGACAGCGGCCCGGGCATTGCCGAAGACATCGGCAAAAAGCTTTTTGAGCCGTTTTTCACCACAAAGCCTGTTGGGACGGGAACGGGCCTGGGCCTGGCAGTGGTTCACGGAATTATCGAAGCTCACGGCGGAAACATAAGCTTTAAAAAGGGAAGCCTTGGCGGGGCATGCTTTATTATGAAGGTGCCGGCAAAAGGAAAGGCTTCAGGCACAGGAGTTTCTGAAAAGTGAATGAAACAGAAAAAACAAAGGATCAGAAAATTCTCATTGTTGAAGACGACGATAGTCTGGCCGGTCTACTGACAGAAGAGATTGCCGATGCCGGATACAGGACAAGATCAGTGGCAACCGCAGAGGAGGCCTCCTCTGTTTTGCAGCAATGGCAGACTGATCTTGTGGTCAGCGATCTTCGTCTGCCTGGCGCCGGCGGTCTTGAACTGCTTGAAAAAGTTTCTGCCATGCATGTTCCTCCTGCATTTATAGTGATCACTGCATTTGGCACCATTTCCCAGGCTGTTCAGGCCTTGAAGAATGGAGCCGATGATTTTCTTACAAAACCCCTTGACCTGGAGCATTTCATGCACAGGGTGGTCCGCAGCCTTGAAACAAGACGTCTGCGCCAAGAAGTTGAACGGTTCAGGCAGATTTTTGATTTTGACAATTTTCACGGAATGTATGGCCAGAGCCGTTGCATGCGCATTTTGTTTGACCAGATTCTCCAAACGGCGCCTGCAAGCGGGCCGGTTCTGATAGTAGGGGAAAGCGGCACGGGCAAGGAGCTGGTGGCAAAAGCCGTGCACGCCGAAAGTGACCGGAACCAGGGGCCGTTCATTGCGGTAAATTGCGCCGGCATTCCCGAGCATCTAATGGAAAGCGAGTTTTTCGGACACACGGCCGGGGCGTTTACCGGCGCCAGCAAATCCCGTGAAGGTCTTTTTCAGGAAGCAAACGGCGGTACCCTGCTGCTGGATGAAATCGCCGAAATGCCCATGGCCCTTCAGGCCAAGCTTTTGAGGATACTCCAGGACGGAAAGATTCGTCCCTTAGGAGGCAACCGGGAAAGGCAGGTAGATGTGCGAATGGTTGCTGCCACTCATCAAAACCTGGAAAAAGAGGTGGAAGAAGCAAAATTCCGCCAGGATCTTTTCTATCGCCTGGAGACATTCACCCTTCGAATCCCGCCTCTAAGAGAAAGGGCCCAAGACATAGAACTTCTGGCAGGAAGGCTGCTGACAAGGTTTGCCACCCAGATGGGCCGGCAGATTCACGGCTTTTCCGATGACGCCCTCCTGCTGCTCCGGCAGTATTATTTTCCCGGCAATGTAAGAGAGCTTCAAAACACGGTGGAAAGGGCTGTAACTTTTTGCCACGGCAGTCAGATACGCTCGGAGGATCTGCCTGCAAGAATCCGCAACTGTTCAAAGCCAAAGAATCCGGATTTTGATTTTGCCGAATTCCAGGAAAAACCCGGCCGGAGTTTGCCCTCCCTTGCCGAAGTGGAAAAGCATTATATAAACCATGTCCTGGAAAAAGTCGGCGGCAACAAAAAGAAAGCCGCAGATATTCTGGGCGTTGCCCGCAGAACCCTTTACAGGCGTCTTGAGTAAGGCACGCTTTATCTGGTTCCTGCATATAAATTCGCCCTTGTTTATATCCGGAAAAAAACACGTAAGTGTTTCAATCGTTGACGGTTGTAACCGGGGGCATAGCCCCCGGTTTGAAAACAACCAATAACCTGCTAATTGAGGGGAAGGATCAATTCCACCAGGGAAAAGGCCGCATCTTGTCTATCGGGCTCGAAGTGTCCACTTATATCAATGAGGACGATACTGGCGCTCGGCATGACGGCAAAAAAGGATCTGGGGGATGTCAAAAATCAAATTTGGCAGTTATACGATGGGTTGAAAGCATATCAACAAAATCCCGCCGCAATTGATGATAACCGGGATATCCCTTTGCACAACAATTTCGTGAACCTACCACGGTCGAATACAGGTTAAAATCGCTCGGTACACAGCCATGTCTACTTTGACGAAACAACACATGTAACATTTTAACACACCCTCCGCAATATCGGATCCCGCAAAGTGTACAGTAATATCCCCTTCAAAATCAATAACATAAAAATCTAAGCTGCCGGCAGGAACATTTCGGCACAGGGAATGCAAATACCAGTACCAAATAGACTCAATAACTCTAAACATTTAAATCATGAAATCAAAGGCAAAGAGGGAACAAAGGAGGACAAAAACCATGAGAACAAAACCCGTATTCTGGAAAATACTGGCTCCGGCAGTCGCACTGTGTTTTATAACGGCAGTTCACTTGACAGCATAGGATTACGAACAACAGGGACAGCAGGAATACCAGGGAGGCCGGCAGAAATCCGCTGATGATTTCAAGGAGTCAGATATTGAAAATTTTTGGCTCATCCGCCCAGGGGGCGGTCGATGAAATAAGGTCCGAGTACTCGGACGAACTCAGGGAAAAAATCGAAGAAATAACCGATTAACCGAAACCAAAAAACATAAAGGAGGTTTTGTATGCTGAAACGTTTTCTTATCATACTAGGAGTTGTAGCAATAATGGGCTTCACAATGGGCTGCGAGCCCCCGGAAAACATGAAAGAGGGACAGAATCCGCCCCAGAAGCAGCGACAGCAGGAACAGCAGCAACTCCAGCAAAAGCAGAGCTACGACCAGTACGACCAGGATGAAGATGAGGGCGGCTTCGACTAAACACCGCCCCGGGCAATACTCCCCCTCGATGCGGATCATCCGACTGCAGTTACAGCCGGGGATCCGCTTTTTTTCATCCACCGCAAAATCCTTGCCATCAGTCCCCGGCAACCGCTGAAGCCCCTCTGATTTCAACTCCGGTATGCCTGATAATGATCCTGTACCCGGCGCCAGTATGGCGGTTCAGACCTATGGAGGCTTTCTGAACTTCAACCCTCTTCTGCATGCCATCGTTTCAGATGGCTGTTTTCTTGATAATGGCAGTTTCAGGACAGCACCGGGCTATATACTGGAAGATCTGTAAGAAATTTTTCAGTATGAGATTTTAACCTGATACCCCCCCTTCAGACAAAACAGGTCTTGGCAACCTGGCTCGGTACATTATCCGGGCCTGCTTTTCACAGGAACGAATGATCTATGTCCTGCCAGAACCGTGCCAGGTTGATCCAAAAGATTTATATGGCAAGGCCCGATGAGAATCATCAGCTTTATCGAAGCACTTGACATTACCGAAAAAATACTACGTCATTTGGATCTTTGCGACAATGACAGCCGGCCGGGCACAGGGCCGCATTTC
>CAYZHB010000169.1:0-5554 GCA_964478245.1 uncultured Desulfobacterales bacterium | reverse complement strand
CACATCTTACCCGCCACAGCGGATCCGGCAACCAGGGGCACCACGGTGCCGGAAAGGGACGCATTTTCGATGGTCTCCCTGAAAACCGGGAAGGTATCCACCATACCCGTCTTTTCGTTGAAAAGCGCTTCGTCAAAGTATTCTTCGCCCTTCTGCTGTTCCGGCGACCCCCGGTGATGGTCCACGGAAAAAAGAATGCCCCCCTGAATTTTACACGCCGTCCCGATAATATAGGCGGATTTACCGCAGTAGCTGCCGATTTCCAGCACAGGTCCGGCCCGGGCCGCATCAAGGGCGACATCATGGAGTTTTTCCGCTTCCGCCTTATCCATGAATCCCCTGATGGTGTCGGCAAAATCGAAGTCAACTCCCACCCGCTTTGCGGGTGTCTTGGCGTTCCGGTCAGAAGCCGGAAAGGCGAAACACGCAAGTGTTTCAATCGTTGACGGTTGTAGCCCGGGGCACAGCCACCGGTTTGAAAACAACCAATCAATCATCATACCCCCTCACCAATACTTCACGGGGCTTGACGCCGTCTGAGGGACCGATCACCCCCTCCGCCTCCATCGTTTCGATTATCCGGGCCGCCCTGTTATACCCGATGCGCAGATGACGCTGCACGCCGGATATGGAGGCCTGCCGGGTTCGTGTCACCAGAGCCACGGCTTCATCGTATTTTTCATCATAGTCCGCCTCGTCAATATCCCGGTTGGCCGTGTCATCCCTGCTCTTGGTGACATCCTCCACATATTCCGGCTGTCTCTGGCTTTTCAGGAACCGCGTTATTTTCTCAATCTCTTTTTCCGATACAAACGGCCCCTGAATCCGCATGAGCCTGCCCGTACCGGGGGGGCAGAACAGCATATCTCCGTTCCCCAGAAGCCGTTCCGACCCGTTTGCATCCAGTATGGTCCGGGAATCGATCTTTGAAGAGACCTGAAAAGAGATGCGGGTGGGGAAATTCGCCTTTATCATGCCGGTGAGGACATCCACCGACGGCCGCTGCGTCGCCATGATAAGGTGCATCCCGGCTGCCCTCGCCATTTGCGCAAGCCTTGTGACAGCCGACTCCACATCCTTTGAAGAGACCATCATCAGGTCGGCAAACTCATCCACGATCACCACGATATACGGGAGATTTTCAAGGGATTCGGCGTCGGCCGGCGTCTCTTCGGAGCCGTGACCTGAAGCGGCCCCCTTTTCTTTGCGCAGCCGGTCCATGAGCTTGTTGTACTGGACAATATTCCGGGCCCCCTTGTCCGCCAGGAGTTCATACCGTCTCTCCATTTCTTTGACCGCCCAGAAAAGGGCATTGGTGGCTTTTTTCATATCCGTGACCACAGGCGAAATAAGATGGGGAATCCCGTCATAAACGGAAAGTTCAATCCGTTTGGGGTCGATCATAATAAACTTGACCTCGTCAGGAGAGGCCTTGTAGAGAAGGCTTATTATCATGGCATTGAGCCCCACACTCTTGCCGGTCCCGGTGGCGCCGGCAATGAGAAGGTGCGGCATTGAATCCATGCTTGCCACCACCGGACTGCCCAGGATGTCCTTGCCGATGCACAGCGTGATCCTGGATTCGGAATCGGCAAACTCCCTCGAGGTGATAAGGTCTTTCAGCACCACCAGCTCACGCTTGTCATTGGGGATCTCGATGCCGATAACATCCTTCCCCGGGATGGGGGCCACTATCCGGATGCCGGTGGCGCTGAGCGCAAGCGCCAGGTCATCTGCCAGATTGACGATTTTGCTTATTTTAATACCGGGCGCGGGCCTGTATTCAAACGTGGTGATGACCGGACCGGGCAGTATTTCAACCACCTCTCCGGAAATATTGAAATCCGACAGTTTGTCCTCGAGAATCCGGCTTTTCTTTTTGAGCTTTTCCGTATCCACTTCACCGGCCACCCGTCTGCTGTCATTCAGGAAAGAAACCGACGGCAGGGGAAAGGCCGTCTCTCTGATATCCTGGATATCCATATCAAAAAGGCTCTGTTCCGTGGCTTTCTTTTCCACCTGGGTGATAACGGGGTCGGGCAGCGCTTCCCCTTCATCGGCAGTACCCCCGGCCTTCTCATGTGCGTCATTTTTCCCTTTATTTTTCCGGACCGGCCGCGATCCAGACCGCTCCGTTTCCGGTTGTGCTTCCCCCGCTTTTTTCTCCCGCCGCTCTTCAAACGCTTCCTTTACCGCATCCTGCATATCCCGGAACGCGTCTCCGATCTTCAAAAAAATACCGGCGATGATGCGCCTGCAGAATGCCAGTATTGAGAAAAAGGAGATGCCCGTGGCCAGAATGAATCCCACGATAAACAGAAAAACCAGAATAATCGATGTACCGGCCATACTCGTATAGGTCAGCATGAAATCGGCAAACCGTGTGGATACAAGGCCGCCGGCCGGGAACCGGGTGCCGAAAAGCGCATAACTGCTTTTAAAAAGGGCCAGGATACTGCCCGTTGAGATGATCAGGAGCAGCCCCCCGCCAAAGGTGAGCATCATGATTTTCGGAGTGCGCCCCTTGAAATACCACACAGCCGAAAGCAGCAGGAGAACCGGCAGCCAGAATGCACCAACCCCGAAAGCGAATACAAGCAGCCCTGAAATATGGGCCCCCACCATTCCGAACAGGTTGTCGACTTTGTCCGGCACCGTAAACGGCGTATTGGCGACCGAGGGATCGGCCGGGCTGTATGAAAAGAGACTCAGCAGCACCAGTATAACGGAAAACAAAAACAGTAAGCCTGTCAGTTCCTTTTTCATACTTCGAGTATAACCGGCACGATTATCGGTTTCCGCTTGATGGCAAAGGAAAAATAGCCCTTCAGCGCTTTCTTTATTCTGGACCGCAGCACCTCCACGCGCGACTCTTCCAGGCCCGTCCGCAGTTCCTCCACTATTTCCAGGATCACGCACTGGGCATCATCCACCAGATACCCGGTCGCGGCGTTAAATACAAATCCTTTCGAAACAAGCTCGGGCCCGTGCAGAATCACCCCTGTCTCTTCGTCCATCACCATGATCACAATCACCAGGCCGTGCTCGGAAAGCTCATGCCGCTCTTTCAGGACACTTTTTCCCACATCGCCGATCCCTTTGCCGTCCACGAGCACTTTGCCGGTATGCACCCGGCCGGCAAGCCGCCCCCCTCTCCCGTCAAAGGCGATCACCTTGCCGTCTTCCGCCACAAGCGCTTTTTCCTTGGAAATGCCTGATTTTTCCGCCAGCCTTGCATGTACAACCAGGTGCCGGTATTCACCGTGGATCGGGATAAAGTATTGGGGTTTCACCATATCGATCATAAACTTCAGTTCGTCCCGGTGGGCATGCCCGGAGGAATGCACCTCGGCCATTTTGTCGTACACCACGTCCGCCCCCCGCCTGTAAAGCTTGTTGATGATATTGGTGATCGCCCTTTCATTCCCCGGGATATACTTTGACGAAAGGATGACGCTGTCGCCTTTTCTTATGCTGATCTGCTTATGGAGCCCGGTGGCCATACGGGCAAGGGCGGACATGGGTTCCCCCTGACTGCCCGTGGTAATGATCAGTATCTCGTTTTCCGGACAGTCGCTGATATCCCGGACATCCATCACCATCTCTTCCGGGCAATTCAGATACCCGAGGTCGCCGGCCACGGCAACGATCTGCTCCACGCTCCGGCCGTTAAAAACCACCTTCCGCCCGTTCTCCAGTGCGATATCGATCATCTGCTGAATCCGTATGACATTGGAGGCAAACAGGGCCACGATCACCCTGCCGCCGGCGGCGGATACGATGTTTCCCAGACTCTTTTTAAGCTCCTGAAGCGACATGGTATGGCCTTTCTCCTCCACATTGGTGGAATCGGAGAGAAGTGCCAGAACCCCCTGTTCCCCGCACCTGGCAAATTTGTCGACATCGGTGACCTGAGATTCTTCAGGGCTGTGGTTGATGCGAAAATCGCCTGTATGAACAATCCTGCCCACCGGCGTCCGGATTTCAAGCCCGAATCCGCCGACCGTGCTGTGGCTCACGTTGATGAATGCCACTTCAAAGGGATCGATTTTTATAATGTCTCCCCCCCTGACAGTGTTCAACGTGATATCCGGAAACGCCCCGTACTCATCCAGTTTGTTTCTGACGATGCGGAGGGTGAATTCGGACCCGTAAACGGGGACGGAAATCTCCCGCAAAAGATAGGGAACCGCCCCGATATGATCCTCATGGGCATGGGTCAGTATCAATCCTTTTATCTTAAACCGGTTCTGCCGTATATACTCCATGTCGGGAATGACGATATCCACCCCGAGCATATACTCCTCCGGAAACATCAGGCCGGCGTCAATAATGAATATGACCTGCTGGTATTCTACCACCATCATATTGAGGCCGATTTCTCCGACCCCGCCCAGCGGGATTATTTTCAGCATATGTTTTAATTCCTTACCAATTCATACCGTAATACCGAGGCTGTCGAGAATGGAATCGACTGTTTCAACAAGCCACTCGCGCTGCCCGGGTGTTGCATACCCCATGCAGTCACACCGGACACTTTTTTTGATTCTGACCAGCAGTTCGCACGACAGGTAACCGGGTTCCAGCATAAGGGCGAATACATGGGGCCGGCAGCCCTCATGCGCTCTCTGCAGGTCTGTCAGCAAATCCCCTGTGATTTCGACCCAGTAAATGCCGTCGATACCGGCCGGTTCGAGATGGTTCTGAAAATAGGCGTGAAGCTTTTCATGGTCACCGGGGGTCAACCCGTCTATAACATACTGTTTCATAACATTAAGTTCATTACCACATATCGCGGCCGTATGCAAGACGTCACCGATCAGTCGCCACGGCTAATTTGTTCTATGCCATGGGCAGGTGGCGGGGTCAGGCCATGTAGTCCACGCCGTTCTTGAAAATCTGGATACCGCCGGCCGTAAGGGGCGATGACAGATGGTCAGGGGCGGCGCCCGGTCTTTTGCGCCTGGACTTTTCCCTTGCCCAGCCGGGATGGTTGGTAAAATGGTTGTACGCTTCCGGATGGGGCATGAGCCCAAAAATCCGGCCGGTCGGATCACAGATGCCGGCCACATCCCCTGCCGACCCGTTGGGGTTCTGGGGGAACCGCTTTCCCGCCGCTTTTCCCTGTTCATCGGCATACCGCAGGACCACCTGCTCATTTGAAAACAACGTGTCCAGGGTCTTTTCATCCGTATAAAACTTGCCTTCGCCGTGGCGTACCGGATAAAACGCGGTATCCATTCCCTCGGTAAATACACAGGGCGACTTCGGATTTATCGACAGGTGAACCCACTGGTCCCTGAAATTACCGCAGTCGTTCCATGTGATGGCGACGGACCGCTTTGTATAATCCCTGTCCAGTCCGGGAAGAAGGCCCAGATTGACAAGGGTCTGAAAGCCGTTGCATATACCGATTATCAGGCCGCCCCTGTCGATGAACGACAGCAGTCTGTCCCCGAGGTGTTTTTTAATCTTCAATGCCTGAATCACGCCGGCGCCGTGGTCGTCCCCCCAGCTGAATCCCCCCCCGAAACAGAGAATCTGAAACGATTCA
>CAYZHB010000168.1:0-5580 GCA_964478245.1 uncultured Desulfobacterales bacterium | reverse complement strand
TCGTATTTGGCCACCTTTACCGTAAAGTTGTCCAGATTTTCCGGCAGATCTGAAAACACGATCATAAAGGGCACTGACCGCTGCGGACTGACATTGACATTGGTGTTGTCTTTCCCGGCTTTTCTGGAAAGCATGCTGTTTATCTCTTTCATGTCCGCATTTTTCAACTTTGTTTCAGATATCAGGTTGCCGCAGAACGCATTTTTTGTTTTGGCTATCTGCTCCCCTTTGGTCACAAGCGATCCCGTCACCTGGATATGGCTTAACGGAGAACCGGACGTGTTGGTCACCTCACCGGTTATGACAAAAATCTTGCCCGCCTGTTCATTGTTCACAAACCGGCCGTTGACACTCTCGTTGGACAGTGTCGCCCACACCTTGGTTTTCTCGGCCGCCGGTGATTCGAAAAATTTCCCGATCACCGGTATATCCGTTTTGGACAGTTTATAGATATTGACCCCCATCACGACCGAGGTGCCATAACCGATAAGCAGGAGAATCGCAAGTATCAGCAGAATCAGCACCGGCTTGCCCACGGTCGGTTTCTTTTTGGATTCTTCAGCGCCTGCCGGCTCGAAGTCATCCTCTGAAATGTCGGCAATATTGATCTCCCGGGTTTCCGCATCCGATTCGCCGGCGCCTTCCTCTTTTTCCAGACCGAACAGCTCAATGCCGCTGTCTTCCGATTCCAAATCCGATTCCTCGGGCTCAAGCAGCTCGGGAATATCTTCTTCTTCTCCTTCGGTTCCGGCCCCCAGGACATCATCGTATCTGGAAAGATCATAGGCCTGACCGGCATCTTCGTCACTCTCCCCGGCCGTAACTTCCCCGGGTTCGTCATCTCCCAGGTCCAGCACCTCCAGATCGGACAGGCTCTCTTCCTCTTCCCCGACTTCGGGAAGCGCTTCGACGCCTTCCGTCTCTTCCCCGCTGTCTACGTCCAGCTCGAATTCGAATGCCGTCTCTCCTTCATCTTCCGTCTCGCCGATCTCTTCCATGAAGAGCTGATCGATCTCCTCTGCTTCCGGCTCCTCATACTCCTCTTCGGCAGACAATTCGTCAATCGGGCTGGTTTCCGGCTGATCCGCGTCGGTACTCAGATCTTCTTCATCCAGCGACAGTTCCTCTTCATCCAGGGTGAGCTCATTTTCGTCCAGGGTAAGCTCCGATTCCGCCGCTTCAAATTCGTCTTCATCCGCCTCGAATTCATCCTCATCCAAATCAAACTCGTCTTCGTCCACATCGAATTCATCTTCATCCATATCAAATTCATCATCGTCCGTTTCATAGGATTCATCATCGTCATCACCCAGTTCCAGATCAACTTCTTCCATGTCGAAGTCCACATCAGCACTGACACCTTCTTCTCTATCGAAATAACTTTCAAATTCGTCACCCGTTTCTTCTGTCTCTTCGGTCTGTTCGGGCTGCGGAGCGGGAAACACGGTAAACACATGCTTGCATTGACTGCACCTGACTTTGGAACCATTTTCCTCAAGAAGTGTTTCATCAAAATTGTATTTTGTGGAACACTTTTCGCAGGTAATAATCATTACACTTCCCCTTATTTTATAATTTCAGATCATATATTGCAGAAAGATTTCTGTATTTCTCATTATAATCCAGCCCGTATCCCACAACAAATCCTTTTTTAACCGAAAAACAGGCATAATCCACAGTTATATTTACTTCACGCCGTTCACATTTGTCAACAAGGGTGCAGAATTTTATTGAAAAAGGTCCCAGAGAGTCAAGGTACGCTTTGAGGGCTTTAAGGGTTCTGCCGGTATCGACGATATCCTCGACAAGGATCACATGCCGCCCCTCCGGGTCGGAAGAGACTTCTTTGGTCAGCTTGACACGACCGGTGCTTGAACTGCCTTCGTAACTGGAGGTGCCGATGAAATCAATTTCATGATCAATCGAGATCCGGCGGGTCAGGTCCGCCAGAAAAACAAAAGAGCCTTTTAAAACGCCGATAAACAAAGGCTCTTTGTCTTTATAATCTTGAGAAATTTTGGCTGCCGTCTCTTTGATTTTTTTTTTGATCTCTTCCTCGGAGATCATTTCAACTAATTTTGCCATATACCCCTTACAGGCCGGTTTCAGCCAGTTTTTCAACAAGGTCTTTCTGGTCCCTGCTAAGGGTGCCCGGGATAGTTACCTGAATCACGACAAACAGATCCCCAACACCGTCTCCTTTCATGTAGGGCACGCCGTGCCCGGGAATTCGCATTTTGGCCCGGCTTTTCGTGCCCGGCGGTATGGTGAGATTGATACTGTTGCCGGCAGGATCGGTTATGGTGATCTTTGTGCCGAGAATCGCATCGGTCAGCTTTATCTCCTTGTACATGTAGATATCGTTGCCGTCGAGATCAAACCCCGGGGCCGGGGCCGGTCTGGACTTGATATACAGATCACCGTCCGGTCCGCCGTGAGGGCTCGGCTCTCCTTTGCCCTGGAGTCTTATCTTTTTGCCTTTTGTCATCCCTTTGGGGATTTTCACCGTTACCGTTTTGGTGGTGCCGCCCTGATTAATGCTCAGGGTCTTCCGGGAGCCGTTCAGGATTTCCTGAAGGCTCAGGGATATTTCATGCTCCAGATCTCTGCCCTTGGTCCGTTGCTGCTTCTGTCCGAAACCGCCGCCCATGTTCTGGAAAAAGGCGTTCTCTCCCATGTCGCCGCCGGTAGAATAAAACGTGCGGCCTTTCGGCCCGCCGGAAAATTTCCTGCCGAATCCGCCGGAAAATCCCCTGGCGGCATCTCCGCCGAAACCGAACTCTCTCAGGATATCGCCAAGGTCAAAATTTTTGAAAATATCTTCCTGCGTATACCGCTGCTGAAAATCCTCGGAACCGTAAGTATCGTATTGTTTGCGTTTTTCAGCATCACTGAGCACGGCATACGCCTCACTTATCTTCTTGAATTTCGCCTCGGCGTCTTTGTCTCCCTGGGCCTTGTCCGGATGGTATTTCTGGGCAAGTTTCCGGTATGCCTTCTTTATATCCGACTGAGAGGCGTTTTTGTCTACTCCGAGTATTTGATAATAATCTTCAGCCATTTGTCATCACTTCCCTGTATATAAAACCAGATAATATTGCATATGTCAATGATATCAGCATTTTTTGGCCGCTGAACTCAGCACCGCAGCGTGCCGCCTTACTTTTTACTGTTCTTTAAAAATAAGAAATAATTTCACCGTGTCAAGAAGCGCCTGTCCTCTGAAAACCCTTTATCGCAACCATCAGAACGGATATGGCCGCCGGTGTCATCCCGTCGATCCGGGCGGCCTGACCTAAAGAGACGGGGGCGACCTGTTCGAGTTTCTCTTTGAGTTCGTTTGAAAGCCCGTGCACATTCCGGAAATCGAAGTTTTCAGGGATCCGGATCTTTTCCATGTCCCTGAATTTTTCAACTTCTTTCAGCTGTCTGGCAATATAGCCCTCATACTTGATGTTAACTTCCACCTGATGCGTCACACGATCCGTTACCGGCCCCGGCGGCGGGCTCAACTCGCTCACCGTGTCATAAGAGAGTTCCGCCCTCTTGAGGAGCCGGTCAAGCGAAATCCCGGTGCTGATACCGCTGCTGCCGGCCTTCTCGAGTTGCCTGTTCACCCGGTCGGTCGGCTTTATGACCGTATTTCTGATCCGGTCTGTTTCGCGATCTGTCGCCTTCTTGAGCTCCCGACAGCACCGTCGGGTCTCATCGCTCACGAGTCCCAGCTCGTGTCCGGTCTCCGCCAGTCTCAGGTCCGCATTGTCCTCTCTCAGCAGCAGCCGGTACTCGGCCCGCGAGGTGAACATGCGGTACGGCTCATTCGTTCCCCGGGTCACCAGATCATCGATCATTACGCCCATGTAGGCCTGAGACCGGTCCAGAACGAACGGCGGTCTTCCCTGGACACGGCAGGCCGCGTTGATGCCCGCCCACAACCCTTGTGCAGCCGCCTCCTCGTAGCCGGACGTGCCGTTTATCTGGCCGGCGAAAAAGAGCCCTTTTATCTTTTTCGTCTCAAGGGTGTGAAACAGCTGACGCGGATTGATGTAGTCATACTCGATGGCATATCCCGGCCGCATTATTTCCGCCTGTTCAAGCCCGGCCACCGACCGGACAAAGGCGAGCTGAATTTCCAGCGGAAGACTGTTCCCGAGACCGCTGGCATATATCTCCAGGCTGTCGACCCCTTCATACTCGAGGATAACCCGGTGAGACTCCCTGTCCGGGAACTTGACCACCTTGTCTTCAAACGACGGGCAGTACCGGGCCGACTGCCCTTTGATATGACCGCCGTACAGGGCGGAATAGGCCAGATTCTTCCGGACGATGTCACCGGACCGCCGGTTGGTGCTGCCGATGTAACTCGGCAGGAGCGGCAGGGTGATGCGGTCTGTCGAAAAGGAAAACGGCCGGGGAACCGGGTCCGACGCCTGCAGCCGAAATGCCGACAGATCGATGGACGAAAGGTTGAGCCGCGGCGGCGTCCCCGTCTTCATCCGGCCGGCCTCGAATCCCGCGGCGGCAAGGGAAGCGGCCAGCCCTTTTGAAGAGAACTCGCCGGCCCGTCCCGCTTCGATCATGGTGTCCCCGATGTGAACCGTCCCTTTCAGAAAAGTGCCGGTGGCCAGCACAACCGTCTCTCCGTAATAGACAAATCCCGTGTTATCGTACACACCGGCAGCCTTTCCGTCTGCCATTACCAGGTCCTCCACCAGCGCCTGCTTCAAGTCCAGATCCGGGCATTTTTCAAGAACCGATTTCATGTGGCGATGGTACATGAGCTTGTCGTTCTGGGTCCGCGTGGAATGAACGGCCGGTCCTTTTCTCGTATTAAGCGTCCGGTATTGGATTGCCGAATTATCGGTTGTTTCGGCCATCTGGCCGCCGAGGGCATCGATCTCCTTTACCAGCTGGCCCTTGGCCATCCCCCCGATGGACGGGCTGCAGGGCATGGCGGCCACCTTGTCCAGGTCGATGGAAAGCAGAAGGGTGCGGCACCCCATGCGGGCGGCCGCAAGAGCGGCCTCGCACCCGGCATGACCGCCTCCCACCACGATCACATCGTATTTTTTTCCGTGGGCATTCATAACCTTTTAGTATATAATGGGATGATATGAAGGTCAAGATAAAGCGGTACAACGACTTTAACACCTACCTGCGGTCGCTCTATAATGAGCGTGTCCAGAAGGTTGTCATCGATGCCGGGCTGACGTGCCCGAACCGGGACGGGACCCTGTCGGAAGGCGGCTGCATCTATTGCAACGACCGGGGATCGGGGTCGGGGGCCCATGCAGCCGGCATGTCCGTAACCGACCAGATGGCCGCCGGCATCCGGGCCATGAAAAAGCGGTACAACGCCGGCCGGTTTCTGGCCTATTTCCAGTCCTACACCAACACCTACACCTCTGTGGGGCGCCTGCAGCGCATGTTTGACGAAGCGCTCTCGTTTCCGGAAGTTGCCGGGATTGCCGTCGGCACCCGGCCCGACTGCATCGACGACGCCAAACTGTCGCTGATCGCATCCTATGCGCAAAAGTACCTCGTCTGGATTGAATACGGTCTGCAGTCCTGCCACGATGC
>CAYZHB010000167.1:0-5598 GCA_964478245.1 uncultured Desulfobacterales bacterium | reverse complement strand
CCCGGCATAGAAAGCCCCCCGTCACCTGCCTGTCCAAAGGTGACCCGTAGAACAAGTTAGCCGTGGTTTGAACTGTATGGCGGCGATGAAGCCGTCAGTGCGGCGGCAGTCGACTTTACGGGAGACTCCCCGGATAAACAGGTGTGGGCGGAAAAGCAAAGGGTAAGTTAAATGCGAAACAGAGAAACATTTTTTCAAGTCAGATTTGAAAATTCAGGAAAAACGGCGGAGGTAAGTCTCAGGTCACTTGTCTCCGCTGCGATAGCGTTTCTTGAACATTACGGCACGGCACCTCTTGCGGGAAAAGCCTTTACGGATATCACAGGAGAGGCGGACGGCAGCACGAAATTTGAAAGGCTTCTCGAGGCCTCAGGATACAGAGAGGATCCCGAAGGCTTTTTCCGAACCGTTTTGAACAGGGTGGAAAAAACCCACGGCAGGGAAATTGTGGTACACAATATTGCCATCCCTTCCCTTTTTATTGTGGCGCTTCTCGAAAAAATAATACCGGGAGGCGGCTACGTGTCCATCAAAGATGTGGATCAGCTTGAAAAGGTCACCAACATAAAGGTGCCTGAAGATGAAAAAGCGGATATGCAGAAAGTGATTGACATGTACCCGGTGAGAATTTCCCGGCATACGGCCCGGCAGATGATGGTTTCGAGAGATGTGGCTTACCAGTACCTGCCGTTTGTCCAGGAACGCGACGCCGTCGGTCATACCAATACCTGGATAGGTCAGTTCCACCAGGGCCTTCTGGAACAGATGTATCAGAACAGGGTCATTTTCCTTTTGAATATGAGCTGTCCGGTTTACTGCCGGTTCTGTTTCAGGAAGCACAAGGAGTCGAGAAACGAAAAAAATCCCGCCCCTGAAGACGTAAAGGCGGCAGTAGCGCATGTAAAGAATTCTCCCTCGATCAAGGAGATCGTGGTCACCGGCGGGGACCCGTTCATGAACAGGGAAAACATGGCCGCCGCCATAGACGGACTGATGACGATTGACCATGTGCAGTCCCTGCGGCTTGCCACCCGGTCCATTGCCTATTACCCGGATCTTTTCCTGGCTGACGACGCCGGATACCTGAAATACCTGAAACAGAAAAACCTGGAGCTGCAGCGGAACGGTAAACGGATGGAAGTGGCCACCCATTTTATCCATCCGGACGAAATTTCGCCGGAGAGCCTGGACATCATAACGGATCTGGTGAAAAACGGTATTCCCGTCTATGTGCAGACCCCTTTCCTGAACGATTGCAATGACAAGGGCCCCGAACTTGTGAAACTGTTCAGTCTTTTGAGGGGAGCCGGCGCGGAGCTGCATTACATCTACATCCCCTGCAGCCCCATACACGGGAACAGTATCTACTGGAGCCCCATCGCCAGCGGGATCAATGTGGCACACCACCTGCGGGCGCATCTGTCCGACCGGGTGATTCCGAGAATATGCACGGCCACGCCTATCGGTAAAATGGACTGGCAGACAAGCGGATGGGCGGTCGAGAAGGTGGCCGGCAACGACAACTTCATCTGGATACGGACACCGTATACGCCTGAATACTTCAAGGCGTTCGCCCCGCTTGCCAATGCGCTTTCCAACATACGGATCAACGATGAGGGCACCATCGACATCCAGTACATGGCGGACATAGGGGATGAATCGCTTCTCCTGGGTCCGAGACCGGTCAGGGCGGATAAAGAGAGACCATCTGTGGCTTCCGGTCAGCTTGCAAGAGTGAAAGAAGCCTTGAGAGAGGGGGTAAGACCGGCGCACACCATCGTGCCGACACGGTGTGACCATGTTCTGCGGGTGCATGAAACACGGGTGGAGATCGATACGGAAGCACCGGAAGAGGCGGTTGCGTATATAAGATCGGATCATAAAATTACCGATGTCGTGATCGCTCCCCGGGGGGATGCAGTCGACTGCCTTTATCATATCAGCCGTATCGTCAGGACGCTTCAGGATATTTCCCATGTAAATGCCGTCCGGCTCCGGAGCATGACATTCAACCGGGAGCCGGAAACATATACCACCGCCGTGATAAACAGGCTGGGGGACCTCAACCGCCTCGCCGTTGCCGATCCGCTCAGGCTGGAGATCGAGACCTGGTTCCTGGAACCCCGGGAGGTGAAGCCTGCGCATGCAAAGGTCGTGAGACGGCTGAACAATAAAGGCATCACGGTTTACAGCAACACCCCGCTTCTGGGCGGCGTCAACGACTCGGCCGATACCATCCATGAGCTGGCCTTTCTGCTGAGGCAGGCGGGCATCGAGTTCCACCATCTGTATGCGGCCGGTCTGCCCGTTCAGGAAAAGTGGAACGGGGATTGCCCGGTGGATACATTCGATGTCATCGATATCGCCACCAAGGTCAGAAGAGAGGGAAGCGGCCGGGAAATACCGAGATATATCATTCAGACGCCCCTGGGAGAGGTGGATTACGGCCTCACGTCCACTTTTTTGATCGCGGACGGAAAACTTTCGGTGAAGCTGGACTGTTACGACAGGCACTGTTTTGAGGAGATGGACAAGGGGTTCATCCTTCCGGAAAACGTCCGCATCCACGAAGACGGAAGACCGGTGGTGCCGCTCACGGGTATTGTGGCCTCAGGAAATTTTCCGATCTGACGTAAGGAGCTCCTTGAAATGAAATACCCGTATCTGGTTTACAGCGACACTGTCAGGCATATGCCCCTTTTCAGGAATTTGCAGGGAGACCCCTATCTGGCGGATTTGTCTCCGCAAAGCGCCTTGCTTGACGGCATTGATCCCAGGGATCAGAAGCGGTTTCAGCAGATTCTCGAAGACAAAATGACGGGCCGCGGCAACTGGGGGCTGGCCCCGTATCTGGAGAACCGGGAAACCCTCCTTTCGGACTGCCCCCAGATGGTGGAAGAGGAACGGTTTTTCCATCTGGGACTCGATGTGATTGTGGATCTGGGGACCTCCCTTCATTCGCCCCTGGACGCCGTGGTTCAGGAGAGCGGTTATGAAGAGGGGGAAGGCAACTATGGCGGATATGTCCTTCTGCTGCATGAAAGCACCCGTTTTGAATCATTCTTCAGTTTCTACGGTCATCTCGCGCTCCAAAGCCTGCCGCCGGAGGGAACCCGGTTTTCTGCAGGCGAGCCGTTTGCCCGGATCGGTGACTTCAGTGAAAACGGCAACTGGTTTTACCATACCCATATCCAGGTGATCACGCAGAAGGGGTATGAAGCAGGGTTTGTTTCAAAAGGCTACTGTTCAAGAGCCGACCTGGTGTGGATAGACGACTTCTGCCCTTCGCCCCTGCCGCTGTTTATCCGTTGAAACCTTGCACTCCCCCCATTGTTTCACCCGGCATGCATATTATCTCAAGAGCCGGCGACGGGCGTAAAGCAGGGGGCATACGTCCGTTTTGAAAACAATTAAGTACAAACCATATAGACAACCGCCGTCAGCCGGCAGACGCTTCTGAACCAGAACGTCGGGGGGATTTTTCCGTCCGCCGGGCTAAACCGCAGGAACTGCGGCCAAGTATGTCCTCACACAGCCTGCGGTTCTTAACGCCCGGCAGACGGAAAAATTATTCCCCCCTTACGTCCTGAACGTTCAGTCGCGACCGCCGACTGACGGCTTTGGAATTGTTATGGAGGATTCGTCGTTTTGAAAAAAGTTTTTGTTCTGTCATCCTGTGGGCGATTTCAAATAGATGTGAATGTATACATTTTAGGCTGCCAGTGACGGATTGCTTGCCTTTTGCAGACGCATTGGTGGAGACGTTTGTACCAAATTCTTAACGAAGCGGAGCGTCAAACCGCAAACTGTTTGAGGACCAACCGGACCGGAGTTTTTGCGGTTTAGCGAAGCAAGTTTAGAATTTATCAAACGAATCCACCAGCGAACAAAAGGTGAGCAACCCGGAACGGGTTACGGAAAGGACTTCTGACTTCGTCACGAGAATTGTGGCAGGGGATCGGAGCTGTTTGTACCCTGTCTTTTTTTGTGGTATGTATGGAAAAAACGGGGGACATACCATGAACATGCGTGATGATATCCGTATCGGAAAGATTTTCAGCGGATTCAAGCTGGAAAAGGAGCTCGGCCGGGGCGGGATGGGCGCCGTGTACCGGGCGCACGAACTTTCCCTTAACCGGAAGGTGGCACTGAAGGTGCTCTCGGAACATCTTTCCCCGGATGAAGAGTTTGTCAAACGGTTCAGGCGGGAGGCCCAGATAATCGCCGCCCTGGATCATCCGAACATTGTCCGGGTCCTTTCTTACGGGGAGTTCGAAGGGCTGCATTTTTTCGCCATGGAGTACATAAAAGGGCGGGACCTGGGAAAAATTCTCCAGGAAAAGGGAAAATTGCCGGTTGAAGAGGTGCTGTCCATCGGCTTGCAGGTGGCGGGCGCATTGTCTGAAGCCGGCGCGAGAGGCGTGGTCCATCGCGATCTTAAACCGGGGAATATCATGATCGATACGACGGGCCGGGCCAAGGTGACCGATTTCGGGGTGGGATATCTGCAGGATGCGGATACCCAGCTGACCCGGACGGGGCTGTTCATGGGGTCGCCCGCATACGCTTCCCCGGAGCAGTTCGAGGGCGACACGCTGGACAGCCGCAGTGATATCTACTCGCTGGGGGCGGTTCTCTACCGGATACTGGCCGGCAGTCCGCCGATTACAGCAGATTCGCCCATTGCCGTGATTACCCGCATCATGACGGAAGATATTCCGCCGATTGAATCGGTGAAGCCGGATCTGCCCCCCGAGATCTGCCGGATTATCAATAAAATGGTGGCCCGGCATATTGACAAGCGGTACCAGACCCCTGAAGCACTCATGGATGACCTGCAGCAGTGCAGGCGGGATCTGGAACAAGATGGGAACCGTGTCGTCGAAACATACCCGGAACAAGCCGCCGGCACGAAACAGGCAGGGCGGTCAGCCAGGCGGTTCCGGAACATCGGCGCGATGCTGGGGGCGGCCCTGGCGGTCCTGCTTGTCTTCTGGATAAGCGATGCGGCTTTCCAGAAAAGACAGCTCGTCGATGATCCCGTATCCGGATTTGAAAGCGGTTCCCCCGAGAACAGTGAAACGGTTCTGCTTGAACGGGAAAATCAATCCACCGTGCGCAAGAAGATCGGGCAGAAAACGGCCGGAAACGTCGCAGAAACCCCGGTGAACCCGGCATCCGGAAAGATAAAGGCCACAGCCGGGATGACCGGTGCAACTGAAACGCCGGCATCGTTGGAAAAAGAGGATGAAACGTCGCATACTGAGGCGGTAAAGACTGCTGCAGAAACGACAGAGGGTGCGGCCACAGGAGAAAAGGTGACGTCTCCTGAAAAGGGTGGCAAAGAAGAGATTATTTCAGGGAAAACCGTAACGCCGGGATCCGGCGGGAAAAGCGGCGCCGCCTCCGTTCAGGCCCCGGTGACGGCGGAGAAAGAAGAAAAACAGGCGGCGCTGACAAAACCGGACCCGTTGCCGGCCAGCCCCACGGTCGTGATGGTAGTGGCGGGCATTCCCGAGGCGGTACCGGCGGTTAAATCGTTTCTGGAAGGCATCATGTTCCGGCCCATGGGCTTCACCATAGCCTTTGCCTTGGCGG
>CAYZHB010000166.1:0-5703 GCA_964478245.1 uncultured Desulfobacterales bacterium | reverse complement strand
TACCATACCATCGACCCGGCAGATTTATTGAAAAAGGCCAATAAATCCGCTCAGAAGATAGGCCCTAAAGGGGCTGATACCTTCTGGAAAATCAACGGGAGCAATGCTGGATTTATGCAGAACGGAATGCTTTAGCAGGGGGCTGAAGTATTTAATTTAACACATTCTGCAGGCTTTGAAAAAGCCTTGGCCTACAGGAAAGATAATATATAGATCAGGAGAATAAATACAATGCAACCTAATATTCTGGTTGTCAACCCAAACACCTCCGGAAAAATGACCCAGAGCATTCAAAAATCGGCCAGTCAGGCTGAACAAGGGTGCCGGGTGATCACCCGTTGCGCTGCAAGCGGGCCTGAAACCATAGAGACACTTCTTGATTCAGCCTTAAGTATTCCCGGAATGGTGGAAACTGTTTTAGCTGAGACAGAACAATATGACGCCATCGTATCTGCCTGCTTTGATGACCCGGGACTTGAGATTCTGCGCCAGGTATTTACGGTCCCGGTATTAGGCATTGCCGAGAGTGCTTTTGCAATGGCCGCAACCATGCCGGGTCGGTTTTCCATTCTTATCACCCAGAAAAACAGCATTGATTCCACAAAAGCCTTTGTAAGGGAAAAAGGGTATCATGACAGACTTCACGAGGTTGTCGCTCTGGGTATGGCGGTTGAAGATGTGGAAAAAGAGGATGAAGAAATCAGGGAAAAAATTATTGCTGCAGGTAAAAACATGATTTGTGATGACGTACCAACTCTCATCATGGGATGTGCGGGTCTTGGCAAATTTTGTGACCCCATTGCAGCGGTAACCACAGGGTGCTGTATCGATCCTGTGGCTGCCGGCGTTCGTTTGGCTGCCTGTGTTGCAAGACTCAAGGGGCCCGGCCGACACACAAGGCCGTCTTGCGCTTTAAAAACATTAAAAGGTTATCCGGGACTGCAGTCCTTGTACGTAAAATTCAAAATAGAACAAACTTTGACCATGGAGGCAAGATCATGTCCATCGAATTAATAGCACAACAAGAAGGCGTACAACATCTGCTCACCGGCAATGACGCCATTGCCCGAGGCGCTCTGGAAGCAGGGGTCAAGGTTGTTGCAGGATATCCGGGAACACCTTCCTCTGAAATCATAGAACATATTTCAAAAATAGCAGACCACAGGGATCTTTACGTAGAATGGTCCACCAATGAGAAAGTGGCCATGGAAGTTGCCGCTGCAGCATCCTTTGCACAATTGCGCTCCATGTGCGTGATGAAACAGAACGGAATGAATGTGGCCTCTGATTTTTTGCTCCACCTTTCTTATTCCGGAATACGAGGCGGAATGGTCATTGTTTCATGTGATGATCCAGGGGGGTTGTCAAGCGCCAATGAGGGAGAGTCCAGGCATTTTGCTAAACTCCACGAGATTCCCCTGTTAGAACCGGGTACGTTTCAAGAGGCCAAGGACATGGCTTGCTGGGCTTTCGCTTTATCCGAGGCCATTGGCAGCCCGGTTCTGTTGCGCAGTGTCACAAAGATGTCCCATGCAAGCGGAGGGGTGAGGTTTGGAAAATTGCCCCCAAAAACTTGCCGGGCAGAGTTCAAATGCCATGGGGATTTTCTTGATCCTAAAAACGGGGCAATGTTCAGCACGCCTGTGGCCTTAAAACACGGAAAGCTCCAGGAAAAAATGCGCCGGGCGGCAACCCTGTTTGAAGACAGCCCCTTTAATACCTACACAGACGCTGATAATCCTGAATTTTTGATAATCACAAGCTCTGCTTGTTTCATGTATTGCAAAGAGGCCATCCATTCTTTAGGTCTCCGGGATCGGGTAGGATTGCTGAAACTTGGCACCTCATGGCCCCTGCCGTCAAATCTGATCGAAAAGATCCTTAAAAAAGCCGACAGGCTCATGGTTGTGGAAGAAATCATCCCCTTTCTTGAAGAAAATCTGAAAGTATGGGTGGCGGAACGGCATGATACACTAGGGGGGAAGACTTTTTACGGAAAAGCCAATGGGTATTTGCCTCCCGTCGGAGAAATGACCCCGGATTTTGTGATAACAGCTCTTGAACGTGCCATGGATCTTAAAGGGAGCTCAAACCAATGCGCAGAATCAGAATACGTCCAGGCGAGCCAAAAGATCTTTGACGAACTGATTTTGCCGGATCGGGCCCAGACTTTTTGCCCCGGGTGCCCCCACCGCGCATCCTATTGGAGTATTCGAAGGGCCCTGGAAAAAGATGGCCGGCAAGGATTTGTCTGCGGTGATATCGGCTGCTATTTCATGGGCAGTCTGCCATGCGGGTATACCACCAATAAAACCGGCCATGCCATGGGGTCTGGAATCGCTGTTGCAAGTGGTTTTGCCCAATTGTCACGCTTTGGTCTAACCCAGCCTGTTCTGGCGGTGTGCGGAGACTCCACATTCTTCCATGCAGTCATGCCCGGCCTTGCCAATGCGATTCATCACAATGCAAATCTCGTGTTAATGGTTTTAGATAACAGTGGTACGGCCATGACGGGTTTCCAATCTCACACCGGCCTGGATAAAGGTGCCATGGGAGAATCTGCCCGGCCCATTGATATATCTGCCGTATGTTCAGCCATGGGTGCCTCTGTCACTATTGGCGATCCCTTTGAGCTTGTCCAGACCCAAGAGACCCTTAACCGGCTCATGGATGCCCGGGATGGAGTACAGGTCCTGATCCTCAGGCAGCCCTGCGCCCTAAGTCCACTGCGCCGGCACACCCAGGATTATGAGATGTCTGTCGACCCCGATCTTTGTATCGGAGAAAGCTGTGGGTGTAACCGGCTGTGTACCCGCGTGTTCAAGTGTCCCGGGTTAAGCTGGGACCGGGACAAAGGTAAAGCGGCCATAAATTCGCTGCTTTGTGTCGGATGCGGCGTTTGTGCTTCCATATGCCCTTCAGGGGCCATCAACAAGAAAGAGGTAGCCAGACCATGTCACAAACAATAGTTAAAGATCCTTATAATATAATTATCACAGGTGTTGGCGGCCAGGGAAATGTCCTTGCTTCCAGGGTTCTTTCCGATATGCTGGCCATGCAGGGATTATACACCACCATTGGCGAAACCTTTGGTTCTTCCCAGCGCGGCGGCTCGGTTACAAGCCATATCAGGGTGTCCAAAGAGAGCACATGGAGTCCACAGATCCCCTGGCACAAGGCAGACCTGATTGTTGCCTTAGAACCCCTTGAAGGAGCCAGGGTATTGGCCACCCATGGATGTCCGAGTGTCATTTGCCTGATCAATCCCCAGCCGATTTCTCCGGTTGACGTGATCTCCGGGGCTGTCCAATACCCTGCTCAGGAAAAAATAAACCCGGCCATTGAATCCCTTAGTCAAAAAACCTTGTGGATTCCGGCTACCCAGGCTGCAGTCGAGCTGGGTAATGTCATCTTGGTGAATATCGTCATGCTTGGGGCCATTGCAGGGACAGGGCTTTTGCCTCTTAAAAAAGACGATTTTATAGCAGCCGTGAGCAAACACCTGCCCCCGAGCAAACTTGAAATCAACCTTTTGGCATATGATGCAGGCTTTGCACAGGGCCGTTCCGGCAAAGGATGATCACAATGACTTTGCTGATATATTATAGCAGTCAGGAGTAATATGGAAAAATTTTTTAATCCTGAATCCATAGCAGTGGTAGGGGCAAGTAAACGAAAGACCGGACTCCAGCTTGTGCAAAATCTGCAATACGGGTTCAGGGGCCGCATTTATCCGGTAAACCCGGGGCATAAAGAGATTGAAGGCCTGACTTGTTATCCCGGCCTGGAAGAAATCCCCAGCTCAATTGACCTTGTTATCATGCTGGTGTCGGCATCCATTGTGCCGTCATTGATTCCAGCCTGCCGCAAAAAAGGCGTCACAAATGTGATGGTGCAAAGCGCCGGCTTTTCTGAAGTGGGCTCCCTGGGGCTTGAACTTCAGGACCGGGTAAAGGCCCTTGCCAATGAGGCCGGTATCCGGGTGTGGGGGCCAAATTGCATGGGTCTGCTGGATGCTCACCAAAGCCATTTTTTCACCTTCATGAGTCCGCGTTCCTATGCCTCAGGTCTTCCTGCAGGCGGCGTCTCCCTCGTGGTTCAAAGCGGGATGCTTTTGGATGCCTTTCTTGATGATTTGCTGCGCAACCGCAACATGGGAGTGGCAAAGGTATGTTCCATCGGCAATAAAATGGACGTGGACGAATGTGATCTGCTCGCGTATCTGCTGGCGGACGAAAAAACCCAGGTCATTGCATTTTACCTGGAGTCCATTGCCAACGGGCTGCGGTTTGCAAGGATTGCCCAAAACGCCCAAAAGCCCATTGTACTTCTCAAGGGAGGGCGAAGCAAAGAAGGTGCCGTTGCAGCCATGAGTCATACGGCAAGCCTTGCAGGCGACAGTCGACTTGCCGACGGCATCCTGGGCCTGTTTGGCGTATTGCAGGCCTATGATTTTCATCAGATGATGGACATGGCAGACACCCTGAGTCTTGTGCCGGCCTTGCCGTCTAATGCCTGCTGCGCCGTTGTCACCTTCAGCGGAGGGGCCGGTATTCTTTCTTGTGATCTTTTGGCAAAAAACAATATTCGCATTTCCCAATTGTCTGCCGGAACCCGGAAAAAACTGGATGATCTGTTTCCCGACTGGATGCCGGCAAGCCATCCCGTGGATCTATATCCTGCCATGGAAAAGCATGGGCACAGCCGGGCCTATGATGAGGCCATATCCATTCTTCTGGACGATCCGGGCGTTGATATGCTTTTTGTGCATTATACGGCATTGAATGATGAAACTTATCCCGATCTTGAGCGTATCAAATCCAAGGCAAAACAAAAAGGCAAGGCCGTGGTGTTCTGGATCTTACAGCGCAGGATTTTCACACGCAAAATCTTTAATGAAATAAGAGGGTTAAATATTCCGGTCTTTGGAGAGATGTCCCGGGCAGTGGAATGTATCAGCGCTGCAATGAAAAGAGCTGTTTGCAATGAGGAAACAAAAAGTTCTCTGCCTCTGCCTCTGTCTTTTCAAGGATCTTCATCTGTTTTAAGCCTGCTGAACGGCCTGCATGGGGTTATAGATGAGTATGAAAGCAAAAAAATCCTCAATGCCGTTGGTATTAAAACCATTAAAGAACAGATCTCTTCTGATGTCGGCGCCTCCCTTGTAATAGCCGAAACAATGGGTTACCCCGTGGTGCTCAAAGGACTGGACCCCGGATTGATCCATAAGACAGAGTCACGATTGGTATGGCTCAATATTTTAAATGAAAGGGAGCTGACCCAGGCATTTAAAGATATTTCCAATAGGATTTGCCTGGAGGGACAGATCCTGATCCAGCCCCAGGTTCCTTTTGATTATGAACTCATTGCAGGCTTTATGAGGGACCCCCAGTTTGGTCCCTGTGTGATGTTCGGCATGGGCGGGGTGCTTTCGGAACTTGAGCCGGATGTGGTCTTTGCGCCGGCATGTCTGGAGCTTTCCACGGCCAAGCGTCTGATCCGGTCTTTGCGCAAACAAAAACTGCTCAATGGTTTCAGAAGGATTGCCCCCCTGGACATCAGCTGTATGGCAGATATTCTCATCGCATTGGGCCGGCTGGGTCTTGCCGATGAATCAATTGAACAGATTGATATCAATCCTTTGTGCATCCGGAACGGAACTCCCCTGGTTGTGGACGCAAATATTATTATGGAATCACAACC
>CAYZHB010000165.1:0-5838 GCA_964478245.1 uncultured Desulfobacterales bacterium | reverse complement strand
AAAAAAATTACAATTCTTCCAGTTTATTGCCAGGGGCGCGGCTACGGCATGGAGAATCCTCGCACCAGCTATGGGAATAAGCTTTTCAGCTGAAACTCCCGCCTTTAGATAGAGGCAGCTCCACGACGAAGCCAAATCATGCGGTAACCAACCCGCGCATATCAGAGTGATCAACCGTCGTTACAGAGAGCCCCGCCTCTGGCAATGGGCTGGAATACGGGAAACGATTAACCTTTGAAAAAAATTTGTAAAAAAAGGTGCGGTGGGTTATTTTTTTCTTGACAACTGTCAACCATATCAGTTTTTTGGTATCAGCCATCAGTTTTTTGCCTGACTGGCACCTTGATCTTTGAAGATTAGAGCCGTTTCCGGTAATTCCACTTTACGGACGTACGATTCCTGTTTACCGGAAACAGCAATGTATTTTTGTATCGATTTTTAAGCTTTGCGTGAGCCGAAAACTATAAACTATTATCCCGCCCCTTTTACCGGCCCGAATAAACTGGTCATTACGCACCTCAAAACCAGTCGTCCCCCGCACTTCGGACAAGTTTGCACCCAAGGAACCTTATATGGCCTTAAATTAATCCCGGACCGGGATTAAACAGGGTTGTCCATCCTTGGTCGATTTCGTTTGGATTTCTTTCCAGACAATCCTTTTCACATTTTTGCCATAGAAAATTATAGATGGATATTCCAATTTTCAAAATTTTATATTGACAAAACCCTCATCTTTCAATAGGCGTGTTTATAAGAGGTGATTTTTGGAATATTTATATCTTTGGGGAGTCATCGATCCTGTCTCACACCGAGGTGAGACAGGATCGATTATGATGAAAAAGGATGTTTGCTGGATTTGCTATGCGAGCCGAAAAAAGCAATTTCCTATCACCCTTCACTCCATCTAAGGAAATGAGATTTGCGTACTGTTAATATTGCCGGCCCGTCATGAAAAATTTTGCCAAAAGTGTCCTCAACTATTTTGCTGCCTATAATGAGACGAGATTTCGCTTCAACCGGAAGCTGCCTTATTATTGGACAGAGGACTCTTTCACGCTGGATCTTTCCGTTTTTCCGGGATTTCAAAACAAGCTTGTAGAAGCCGTAGCCTCAGGGAACCAGCCTTCTTTTGAAATCGAAAAAGGACAGTACACGGTGGCCCTGGATCACGACGGCTTCCTGGTTGCCCTGAAACCTGTTCTTGCAGAGCAGTTCAATCAAAACTTCCTGCACAATCTGATCAGAGAAAATTTTGAGCGGCTTGAAGAAGCTTCCCCCGAGGAAGAGGGGGAGCAGCTGCAGTCCCGGGCCTTTGCAGAGGGGGTCCGGGAATACAACCTGGCTTTCCGTAAGCGTCTGCTCCAGCTTATTACCGAGGCCCAGGACCAGAAGATAAAAGAATTACAGAACGAGTTCGGTTTCCACTCTGTCCCGCCGTCATCATTTAATCCACAGCGGGAAGTACAAAGCCTTTATGACGACCTCCAAAAAATAGCGGCCGAGTATGAAACCGTTGAATCGTACGTCTCTGCAGTGTTTGAGCATGTCACAAGCCAATTTTTTGGCTATGTCATTTTCGATCTCCATCCGGTCTTACGGAGCTACTTGCAACTCACCGGCATTCAGCCGATCTATGTCTTTTTCCATGCAATTGAAAAAGACAGCCGGCACCATCCTCTTTTTGCCGTGGAAATAGCTGTCCAGGACGGTGAAGAAAGGATTATGATCGAAACTCCCCGTGATGTTGTAATGCTTAACACTCCCGGGATTAACAGCTTTGAGTTTGACACCGTGCTGACCACACCCCGGGCCTGCCGGTTTAATGATGCGACTGCTTCTCTATCCGCTATTGAGAGATTTCTGCAGGCAAAATACACTGTCCCGGAAAGCTTCATGCTCTCCCCTTCCTTCCGGCCGCTGGTGAAAGACGAGCTGCCAACCATCCGTTACCGGGTGGGGCTCCAGGCAGTCAAAGAAGAGGACCGCAGGATTCTGGATTATTCAGAGCTGATCACCAGCCATGACACCGGCGGCGGTCGCAAGTTCATCGATATGGTAAGCAACTATGTCGAGGGCAATGTGGAAAACACCGCTGACGAGGTCCAGGAGGCCTTCACCAGAAATTACCCGAAGAAAACGGCAGAACGCCTCGTGCCCCGGAGACTGACAGTCCCCCTCAGCCTGAACGATAAACAGAAAAAGATTCTCACTGCGGTTGAAAACGGGAAAAACGAAATCATCGTGGTCGACGGCCCTCCGGGTACAGGCAAATCCTATACAATCTGCGCCATAGTCTACCTGGCCAATCAGCTCGACAAATCCGTTGTCATTACCTCCCACAAAAATCAGGCCCTTGATGTAATCGATGAGGCCCTTACAAAGCAGTTCAAACAACTCCACCCCCGGTCCAAGCCATCGGTCCTCAGGCTGGAAAAGGGGCAGAGCAGCAGTATGAACAATCTGGAAAACACCCTGTCCAATCCCGTCATTAATGCGGCCCGTTCCCGTTCCCAGGACCTGAATTACGAGGCAGTTGAATCTGACAGACTTCGTCTGCATGAGCAGATCGAAGAAGAAAACAGGCGGTTCTGGGAAACAGCACAAGAGTATGAGGAACAGGTCAGTAAAACCTATGAATGGGCCGGCAGTCTGGAAGAGATTTCCGAAGCCGTACCGGAAGTAGCGGAAATCACCATACCGAAGATCGAGGATAAGGTTGAGATTGACTTTGCCCGCGTCCGTCACCTGACCGAAAGATTGCAGTCTTTCACAGCCGGGATATCCCTTGATGGGCTTGTTTTCTTTTTTCAGCGGCAGGAGGAGCTTCCCAGGATACTGGAAACCTGCGAACAACTTAACCGGCAACACTCTGCAGTCTCAGGCCATTTACCGGAGAAAATCCCAACCCTGCCTGAGGAACTTGACAATTTCGAGAGGACCGTGTCCGGTTTGGCTCCTTATTTCTCTGCCGACTCTCCTCTCCGCAAACTGGCCAATGGACTGTTTATTCAGGATCTGGAGCTGCAGACCGACGGTGAAAGATGAAAGATAAAGGTCACACCATGCAACAGATGAAAAAGAAACTCGACTATTTGTTGTCCTTGCCCGCTGAGACAGAATGGCTTGAATTTAAGGAAGCCCGCAGTAACTATGCATTTGACAAGATTGGCACGTATTTTTCCGCACTCAGCAATGAAGCAAGACTTAAGAATCAGGAGGCCGGCTGGCTTGTTTTCGGAATAGAAGACAAAAGCCACAAGATTGTTGGTACCCAATACAGACCCAAAAGAGCCGATTTGGATAGCTTGAAGCAGGAAATTGCCAACAAAGTCTCAAACAACCTCACCTTCAATGAAATTCATGAACTCAGACTTCCTGAAGGACGGGTTCTGATGTTTGAGATCCCTCCCGCTATTCCGGGGTCACCAACTGCCTGGAAAGGACATTTTTATGGAAGGGACGGACGGTCAATCGGACCCCTCAATATTCACGAATTGAATCTGTTTCACTCTCTTTCCCAACCTGACTGGTCCGGGGAAGTCTGTCAGTCAGCTGCCTTGGGAGACCTTGATGACGAAGCTATTGAACGTGCCCGTGAACTATTTAAGAAAAAACACCCCAATATTTCTCAAGAAGTCGATGACTGGGACAACACAACCTTTCTTAACAAAACAAAGATTCTTAAAAACGGTAAAATAACCAACACAGCTCTTCTACTGCTTGGACGTGAAGAAGCGGAATATCTTCTGGCCCCGGCCATCGCAAAGCTCAGCTGGATTCTCCGGGACAGAGAGGGCCAGGAAAAAGACTATCAGCACTTTGGACCCCCGTTTCTCATCAATTCAGATCTGCTTTTCAGCAAAATCCGCAACCTTACTTACCGCTATATGCGGGACAATACCCTCTTCCCTACAGAGATTACTCAATATGATTCATGGGTTATACGCGAACTACTACATAATTGCATCGCTCACCAGGATTATTCCCTTCGAGGCAGGATTATCGTAGTAGAGGATGATGAATCCCTTCTCTTTACCAATATGGGCTCTTTTTTGCCCCAGAGCGTGGAGAATGTCATCAGTCTGGATGCACCTCCTGACTATTATCGTAATCAATTTCTGGCAGACGCCATGGTCAATCTTCAGATGATTGACACGATCGGTAGCGGCATCAAAAGAGTTTTTAATCTTCAGCGGAAACGTTACTTCCCTATGCCCGATTATGACCTGTCCGATCCGCAACGGGTAAGAGTCAAGTTGGCCGGCAAGATTCTGGATGAGAATTATACCAGGCTTCTTATAACAAAGACGGATCTCAACCTTTTTGATGTAATCGCTCTGGATAAGGTTCAGAAAAAGAAAACTCTTTCAGATGGGGAATTCAAGCGGCTAAAAAGGTCAAGATTGATAGAAGGCCGCCGGCCGAATATTTATGTTGCCGCCAAAATTGCCGTAGCTACCAAGGGTAAGGCTGACTATATACGCTATCGGGCCTTTGATAAGGACCATTACAAAAAAATGATTCTTTCTCTGCTCAGCGAATTTGGGCCGACAAGCCGAAAGGAGATCGATAAGCTTCTTCTTGAGAAATTACCCGATATTCTGACTCCTAAACAGAAGGACAATAAAATCCGCAATCTGCTCCAGGAAATGTCCAAGAAAGATGGGACAATACGACCAGAAGGGGGGCCGGGGCGATCCACAAAGTGGGTTTTAGATAAAAATTAGATGGAGTTTAGATGAAAATTAGATGGGTTTTAGATGGATCACCATCATAACTAATTGAAAAAAGGGGCTAATTTGCTGATAATTTTTAACATCTTAGATGGTAAATATTAACTCTTAAATTTGGGTTTAATGGCTTGTATGACAGTCGAGCCCTTCTGTGAATCACAACATTCGACAGGGTGCCGGACAACTGACCCGGCCCGGAAGTTAAATTGAACTTGTGACAGGAATTTTGCCATCCTCAACAGTTTTAAAAATCCGGCGTCGTTTTTAGACGACTTGTCCCTTTTTTCGAAAGCACCAGATTATCCAATCTGGCCTTGAGCTCCTTTTTTTTATTCATCTTGACAAAAAATGCGGTTTTCTTTTTTAATCGGGATAGTGAGAAATTGACCGAAACCTTTTTGACGAATGCAAAACAATGGCGGAAAACACCATGGCATCATACAACATTCATCCCATAACGGCCGGTACAAAAATTTTTGACAGAACTAAAAAAGATGAAAGGAGATTTAAATGAAACTGGCTGCAAGTGCAAGTGAAAACAGTATAGATGCGCAGATCGATCCGCGTTTCGGAAGATGCGCTTATTTTATTATTGTCGATACCGATGACATGAACTGGGAGGCGATTGAAAATGAAAATGCCGGCCTCAGCGGCGGGGCGGGCGTCCAGTCCGGCAGCCTCATCGCGTCAAAAGGGGTACAGGCGGTCCTCACCGGAAGCTGCGGACCAAAGGCAATGGACGTGCTCAATTCAGCGGGCATTGAAGTGGTCACCGATCAAAGCGGAACCGTCAGGGATGCTGTGGAAAGATACGTCCAGGCAGGCGGTCGGTCATCGGGCGACAGCCGGACCGGCCAGAAAGGCGGAGACAGTGGTCCGGGCTCCGGCAAAAGCGGAACCGGTGCTCAAGGCGGAATCACCGTGGGAACAGTACAGCATCGGCTTCACCAGTATCATCCGTGCGGACGGCGAGTACCGGATGTACTACATCGCTAGTTTCGACGCAAAAATACTTAACAAAACGCTGAACGGGAAATTAGCGGCGGAGAACAAAACCGTCGGCCTGCTATGCCTGGCCCTGAGCGACGACGGCCGAACCTGGCGA
>CAYZHB010000164.1:0-5865 GCA_964478245.1 uncultured Desulfobacterales bacterium | reverse complement strand
ATCCGGTCACTGTCCTGTTTCTTTACTATATCAGCTATAAAGCGGGAATCCTTCTGTTCGGGGAATCCAACACGGATGCGGGGACGGTGAAATTGCTGGTGGACAATCTTGAAAAAGAGATCGATATCTATGAAAAATTTCTCTTTTTTGCCGATTTTATCGAAACCAAGGTCCGGCTGTTTCTGATAATGGTAACCGGCGGGGTGCTTTTGGGGCTGCCGGCCGGATTTTTCGCCTATTTCATCACAAGGGCGTTCATTGTAAAAATTCGAAGGGCCAGGGAAAAATTAAAAAAGAAAGGCGGGCGTATTGACACATCCGGATAAACTGCTCAGGGGGAAAAACCTAAAAGCGAAAAAGGAACTCGGCCAGAACTTTCTGTGCGATCCCGGCACCGCCGAGATGATCATCTCCCGGGCCGAGATCGGTCCGGCGGACACGGTACTGGAAATCGGCGCGGGACTGGGGGCGCTCACAATTCCGGCCGCACGGAAAGCCCGGAAAGTATATGCGGTGGAAAAAGACAGAAACCTGGCCGCCCTTTTGCAAGATGCCATCCATCAATCGGGGCTTCAAAACATTGAACCGGTCTGCCGCGATATCCTCGAGATGGACATCGAAAAGACAGTCGGAGAAAAACCGGTTGTCATAATCGGAAACCTGCCGTATAATATTTCGTCACAAGTGCTTATCCGGCTTGTTGAAAGCAGAACCGTTATTGAAAAAGCGTGTCTCATGTTCCAGAAAGAGCTGGCACAGCGTATATCGGCCCGACCGGGGCAGAAAGACTACAGCAGGCTTTCGGCTGTCATGCGCCACTGTTCTGACATACATCCCGTTGCCGATATCAAGCCCCATCTTTTTTTTCCGGAACCGGGGGTGCACTCCCGGGTGGTATGCATCACCTTTTACCCCACCCCGGATGTTTCACGTGAAAAAGAGCAGTTTCTTTTTAAAGTGATTAAAACGGCCTTTTCAAAAAGACGGAAAACCTTGAAAAACGCCCTTACAGGTGATCTGCTTCACCTCGGCAGAGACGGGGCGGAAACCGCCTTGAGGGCCTCGGGAATAGATCCGGCGAGAAGGGCCGAAAACCTTGACATCAAAGAATTCAGGGCTCTCGCCGACGCAATATGGACCCTATCGGGAAACGAAAATGGTGGACAACAAAGTCAGTATTGATGACCTTATTGAAATCGTAGCCGGCGGCGGCAGCGTGAAAACCGGGGTGGACGTATACAACCGGAAAGGCACGCTTCTCATTGATAAAGATGTGGTGGTCAACAGGATAAAAACGCTCCAGAGAATAAAGGAAAGCGGCATCCGTTCCGTTCCGGTGAACTCGGAAAAAGGAAGCGGCATCTGGGACAAAGACGGCAATTTGATCACAAGAGACGGGAACGGAACCGTCACGATTGAGAAGCCTCCGATGCTTTCTCAAGATGTCACGGCGCCCGATCCCGCGACGAACGACATTGAAAAAAAGCTTTATGAAATAGAAGAGATCAAGCAGAGTGCGAAAGTAAAATATCGTGAGGCCAAAGAAAACATTAAAAAGGTGCTGGGTGATATAAAAAACACCGGCGGGTTTTTTGATTACAACGAGGTGGAATCCAATGTGAAAGATCTGGTGGAATTTCTGACCGTCACCGAAAACCCGTTTTCCTATTTGACAAAAGAGCTGTTTACGTATGATGACTATCTTTACAACCATTCGGTGAATGTCTGCGCCATCGGGAACGCCATACTGAACCGGTTTAACTCCCAGTTCAGCAGTTTTGTCGGCGATCTTCTGAAATCCGGAAACAAAAACGTCTACCAGCCGTTCGAGGCGGAACGATACAAGCACAACAGCTCTTTCGTGCTCTACCAGTCTGACGAACTTGTTGACATTTCCCTGGGATTTTTCCTCCACGATCTCGGAAAAATAATGGTGTCGGGAAAAATACTCAACAAGGAGGGGGGGCTTTCTGAACACGAGTTCACAGAAGTCCGGAAACACTCTTTTGAGTATGGTATCAGCCTCCTTGAAAAAAACAGCATCAAAAACTCGATTATTTACAATATTGTGAAACTTCACCACGCCCCCCTGTTTGAAAACGAGAAGGCCTGCTATCCCGCCGACATGTCGTCCGGCCAGATTCCCATGTATGTGAAAATATGCAAGCTGGCGGACATATACGATGCCATGACTTCCAAAAGATGCTATAAAGATGCCTTCAATCCCATTAATGTGGTGACGGAGCTTTTCAGAAAATATGCATGGAAAGACAGCCTGCTACAGTTTATACTCCATTCCTTTGTCAAGAGCGTGGGCATTTATCCGCCCGGCAGTATCGTATACATGCGGAACGGCCAGATGGCCTATGTGCTTGAAAGCCAGGGACCGCTCATTCTGCCCTTCACTGACAGGGACCGCCGGACACTTTCGGAAAAACCCGACCCCATCGATGCCGGTGATCCCGATTTGGATAACGACCGTAAAATCGAAAACAGAAAAAGTGTCAAGGCACCGGCCGAGGTTTATGAACTCCTTCCGCCTTACATCAGAGCGTTTATATCCAAAAATGACGATTGACACGGTCGGCCTTTTTGTTTAAGAATACCCTCTGGCGAAACGCATCGCGCCGCACGCCCCGCCGTATTCCGGGCAACATAAGCAATCTGCCCTGAACACAGGGTCACGCTGCGATAACTGACTAACAGGAAGCAGGCAGGCGGCACCGTTTAAATCTATTAAAGGGAAAATGCCATATGATAAGAGCAAACGAAAACTATCTGAAACTTAAGTCATCCTACCTGTTTTCAGATATCAGGAAACGGGTGGAAACATATCAGAAAGCCAATCCGGACAAAGAAATCATCAGGCTCGGGATCGGGGACGTGACAAGACCCCTGCCGCCGGCCTGCATAAAAGCGTTTCATGAAGGGGTCGATGAGATGGCGGAGGAGGCCTCATTTAAAGGATACGGGCCTGAACAGGGATATCTTTTTTTACGGGAAAAAATTGCCAGGGAGGCGTTTCAGGAAAACGGCATTGCCGTCTCGCCGGAAGAAATATTCATAAGCGACGGCTCCAAGTGTGATACCGGCAATTTCCAGGAACTTTTTTCAAAGGAAGTCACCGTTGCCATTCCCAATCCGGTATATCCGGTTTACCTCGATTCCAACATCATGGCCGGCAGAACCGGTCTCTATGAAGCGGGCCGGTACAACGGCATCGTGTACCTTGACTGCGTAAAGGAGAACGATTTTCTCCCCGGCTTGCCCGGCGAAAACGCAGACCTGGTCTATCTGTGCTTTCCCAACAATCCCACCGGTTCAACAGCGACCCGGGCGTATCTCGAAAAATGGGTGGCCTGGGCAAAAGAAAACAGGGCGCTCATTCTTTACGATGCGGCCTATGAATCATTTGTCCGGGACGACGGGGTCTGCCGTTCCATTTATGAAATCGAAGGGGCTGACAAAGTCGCTGTCGAATTCAGGAGTTTTTCCAAAACCGCCGGGTTTACCGGCACAAGGTGCGCCTATACGATTGTACCGAAGTCGGCTGTCATTTATACCGAAAAGGGGGAAGAGGTATCGCTCCACGGACTGTGGCACAGAAGACAGAGCACAAAATTCAACGGGGTGTCGTACCCGGTTCAGAAAGCGGCGGCCGCCGTTTATTCAGCAGAAGGAAAAAACCAGGTAAGAGAGCTGGTCTCCTACTACCTGGGCAATGCGGATATCGTAACCGCGGCAATGGAGAAACTGGGATTTGCGTATGCCGGCGGCAGGAATTCGCCCTATATCTGGGTTGACGGCAATGGTCGGGATTCGTGGGAATTTTTTGATCTGCTGCTGCGGAAAGCCGGCGTGGTCTGTACCCCGGGGGCGGGATTCGGAAAATGCGGAAACCGCTATATCAGAATCAGCGCGTTCAACAGCCGGGAAAATGTTGAAAAGGCGGTCGCCCGCTTCAGCGAGGCATTGGCATGACCCATTTTTTCGACGTTCAGACCCTGGAACAGGTGCTGACCCGCCTGTCTGATTTTCCGCCGGTTGGAACGGAAACGGTTCCCATCGGTGCCGCCTCCTTGCGTATCCTGGCGGAGGATATCCTGTCACCGGAAGACATTCCCGGATTCAAACGGGCCACCATGGACGGGTATGCCGTACACGCCGCTTCCACTTTCGGTGCATCGGAATCGAATCCGGCCTGGCTTGAGGTTCGCGGCCACATTTCAATGGGCGAGGTTCCCGACTTTTCTCTTACACCCGGGTCTGCCGCGGGTATCGCCACGGGCGGCATGCTTCCCGACGGAGCGGACAGTGTGGTGATGGTGGAACACACGGAAACCGTCGACAACGACTCGGTGCATGTTTACAAGAGCGTACCCCCGCTTCAGCACGTCATAGAAGCATCTGAAGATTTTGCCAGAGACGAGACAGTACTGAAGAAAGGGGCGCTTCTCAGACCCCAGGAAATCGGTGTGGCGGCGGCCCTGGGAATTTCCGAACTGCCTGTGTACAACATCCCCACTGTCGGCATCATTTCCACCGGCGACGAGGTGGTACCGAACGACGCGCCCGCAGGACCCGGCAAAATCCGGGATATCAACTCCTATACACTGGCCGGTTTTGTTCAGGATGCCGGCTGCACACCGCGCCTTTACGGTATTGTGAAAGACGACCCGGATCAGCTGTTTCAGGTGTGCCGGAATGCCGCTTCACAAACCGATATGCTGCTGATTTCGGGCGGCAGTTCCGTTGGAACAAGGGACTTCACCATTGATGTCCTCCAGTCCATCCAGGAGACCGAAATCCTGACCCACGGTATTTCAATAAGTCCGGGAAAACCGACCATACTTGCAAAATCGGGCAGAAAGCCCCTCTGGGGCCTTCCCGGCCAGGTGGCTTCCGCCATGGTGGTGTTCAAGATCGTGGTGCTGCCCTTCCTGATTCGGCTGAAAGGATGGACCCGCAACCCGGGCAGGCAGTTTAAGATCCGTGCCCGTCTCTCCCGCAATATCGCCTCCGCCCAGGGAAGGAGAGATTTTATCCGGGTCTCCCTGACAGAAGAAAACGGCGACCTTCTCGCCCGGCCGGTTCTGGGCAAATCCGGCCTTATCAAAACCATGGTCCTTGCAGACGGGCTCCTCGAAATAGGCGAGAACGTGGAAGGACTGGAAAAGGGGACGCGCGTCGATATCATCCCCGTTTAATCCCGATTGGAAAAAACGCCATGGCACAGAATGTATATCTTGAAATGGAAAGCATAGAAAAGGCGGGAAAACGTCTTTTCAGTGCCTTTGAACATGTGAAGATGCCGGCCCGCACGGTCAGGTCAGTGGATGCCCTGGGAAGGGTTCTTGCTGAACCGGCAGTGGCGGCGATTTCTTCGCCGAATTTCCACGCAGCGGCAATGGACGGTATCGCAGTGGATGCCGCTGCCACCTTCGGGGCCAGCGAGGATCACCCGAAAAAACTGGCCATGGGCAGTGATGCCTTCTGGGTGAACACCGGCCATGTGATGCCGGACCATACGGACAGCGTGATCATGATTGAGCATGTGAACCAGGTGGATACGCAGCATGTGGAGATCGAAGCGCCGGCGTTTCCGTGGCAGAACGTCCGAAAGATGGGAGAAGACATCGTGGCCACGGAACTTCTGTTTCCAAGCGGCCATAAAATAGATGCTTACGCCATGGGCGCCCTCATTTCCGGGGGGGTATTCGAAGTCACGGTCTTTAAAAAACCCACCGTTCTCATCATTCCCACCGGCTCGGAACTCAGGCAATGGCAGGAGGTGACCCCCTCCGCACTTGCCCCCGGCGAGGTGATCGAGTCCAACTCGGCGGTTTTCGGCAACCTGTGCAAATC
>CAYZHB010000163.1:0-5890 GCA_964478245.1 uncultured Desulfobacterales bacterium | reverse complement strand
GCCATAAAGGCGGTTGATTACAAAGGCAATGAATCCACCCTCCTGGATCTGAATTCAATGGGAGATTCAAGCCACCATGATTTCCTTATCACACCGGAAGGCAGCTACATGTATTTGTCCAATGAGAGTGTATATAAAGATGACACGTATTGGTGCCTTGATGTGATTGTTGAAAGGGATGAGGACGGTGCCTTGCTGTGGGAATGGCATTTTTCGGATCATATGGATGAAATGGGCGGCTTTGTTGTGAGCAATGATAATCAGCTCTATGATATGAATTGCGGCGGGTATGATCTGACCCATGCCAACTCTGTTGATTTGTACACTGATGCCGGCGGCAACAGATTTGTACTCATGTCCCTGCGCCATCTGAACCGGGTCATCAAAATAAATTATGAGACCAAGGAAATCGTGTGGCAGCTCGGGGAAGGACTTGATTTTGAACATACCGGCGGCCAGTTGTCAGATCCGGCGTGGTTCTCGTGCCAGCATTCTGCCAGGCACCTGCCGAACGGCTCTGTTCTTCTGTTTGACAACGGGAATGACAGAATTTCATCCGGCCAGTCGTTTGATGATCTTTTCAGCCGAGGCATCGTTTATTACATCGATGATATCCATATGCTCACCTGGCCCCAGTGGGAGTTCCGGCTGAGTGACTTTGCCGACCATAAAGGGGATGTGGCCTTTTTAAAAGATCAGGATTTTCTGATCGTTTTTTCGATTGACGGCACCAGAAGTTATTCCTCCCTGCTCAGGGTGAATTCTTTACAGCAGTGTACATGGAAAACCGTCTTCTCCTATCCCACTCAGGATTTCGGCAACAAGCTTACCGGTATTCTTGAAATAGACTCCCTGTATGATCTGCAGGAATAGCAGACAGACAGACAGGCAGGCAGACAGACAGTCTTGCCGCAGCATAGCTGAAAAGCAGGGTGCCTGTTTTTTTGAACCATGAATTGAGCTGATCCATCTATGCAGACACGGGAAAGTGCTTTACGGGACATATTGAGACTGTTCATATGGTACCCGTTCCGCCGGGCCGTTCAGTTGATGCCCCCGGGCCCCGCCTTTTCAACTTTTAAACTGCTCGGTGACCTTCACTATTTTGGGGCCGGCAGGAGCGGAAAGAAACTGAAAGCCCGTATCACAGACAACCTCGGCTCCGAACGGAATGTGAACACCATCATCCGGAAATACTATCAGCTCCACTATCTGGACCGACTTCATATTTTCCTGTATCCGCGTTTTACCAAATTTACCGACATTGCCGCTTACGTCTATTTTGCCAACAGAGAGGTGCTGGATAAAGAAGTGGCTAACGGAAAAGGGGTGCTTCTGGTTCAGCCCCATTTCGGACCGGTACAGATAACGTTGCTGGCACTCGCCCTTTCCGGTTATGAACCGGTGCAGATCGGCTATCCGAAAGACGAGGGACTGAGCCGTATCGGCCGGTCCGTTGCCTTCCGCTACCGGGTTGCGTATGAGGCCATGCTGCCGGCCCCTATTTTCCCGGCGGACCAGTATCTGGGAGCTGTTTTCCGGCATCTGAAAAAAGGGGGCGTGGTACTGACAACCGGTGACGGTGCCGGGGGCGGGGTTCACCTGGGAGAACACATCCAGCTCGATTTTTTCAATACCCGGCGGCTGTTTCCCACGGGGCTGGCCAGGTGGTCGGTAAAGACGGGCGCCGCCTATGTGCCGGCATTCATCATTCCGGAAAGTCCTTCAAGATTCCGAGTCGAGTTTGCCGAGCCGCTGCGTTCTTTGTCGGATGATCCCGGAAAAGCGGTGCGGGATATCACGGCCCGGTATGTGGATGTCATTCAGCGTTATATAAAGACGTATCCGTCCTGCTGGCATTTCTGGGATGACCTATAAAATAATCAACAGGAAAAAGCGGCTGGCTGTGAAGCTGGCCGACAGACTGGCCGGACTGGTTTTCCCGAAGCTTCCCCGGTATCGGAAAAACGCGGATGACATCTTGTCAAAGATAGACAAGATCTTGGTCATCCGGACGGCGTATCTCGGCGATATCCTGATGACGCTGCCCATACTGAAACCCCTGAAAGAGCGGTGGCCGGGAGCCAGTATCACGTTTGCCTGTTCCCGGGAGGGGGCGGCGCTTTTATACGGGAATTCCTTTATTGACCGGGTCGTAAATCTCAACCCCTTCTGGTTCTACAGATCCTCTTCCGGCGAATATCTCGGGTTCCTGGCCGCCATGCGAAAGGAGCGGTTTGATCTTATCATAGAGGCCCGGGGGGACATCAGGGAGATTTTTCTTCTGGTCGCCCCGCTGAAGGGACGTTTTAAAGTGAGTTACGGTTTCGGGGGCGGTGCGTACCTGCTCACCCATACGGTGCCGTTCAAAGAAGTGAAACACCGGGTGGCATACCATCTGGATATTGCTGGATATCTGGGATGCCCCACGGACCGGATCGAAAAACGGATCTTTCTCTCCGGGCACGAGAAGGCGGACACAGACCGGCTCATGGCCCGGCATGGGATAGAGAGTCCTTTTGCGGCGGTTCATCCGGGGGCACGCCTTCCCCTTAAAATGTGGCAGCCGGAGAAATATGCCCGGCTCGCCGACCGGGTTGCCGGGCATTACGGGATGCCGGTCGTCCTTCTCGGTTCTCCGGCGGAAAGGGCGCTTGCCCGGGCCGTGGCCAAGGATTTGAAATCCCGGCACATCAATCTGGCAGGGGCGCTTGATCTGCGGCAGTTGGCCGGCGTCCTATCCAGGGCGGCTCTTTTTCTCTGTAACGACAGTGCACCCATGCACATGGCAGCGGCAATGGATACCCCGACGGTGGCGGTTTTCGGCCCTTCCAAGTCCATCGAGACAGCACCGTACAACCGGTTTTCCCGTGTGGCGGAAAAGGATTTTTCCTGCCGGTATACCTGTGATGAAAGTCACTGCCGCAATGCCTCATATCATGCCTGCATGAAGTCCGTATCGGTCGATGACGTGTTTGAGAAGGTCCGGGAACTTATCTGAAATTCCCATGGGGTCAAAGGTTGACAAATAAGCGGAAAAAAGGGATTTAGGACATGACGTTACATCGGGTTGCATCGGGGGGTGGCGTATGAAGCTTGTGACAAACGGGACGTTGCTTACCATGAACGAAGAGATGACGGTTATTGAAAACGGCGCGGTCCTGATCAAAGACGACCGGATTGCGGAGGTCGGCCGGGCGGAGCAGTTTGACGGAGCCAACCCGGACCACATCATTGACGCCGGTGGCGGGATCATCATGCCGGGGCTGGTGAATGCCCATACGCATGCCGCCATGACCCTTTTCCGGGGGCTTGCCGATGATCTTCCGCTGATGGCGTGGCTGCAGGAACACATTTTCCCCGCCGAATCCAGGCTCACAAAAGAGAAAGTCCATGCCGGGGCCATGCTGGCCTGTGCCGAAATGATCCTGTCCGGCACGACCTGTTTCTGCGACATGTACCTTTTTGAAGACGAGGTGGCCCGGGCGGCCAAAGCCTCGGGCATGAGAGCGGTTGTCGGAGAGGTGCTTTACGACTTTCCCTCGCCCAATTACGGGGAGATAGAAAACGGATTTGAGTATGTGACCGGCATGATAGAGAAATGGCATGGAGATCCGCTCATTACCGTTGCGGTGGAACCGCATTCCACCTATATCTGCAACCCCGATCTTCTGAAGCGCGCCGCCCGCATTGCATCGGAAAACAGCATTCCGCTTGTGGTTCACGTGGCCGAAACCGCGGCCGAACATCAGCAGATAGAGGAGGCCTTCGGGAAGAGCCCTGTGGCGCACCTTGCCGATCTCGGGGTGCTGGGCCCGAATCTGGTGGCGTGTCATTCCGTACACCTTTCCGACAGCGATATCATGCGCTACCGGGAACACGGGGTAAAAGTGGCCCACTGCCCGGAGAGCAACATGAAACTGGCCTCCGGCGTGGCGCCTGTTCCCTCTCTTATTGAAAAAGGGGTGTGCGTGGGCATCGGTACCGACGGCTGTGCCAGCAACAACGATCTGGACCTTTTCCAGGAGATGGATACCGCTGCCAAGCTTCACAAGGTCTTTTCCCGGGATCCCGAGGTGGTGAATGCCGAAACCGCCGTGAAAATGGCCACGGTGAACGGGGCGGAAGCGCTGGGCCTGAAAGACGCTACCGGCTCGATCGAGGCGGGGAAAAAGGCGGATATCATTGTGGTGGATACGTCAAAACCCCATATGATCCCCATGTACAATCCTTACTCGCACTTGGTCTATACCGCATCCGGCGGTGACGTGGCCGCAGCGGTTATCGACGGGAAGGTGGTCATGGAGAACGGGACCGTATTCACAATGGATGTCGGATCGGTCATGGAGACGGTGAAACGTTTTGCCGTCACGATAAAAGAGAATGACATGAAAAAATAGAACACCCTATGGAACTTGAAAGCAAAATTTCATCGGCCGCCGGCACCGGCAGGGCCGATATCCTGTTTAAAAATGCCAATGTGGTCAATGTGTTCACCGGAGAGATCCTGCTGCTGGACGTGGCGGTAAAGGACGGCCATTTCTGCGGTTTCGGCGGCTTTGAGGCGGAAAGGGCGGTGGATCTTGAAAAAATGTATATGGTCCCCGGCCTGATTGATGCCCATGTGCATATCGAAAGCGCCATGGTGATCCCCGAGCGGTTTGCAGAGGCCGTCCTGCCCTGCGGCACCACCACCTGTATTGCAGATCCCCATGAAATCGCCAATGTGGCCGGTATTGACGGGATTCAGTATATGATTGACAGTGCTGAAAATACCCTGATGAATATCTGTTTCGCCATGCCGTCCTGTGTACCCGCCACTTCCATGGAGACCGCCGGGGCCTGTCTCGGACCGGTGGAGACCGGGGAGATGATTAAGCATCCCCGCATAGTGGCGCTGGCGGAGATGATGAATTATCCCGGCGTGATTTTCCAGGATCACGATGTCCTGGAAAAGGTGAAACTGGCCCGGGCCGCGGGAAAACCCGTTGACGGGCATGCGCCCGGTCTTGCCGGCAGGGACCTTTATGCCTATACCGCCGCCGGCATTCTAAGTGATCATGAGTGCACCACGGCGGCGGAGGCGCTCGAGAAACTGCGGCTGGGCATGCATATCATGATAAGAGAGGGCACGTGCGCCCGGAATTTTGACGCTCTGCGGCCGGTGGTGAACAAAGATACGTGGAGCCGGATCATGTGGTGTACGGATGACCGGCATCCGGCGGACATCCTGCACCAGGGGCATGTGGATCATATTATCCGCAAAGCGGTGAGCTCGGGTATCGATCCGGTTCAGGCGATCCGGATGGGTACGTTGAATCCGGCCCGGTATTTTCACATACATGATGCCGGGGCGGTGGCCCCGGGCCGGCGGGCCGATTTTATCCTGACAGAAGATCCGGCCGCATTCCGAATTGATCAGGTATGGTGTGGAGGAGTCCTGGCTGCAGAGAACGGCCGGTATTGCGGTGGGGAAAAGAGTGGTGCGCGTACGAACGCACCGCCGCAGGTGATGCATGTCGACGTTGCTGATTTTGATTTTGCGATACCGGCACGGCCGGGCAGTATCCGGGTCATAGGGGTGGTGCCGGACCAGGTGGTAACCGAAAGTCTCGTGGCGCTGCCGACAGAAGAGGGCGGTCTGGTCGTGGCCGATCCGGCCCGGGATATTGCCAAAGTCGTGGTGGTGGAACGGTATTCAGGCCGGGCAAAGACCGGCAAGGGGTTTGTTAAAGGCCTGGGACTTCTGGAGGGGGCTGTCGCTTCCAGTGTGGCGCATGATTCCCATAACATTATCGCGGCGGGGGCCACCGACCGGGACATGCAGGCTGCCGTGCAAAAGGTGGTGGAGATGAAGGGCGGCATGGCCGTGGCCCGGGAGGGCGCCATA
>CAYZHB010000162.1:0-5915 GCA_964478245.1 uncultured Desulfobacterales bacterium | reverse complement strand
CTTTTGCCAGGGTCACTTTTCAGTAATAAAGGGATTTGGCGTTTCTGTCAAATGGATTCCTTGCCGGTGCGGGTTTTCCTGTCCCCTGATATTTTTTTACTTGCATGACGGCCAAAAGGGGTTATAATTTAAGAAAGTACGCTCAGCTTTCGATAACAGAACAGTATATACAGCGGTTGTCATCGGGGCATATTTCCCGGTTTGGAAACAACCAATCAGCCGCCTGGAATGTTGCCCTCACTTTTCGCAGACAACAGTGACCGCCGGAACCGGCACAGGGCCGGAACCTGGAAAAGGCGATCTGCCACCGGGGAGGTCAGATATGGCATCGCGGAAAAGACTTGTTAAATATGACCGGCTTTCCGACACCGGCAAATCCGGTATCACCGGCCTGGTCGGTGTGAAAAACAGGACACCGCTTCTGTATGCGTTTGTGGGAAAAGAGGGTGCCTGGCGGATAACGCCCTTGAAAAAGACCCAGGCGGCGTCTGAAAACCGGATTTTCCCGATTGCCGAATTCGATACGGCAGACGAGGTGTTGCGCTGTTTCAGGAAAAACGACCTGATCCCCTACTGCTTTAAGGAGGGCCGGCAAACGGCGAAAATTGCCGGAAAGCCGGTTCCGGCGACCGAGCGGCGAAAGCATTTTCGCAAGACCGTCCGGCTGCACGGCGAGTGTGTCAACCGGCGAAACGGTGAGCGGCACGGTATCCGGATCGAGAACCTCTCTTTCAGCGGGGCCAAGCTGATTTTACCCCGCCCCCCGAAAACCCGGCCGGCGGACACGCTCTTTATCCGTTTTGATCTGGATGACCGGAAGAACAGCCGCATCGAAAGGAGACTAAAGCCTACCCGAATCCACCAGCACACCATTGCCGGTGAGTTTGTCGATCCCCCCGCCTATGATCCCAAGCTGGGGTTCTATTTTCTGGAATAGCCGACCGGCCGTTCAAGGCCGGCATCCGGTGTATAATACATATTTTCGGTTGTTTGATCCGTTTTCCCTTGACAGTGGCACTTCGGATGCACTATAACAGTCAGGTAGCAAAAAGAGGTATCAGCATATGAAGATAAAATAATATATTATGAATGATGTGTTAAAAATATTCAAGGCCCTGGCAGATGAGACCCGGCTGCGGATTTTCAGGATTCTTACCAGCCACGAGCTGAACGTGAACGAGATCGTGGATGTACTTCAGATGGGGCAGTCGCGCATATCCCGGCATCTCAAGATCCTGGCCGACTGCCGGCTGCTGAACTGGCGGCGGGACGGCAGTTTTGTCTATTACCAGGCGGAGCAGGATGAGGACAAGCGGCTTTTGATGGCCTTTATCAGCCGGTACGATCGGGACACGGACAAGTACAGCACGGATCTTCAGCGGTCCGAGATCATCGTGGCGGACAGAAAGCAGCGCACCCGCTCCTTTTTCAGCCGGATGGCCGCATCATGGGATGACCTTAAAAGGGAGATTTTCGGGGATTTCAACCTGAACCGGGCCCTGTTCGAACGGTTTCCCCGTGTGGACACAGCGGTTGATCTCGGTTGCGGCACGGGTGATCTGCTCAGTTTTATGGCGGAAAAGGCCGATACCGCCATCGGGGTGGACAGCTCGCCGGAGATGCTGGCGCTGGCAAAAAAAAGACTGGGCTATACCGGGGAAAAATGCGATTTCCGGCTGGGCGAGATTGAACATCTGCCGATTAAAAACAGAGAGGCCGATTTTGCCGTGATCAACATGGTTCTTCAGCACATTGCCGTTCCCGCCGCCGGTATTGTGGAGGCCAACCGGATCCTGAAGCCGGGCGGCATCCTGCTGATCGCCGATCTGGACAAACACAACTCCGAAAATGTCAGGGAGCGTTTCGGCGGTCAGTGGATGGGGTTTGCCAAGAAAGAGATTGAAAAATGGCTGACCGATGCCGATTTTACCGTTACGGACCTTCACAGCTACAAGGTGCGTCTCGGCCTTTACGTAAACGTGTTTACCGCAGAAAAAACCGGTTCCTGACAAGAATCCGTCCGTCCACGATCACATCCCGTACATCCGAACTTTTTGCCGCGTACACAATGGATGAAAAGGGGTTGTAAAGCGGGACGAGATGGGGTTTTTCCATATCCATGACAACAAGATCCGCTTTTTTGCCCTCCGCGATCGATCCGGTAACGTCCCCGAGTCCGAGGGCCTGGGCCCCGCCGAGGGTGGCCATCCAAAGCACGGTCCGGGCGTCGGCGGCACAGGGATCTTCAAGAAAACATTTCTGAAGCTTTGCCGTTGTGTCCATCTCCGCCAGCATGTCATGGTTGTTGTTGCTGGCCGGACCGTCCGTGCCGATTCCGACGGCCACGCCGTTTTCGAGAAGCTTCCGGACGGGCGCAATCCCCGAGGCCAGTTTCATGTTGCTTTCCGGGCAGTGGGCCACACCGCAGCCGGATTGGCCAATGGTGGATATATCGGCGTCGTCGATCCACACGCAGTGGACAAGCAGGGTCTGCCGGTCCAGCAGGCCCAGGCCGTTCAGGTAGGCAATAACGGAATCGGCGGACGTATCCGGTATCATTCCTTTTTCGCCGCCGGTTTCAGCCGCATGTATCTGAAACAGGATATCGAGCGACCGGGCGGCAGCCTTGGCGTTTTGAAGGGTCTTTCCGGAACAGGTGTAGGGGGCGTGGCAGAAGATGGCGGGGTGGATCCGTGAATCGATGTTTTTCCATGTCTCGGCAAAGGTTCGGGCCGTCCGGACATTCTCTGCCGGGTCCGGCACACCCGGTGCCGGAAAATCGATCACCCCCTGACCCAGTACCGCCCTGATGCCGGATTCAAGCGCCGCTTCCGCCACGCAGGCTTCATAAAAATATCCGTCACAGCACGTGGTAATCCCGGAAAGGAGCATCTCCTGAATGGAATGAAGCGCCCACTTTTTCACCGATTCGGGTGAGACCCGGGCGGCTTCGGCGGGGAAAATATGATCGTTAAGCCACCTCTCAAGGGGCAGGGCGTCGGCAAGCCCCCGGAACATGGCCATGGGCAGGTGGGTGTGGCAGTTGACGAATCCCGGCAGCACCACGGCGGAGGCGGCATCCATGGTCAGCCGGGCATTGGCGCTGCCGAGTTGTTCACTTTCCCCCACTTTTTCAATAATCCCGTCTTTCACAACCACCGCCCCGTTTTCAATCACGGGGGCGGCATCCGTCATTGTCAGCAGGGTCCCGTTTCGGATCAAAAGGTCGTACACCATGTATGGCAATAGAGCAAATTTGTGCTGTAGATGTCAAGCATCATGAATGGATTTTGTTGCACAAAATCTGTTTAAAAATAAACCGGAACGCTTTATAATATGTGAAAACAACAGTGAAAACAACAAACCTTTAAACCGACAGGATTGACATTATGGCCGGATACAACGGGTGGTCGGCGGAAACCATCAGGAAGTGGGACAATGAGCAGGAACAACAGATCGCGCTGGGGGTGTATCTGCCCGGCTCGGAAAATGACAGAAGTTTTGAAAAACTGGCACAGAGCCTGGAGAATTTAACCGCGCACTTGAAATTTGTGCGAAAAGAGACACTGCCCGGCAAATCGGAACTCTCCGGTTACCCGGCGGTACTGTTGAACAACAATATCGTGTATGCCGCACTGCCCTATGACAGGGAGCTGTCGCCTTTTCTGGAAGCCTGCACCTGGCAGATTGATCCGCCGGCGCTCTCCGACTCGGTTCAGGACCTGCTCGACAGGGTGAACTTCAGTGTTTCCCTGCGGCTCTACATCGCACAGGCCTGCCCTCACTGTCCGGAGGTGGTCCGCACGGTTGTGCCGATGGCACTGCAGTCAGGGGATATTCATCTGGAGATAATCGACGGGACCCTTTTTCCGGACCTTGCACGAGAGGATTCGGTGATGTCAGCTCCCTGCCTGATTCTTGACAATGATTTCCGATGGACCGGTATGGTGCCGGCAGAGGAGATCTGCCGCATGATCTTGGACAGGGATCCGTCCCAATTGAGTGCCGCGTCTTTAAAAGAGATTCTGTCACAGGGCGGCGCTTCCTGGATCGCCGGTCAGATGATCCGCCAGGACAAGATATTTGACGGCTTCATGGGACTGATTTTTCACGATATCTGGTCGGTGCGGCTGGGGGCGGTGGTGGTGGCGGAAGAGATGGCCGAAAAGAAGCCGGAGCTGGCATCCCGGTTATGCCCGCCCCTTCTGGAAAAACTCAAGGAAAGCGGTCTGGATATCTCCCTGAAAGGCGACATCTTCTATACGCTGGGGGTGGCCGGCGGCCCGGGTACGGCGGCGGCGATCAAGGAGCTTTTAAAGGGGATAGAGAATGAAGAACTTGCCGAGGCGGCCGAGGAGGCGATCGATGCGATTGAATCCCGGTACCCGGCATAGAGAGGGCGGTGCCGGCAGCGGCACCGGTCAGGAGGAGCGTATATGAAACATGCAGCGTATGACAGTATTGAATCGGTAACGATCGACAATGAAGCGGCCCGGGATGTGACGGGCCGGGTGCTCATCGGCCGGGCGGACGGAGCGGAAAATTTCTGTATGCGAAGTTTTACCATCGGGCCGGGAGGCCACACGCCAAAGCATTCCCACGACTGGGAACATGAAATTTTCGTTCACCAGGGTACCGGCGATGTGCTGCTGGACGATCAATGGCACGCGCTATCCCCCGGTTCCGTGGTCTTCATACCGGGCGGGATCGACCATCAGATCCGGAACAGCAGCGGCGGATCCCTTACCTTTATCTGCCTGGTGCCGTCGGGCGCACCGGAAATGTAGGAAACTAGGCCGCCATCATTTTCAGGTGCACTTTTCTTCTGCGCGGCCCGTCAAACTCGCAGAAGTAGATCCCCTGCCACGTACCGAGCACGAGTGCGCCGTTTTCCACGGCAACGGTTTCAGAGGGACCGAAAAGGCTGGTTTTAATATGGGCGGCGGAGTTGCCCTCCATATGCTGATAGGTGTCGTCCCAGGGCACCATCTTGTTGACGGTGTTGAGGATGTCTTTTTCAACGGCCGGGTCGGCATTTTCATTGATGGTAATCGCACCGGTGGTGTGCATGGAGAAAATGTGAACCGCGCCCTCCCTGAGACCGGCATCCTTGACGGATTGCCGTACCTGTTCCGTGATATCGATCATCTGGGTTCTGGCGGCTGTTTTGACGGTAATCATCATGGGTTAAAAAATCACCCGTTTGGAGTTGATATGATCCACCAGGTATTCCACCCGGGCGGTTTTTGAAAATTCGTCAATCAGGGTATCCACCTGGTCGCCCCTGAACTCGAACAGTTTCACGAACAGCTTTTTGTAGCCCTCCGGCGCGTTTTCGTATGTGGAAAGAACGCTTCTTATCCGGCCGTTGAACTCTTTTATCAGATCGGTCAGCCGCTTGACCGTGCCGGGTTCATCTTTCACCAGAAGCCCGATCTCGAGGCCGAAGGCCCCCATTCCGGTCAGGGACAACAAAAGTTTGGTCAGATCCGTCCTGGAGATAACCCCCACGACTTCGTTGTTGCGGTCAATCACCGGGGCGCCGGAGACATTCCGGTGAAGGAGGGTCTCCGTGGCCTCGCCGACGCTGTTGTCCACCGATACGGTGATCACCGGTGATGTCATGATTTTTCTGACCCGCAGGTTCGATATCAGGTAGGCCAGTTCATGGGGATCCACCATGGTGGCGTCGGAGGGAGATGCTTTCTTGATATCCTTGTTGGTGAGAATGCCCACGAGCTTTCCGCCCTTTGTCACCGGCAGTCTCGAGACATCCTTTTCTTTCATGATCTTGATGGCGTCAATGACGGTATTCTCATGGTCGATTGACACGTTCTTTGTCATCCAGTCCTTTACAAGCATTGATTTTCTCCCGTTTTAAGGTGTTGACAGTCTGTAAGAGTGGTATTATAGCA
>CAYZHB010000161.1:0-5918 GCA_964478245.1 uncultured Desulfobacterales bacterium | reverse complement strand
GACTTTAAAAAAAGATGCCGGTCAAACCCGGCATAGAAAGCACCCCGCCACCTGCTTGTCCAAAGGGGATCTGCAGAACAAATTCAGCGTGCCTGGTTTTCACCTTGTCTTGCCATAACCGATAAATTTTGATAAATAAACGGGTGTCGACTGACTTTTTGACAGCGTGTTACAGGGACTGTTTTATGGAAAAGAAATCGGGCAAATCCAGAATCGTTAAAAGAAGACAGAAAAAGAGTCTTTTGGGATCTTTTTTCAAGTGGTTTTTTATCCTGTTTTTTTCAGGCATCGTGGTGGGTGCCGGGGGGGTTGCCGGGCTCTATTTTTACGCCAGCAGAGACCTTCCCAAGATTTCATCCCTTGCGGATTATACCCCGCCGACCGTCTCCAGCGTATACTCTGACGACGGCAGGAAGATCGGCGAATTCTACCGGCAGAGAAGAATTGTCATCGAGTTGTCCCAAATGCCGGACATGCTCAAAAAAGCCTTTGTGGCGGCGGAAGACTCACGTTTCAGGGAGCATCCGGGCATTGACATATTGAGCATATTCCGGGCATTTGTCAAAAATTTCAAGGCCGGCACCATTGTTCAGGGGGGCAGCACCATCACCCAGCAGGTGGCAAAGTCCTTTTTTTTAACCCCGGCCAGGACCTATATCCGGAAGCTGAAAGAGGCTATCCTGGCCTATCGTATAGAGAAAAACTTTTCCAAAGACGATATCCTCTATCTCTATTTGAATCAGATTTATCTCGGACACGGGGCTTACGGCGTGGAAGCCGCGGCTGAAAATTATTTCGGGAAACATGCCGCGGCACTTAATCTGGCGGAATGCTCCATACTTGCCGGCCTGCCCCAGGCACCGAGCCGGTACTCGCCGTTCCGGCATCCCGAAAGGGCAAAGCAGCGGCAGATATATGTGCTGAACAGAATGAAAGAGGACGGGCACATCACCAACCTTGAAGCGACAGAGGCGATCAGCAGAGATCTCGATATCAAGCCGCGGAAGAACTGGTTCATTGAAAGGGTGCCGTACTATACCGAACATATCCGGCGGTATGTGGCGGATCACTATGGGGAAGAGGTCCTTTACCGGGAGGGGCTCAAGATTCATACGGCGGTGAATATCGGGCTTCAGAAAATGGCCAGAGAAAAGATCGCCCGGGGGTTGGAGGAACTGGACAGGCGCCGGGGATACAGGGGGCCGCTGAAACATCTGCCGGCGCTCAAAATCGAGGCGTTCTGTGAAAAGATTGCGGAGGAGATGGCGCATGGTTCGCTCAGGGAAGACAAGACCTACAGAGGCGTTGTGGTGGATGTCGACGATGTGGAAAAAGCGATGACGGTCCGGGTGGGAGATGTCCTCGGACGGATAAGGGGCGAAACGATAACGTGGGCAAGACCGGTGGACCCGGAAGTGGCCTATTGGGAGGACAAGCTGAGGACACCCGGTGATATGTTTGAGACCGGTGATGTGGTGCTTGTCTCCCCGGAAAAAAGAATAGCTGAAAAAGGCCAGAGCCAAGCCGCTGTGGAAGAAAACCCCGGGGAAACCGGAACCGTTGCCTGGGAGTTCCGGCTTGAACAGGAACCGGCGGTTCAGGCCGCTCTTTTGAGCATTGAAAATGAAACAGGCCATGTGAAGACCATGATCGGCGGAAGGGACTACAGGGACAGTCAGTTCAACAGGGCCGTTCAGTCAAAACGGCAGCCCGGCTCGGCCTTCAAGCCGGTAATATATGCGGCCGCCCTGGATAAGGGGTATACGCCCGCTTCTGTGATTATCGACTCCCCGGTTGTCTTTGAAGACATTGAGCGGGATTTTACGTGGAAACCGAGAAATTATCATGAAAAGTTTTTCGGCCCCACCCTTTTGAGGACCGCCATTAAAAAGTCCAGAAATGTCGTCACCATCAAAATTTTAAAGGACATCGGCATCGATTACGTGATCGATTATGCCCGAAAACTCGGCATTACGTCCGATATCAGCCGTGACCTGTCCATCGCACTGGGATCATCCGGGGTCAGCCTGCTGGAGATCGTCAACGCCTATTCTGTTTTTCCCAATCTCGGATACCGGATCGACCCTGTTTTCATCACCCGTATCGAGGACCGGAACGGCAATGTACTTGAAGAATCAAAACTTCAGCGGAAGAAAGTCATCGATATGAGTACGGCCTATATCATGACCAACCTGCTTGAGAGCGTGGTGGAATCGGGGACCGGCTGGCGCGTGAAGAAAATGGGTCGGCCTGTCGCAGGGAAAACGGGTACCACCAATGATCTTTTTGATGCCTGGTTTCTCGGCTTTACCCCCAGATACACCACCGGGGTCTGGGTCGGTTTTGACCAGGAAAAGCCGCTGGGAAAGGGCGAAACCGGTTCAAGGGCGGCAAGTCCGATATGGCTTGAGTATATGCAGAGCGCACTGGAAGGCAAATCGGTCAGAACTTTCAATGTGCCGGAGGGAGTGGTCTTTGTCAAAATAGATGCCGAAACCGGTCTGCTTCCCATAGAGGAATCTGAAAAGGTGGTTTTTGAATGTTTCAAGGAAGGGACGGCGCCTACCAAGCATACCCCCCGGCCGGATACCGCGGTCAAATCCGATGAACTTTTCAAAGAAGGCATATGATACGGGCATAGAGCCCCCGGTTTGAAAATGACAACCGATCAGGGGGCCAGGACAGAACAGGTACGCTTTCTTCCGCGTCCTATGTGCCGACACTGATATCCATCGCTTCTTTTTCCATGGCCGCGTCTTTCCGCAGGGTCACCGTCATGCCGGGAAACGCTTTTTCCAGGCGCCGGATATTGTCGTTTTTCATTCCCCTGGCCTGCGATTCCATGGCCGGGTGCAGTTTGATGACAATACGGCTCCCGCGGTGGTTTTCCTCCCATTTTTCGGTCACCTGTGCTTTTATCCTGTCAAAAGTCAATTCGGACAGGACAAGATGACCAAAGGCCGGATGCCAGGGGCCGGCCGTGATGGTGCTTGCGTCCTGGAGCATTTCAGACGCCTGCAGTCCCATGCGGATAACAGGAATACCGTGTGCCGCGAAAAGGGTATACAACTCTTTTACCCTGCTGACAGATGTTTCCAGATCAAGGGGCGTGAATTCACCCTGCCGGTACCATTTTTCAACCAGGCTTCCCTTGAGCACCAGCAGAGGGTAGATGCGGACAAAATCCGGGGCCAGGGTCACGATTTTTTCGGCACTCTCAATTGCGGTCGCGCGTTTTTCACCGGGAAGGCCTGCCATCATCTGGATTCCTGTCTTGAACCCGCCCTGTTTGAGCATGCGGGCCGCATTTATGCTGTCCTGACTGGTGTGCCCCCGCTTTGACAGCTGCAGGACTTGATCGTCCATCGACTGAACGCCCAGTTCAACAGTCGTGACAGGAAAATTTTTCAAAAGATCGAGCGCGTGTGTTGTAATCGTATCGGGTCTTGTTGAAAATCGGACCCCATCGATCTTTTTTTCCGCTTTCAGGTCGCTGCCGTACCCCAGCAGTTCACTGACATAACCGGCATCCAGCCCCAGAAAATTGCCGCCGAAAAAGGCAAGCTCCACGGTTTCTCTGTTTCCTTTGAATGCAAGGTAGGTGTCTGTGATGGTATTGATGGTTTTCTTGTCCGGCAGGGCCGATTTTTCGCCGGTGATGACGGATTGATTGCAGAACGCGCATCTGTGGGGGCATCCGGAATGGGGGATGAAAACGGGTATTACCAGGGGTTTTTCCGGAATGGTCATTTGAAATTTTCGCGGTCGATGCTTTTCAATTGTTTAAAAGCCTGTTCTGCCGCGTTCTGTTCCGCCGCTTTTTTGGTTTTTCCGGCCCCTTTTATTTTAAGCCCCATGGTTTTCAGGACAACTTCAAAGGTTTTATCGTGGTCGGGACCGGTTTCCCCGGTTATCTTGTATAAAGGCGCCGGTTCTTTCCTCTCCTGAACAAATTCCTGAAGGATAGTCTTGTAATCTTCAATTTCGTGATTTTCAACGGTCGTCTGCAGTTTTTCCGAAAAAATGGTTTCTATGAGATCGCAGGTGCCTTTAAACCCGCAATCCTTGTATACGGCGGCAATAACGGCTTCAAATGTGTCCGCGAGAATAGAGTCCTTGCCGGCGCCGTTTGAAAGCGCTTCCCCTTTCCCGAGCAATATAAATTTTCCCAGGTCGATTTTTCTTGCCAGCCCGGCAAGCGAGGGTTCACTGATAAGCCTGGACCTGAGTTTTGACAGTTCTCCCTCGTTTTTATCCGGTGCGGCTTCCATCAAAAGCTGGCTGATACAGAGCCCGAGCACGGCATCACCGAGAAATTCAAGCGTTTCATTGTTTCTGAGGTTCTCTTTCTGATGTTCATTGGCATACGACCGGTGGCACAGGGCCTGGAGCAGCAGATCAGGGGTGTTGAAACGGTATCCGAGATTGTCCTGCAACGCTTGAACGGAACTTCTCTGTTGCCGCATGGCCGTCAGTCGGTCTTTCAGATTCTTGAAAATGTCATAACCGATATTGAGATTTCCGCTGCCCGTGCCGATGCTGACACCCGCTTTTAAAGAGCCGTGAAAATCGGATCCACCGGTTACCAAAAGGTTTTCTCGAAAGGCCACCTTTTCAAAGAAGACGACCTGCTGTTTGGAATGGTCGGTGTAGTGGACTTCAATCCCTTTAAGGCCGTCTTTTTTAAGGATTTTGATCAGCCGCTCAACAGGGAATTTTTTATAATCTGTTATCAGACCGGGATGCGCAAGGACGGGAATTCCGCCGGCATGCAGGATGGTTTCCATGGCTTTTGCCGCAGGGATCCGGTATTTGTCAACGTAGGCCGGTTTCCCCTTGGCGAGATACCGGTCAAAGGCCTCGTCAAAGGATGCCACAAACCCTTTTTCAACCATGAGCCGGGCGATATGGGGTCTTCCGGTCTGGCCGTCGGGCGATCCGGCTTCAACTTCTTCCAGGGACAAGCTGAAGCCGAGATCATTGAGTTTTTTTATGATAAGGGGATTTCGTTCCGCCCTGGCGGTCTGGAGTTTTTCAAGGTGTTCATTCAGCCGGTGGTTGTGTACATCAAAGCCGTATCCCAGAAGGTGCAGGCTCTCTTCTCCGGGAAAACCGGCTGGCGGCCCACAGCTTATTTCAACTCCGGAAAGAAACTCCAGGTCTTCCGGCACACCGTTTCCAAGAATCTCTTTGACACCGTCCACCGTATCGTGATCTGTGAGGGATATGGCCTGAACACCGTTCCTTACGGAGATGTCAAGTATTTCGGAAGGGGTGCAGGAACCGTCTGATGCGGTGGAATGTATATGGAGATCGATCACGTCTCAAACTTGAGTTAGATGCCCAGCGCCCTTTCCATATTTTCTTCACGTTTTTTGCATTCGATGCATTGGGTCGTCACAGGGCGTGCTTTAAGCCGTTCAATGGATATCTCTTCCTCACAGGCTTCGCATCTGCCGAAGGTCCCTTTATCGATACGTTCAAGCGCTTTTTTTATTTTTTTGATCAGCTTGTGCTCCCTGTCCCTGATTCTCAGTTCAAAGTTCCTGTCGGCTTCATGGGACGCGCGGTCCGTGGGATCAGGAAAATTGTCTTTGGGCTGGGTCATGCCGGTTACTGTTTCGTCTGCATGGGAGAGCAGATTATTCAACCTTTCCGTCAGCAGTTCCCTGAAAAAATCCAGATCTTCCTGTTTCATTTTTCTTGCCTCAATATGGTTTCAGATATGTGCCATTCAATGGTTAACGCCTTCAATAAAAAATATATATTATACTGGTTTTTCCTAAAATGTAAAGGGATAATTGATAACCAGCCACGGCTAATTTGTTCTATGCCATGGGCAGGTGGCGGGGAACTTCCTCTGCCTCAGTCTCGCAGCCCATCCCGGGCTGCTCCGAGGTGACCGACATCATAAAATC